>CAZZDR010000017.1:0-25108 GCA_964652535.1 uncultured Hymenobacter sp. | reverse complement strand
CACCTGCTGGTATACCCGCCCCGTGGGCCCCATGATGCGGCTGCCGTGGGTGCCCTCGTACTCCTGAGCCGTATGCCGGATGCCGTACACCGTCAGCAAGTTGCTGAAAGCGTGGCAGGTGGGCGGAATGTGCTGCACCTCATCCTGCGCGCCCCAGTCGAAGGCCAGCGCCCGCAGCTGGCGCAGGCTAGCCGGGCGGATGGGCAGGGTGTAGGTGGGCGTGGCCAGCACCCAGCGCGCCAGCACGGCATCGCGCCGCAGCAGGCTGTCAGCCCCCAGCGAGCCCGGAAAGTCGGCCCCAAATGGTGCCGCCTTCGGATTGGGCGAAAAGGCGCGGGCGAGCGAGGCCGCCATTAGCACCGGGTAGCTACGCTGTGCCTCGGCTGCGCTGCTGGCGCGCAGCGCCGGGCCCAGCCCAGCGCCGGGCACAAAGCTGGGGTGCGGCCCCACAAAGGCCGGGCTCAGTGCGTAAGCTGCGGCCCAGGTGCCGGGGTAGGCCAGGGCCAGCCGCAGCGTGCCGCCGCCGCCCATCGAGTGGCCGGCCAGGCCCCGGCTACCGGGCCGGGCCAGCGTCCGAAACTGCCCGTCGGTGAACGTGATAAGCTCGCGGGCCGTGAAGTCGGCCCAGGGCCCGTTGGTGGCCGAGTTGGCGTACCAGCTGCCGCCAAAGCGCGTCTGCTCATTGGGCACCACCACCAGGAGCGGCCGGATTTTCCCCGCCGCAATGGCTTGGTCGAGCAGGCGCGCCATACCATCCTGGTTGAAAACCAGGCTGTCGCTCCACGTGAAGCCGTGTAGGTAATACAGCACCGGGTAGCGCTGCCGCGGGTTGGCGTCGTAGCCAGGGGGTAGGTACACGCTCACGCGGCGGCGCGGGTTTTCGCCGCCGGGGTTGCCGCGCAGCAGCTTCGAGTCGAGGTAGGCCACGACCACGCGCCCGGCCGGCGGCGCAGTTTGGGCCGCCAGCCGCAGGCTGAACAGCAAGAGAAAAATTACGTTTCGCATCAATCGGCAGGCTAATTTATCGAAAAGAACATCCTGCTCATCTAGTAATGTGACTGATTGAAATAAGCTACTTCTTCAATTCCGCCCGCAGCGCGTCAATCACTTCGGGGTTCGGCACGCAGTTCTTGAACTTGATATTCTTCAGGATAACGGGCAGGTCGGCGGCCGACTTTACCTCCACCAAGTAGGGCGGCCTGATGCGCAGCAGCGCCGCGATGGGCTGGTCGCTGAAGCGCTTATAGGTCCAGTTGCACCAGCCAATGCCCACGCTGTTGAGGTTGCGGGCGGCCTCGCCCATCCACTGCGCGGTGTTTTCCCCGGTTTCGCCTACCCACACCGGCACATTTTGCGCCGCCCGAAAGCGCACCAAATTGCCGATGGCCCCGAGCTGGTTGGCGTCGGGGTTGCTAGCGTCCAGCGCGTTGCTGAGCGGGTACTTGGGCAAGATGCTGTAGCGGTGCGCGTTGTACACGAGGTTTTCGGGGTGCGTAAAAGTCTTCTTCTCCAGCTCGTTATAATTATTGCCAAAGCCATTGCCCTCCAACAGCAGCAGGTGCTGGTCGCCCTGGGCGCGCACCGTGTTGATGAGCTTTTCAAACATAGTCTGAATGGCTGCATTGCCGCCGGGCACGTTGTTGGGCTCGTTCACGAGGTCGTACATCGCAATGCGGCCATCGTTTTTATAGCGCCGGGCCAGCGTGGCCCACAAACCATTGGTGATGTCCTGAAAAACCGGCTCCTGCCAGAAGTCGTTGGGTTGCAGCGCGTCGGCAATGTTCGAGTCGGTGCCCTGGGCGCCGGGCGCGGCGTGCAAATCCAGCACCACGTACAGCTGGTTGGCCGCGCACCAAGCCAGCGTCTGGTCAATTAGGCGAATGGCCTCCAGCCGGGCCGGCTCCCGAAACAGCTCGCCCCGCTGCTGCCACTCCTTCAGCCGGGCCACGTAGTCGGCATACGGCACGGTGCCCCTAATCACGCCGTTGCGCACCGCCCGCTGGGCCGGCGTCAAAAACAAGTCGTAGTGCAGGGGTAGGCGAACGCAATTGAAACCCTGCTGCGCAATGAAGTCAATATCAGCCTTTGTGATGAAATTATCGCGGTACTGCTGGTAAAATTTCTCCACCGCCGCGTCGCTCAGGCCCGCGCTGTACAGCACCTTCTTCACCGAGCCTTGGGTGCCACCGTAACCGGGCTTCATCATGTAGCCTTCTTGCAGCAGCCAGCCGCCCAGGTTCATGCCACGCAGCAGCACCTCCTGGTTTTGGGCGTTCACGATTTTGGGACCTTCGGCGCGCAGCAGCGGCGCTTGCTGGCGTTGGGCCAGGGCCGTAGTAGCGAAAAACAGGAAGGGTAGAAATTTCATTTGGGAAGAGGGGGTAGGGAAAGGGCAGGTAAGAAAGCGTACTTAAAAAGAACGTCATGCCAACGAAGAAAGCATCTCGCTCACGCCATTTAGGTTACTAATCCAACGGCGTGAGCGAGATGCTTTCTTTGTCAGCATGACGTTCTTTACTTGCTTACCAGTAGCTAGTTGATAACGTACGTCGCCATCGAGTGGGGTAGGCTGGTGGTGCTAGCCGCCTGGCCTTTTACCCAGAGCTGAAACTCCTGGGGCTTGTCGCCGCTATTCATCACTACCACGGCCACCTTGCCGTCGGGGTTGCGGAAGGCAGTGGCTTGCAGCCAGTCGCGGTTGGTGGTGGTAGCCAGGCGCTTGGCGCCGGGCCGGATAAACTTCGAGAAGTGCCCGATGTAGTAGTAGGCGTTGGTGTAAATGAGCTTGCCGGTGCGCGTATCGGCGATGATGGGCGCAAAGCAGAAGTTGCCCACGTGGTTGGGGCCGCCGGTTTCGTCCAGCAGCACGTTCCAGTCGGTCCAGCCCACGGTGCCGGCGTTGAAGTCGTTCAGCATCGAATTGCCGTAGCGCTCGCCCAGCTTCCAGTCGTTCACTTGGTCAAACTTAAAATTCTCGACGCAGCCCTCCGTGAAAATGAGGTTGGTGTTCGGAAACGCCTCCTTCACCCGGCGCTCGTTGTCGAAGAGCGGGCCGCTGGTGGTCCAGGTCTCGTACCAGTGGTAGCCAATGCCCCACACGTACTGCGCGGCGGCCGGGTCGTCGAGCACAGTGCTGGCGCGCTGAAACAGCAGGTCGCGGTTGTGGTCCCAGGCAATGAGCTTTTTGCCACCCAGGCCGTTCTTGGCCAGCGTCGGCCCTAGGTATTCCTTAATAAAATCACGCTCTTCCTC
Source organism: uncultured Hymenobacter sp. (assembly GCA_964652535.1). GTDB lineage: Bacteria > Bacteroidota > Bacteroidia > Cytophagales > Hymenobacteraceae > Hymenobacter. Next base: position 21,856 of record CAZZDR010000017.1, on the reverse strand, counting down.
GGCCGTGTACAGGCACGACTCCCATTTCTGGGTGGCCATTTCCTCGTTTTGCACCGTGAGGCCCCAAATCGGAATGCCCTGCTTTTCGTAGGCCTGAATAAACTTGACGTAGTAGTTGGCCCATGGCTGCCGAAACTCGGGCAGCAGCTTGCCGCCGTGCAGCAGGTCGTGGTTGGTTTTCATGAACGCCGGCGGCGTCCAGGGGCTCACAAAGAGCGGCAGCTTGCCGCCGGCCGCCGCCGTGGCCAGCTTGATAAATGGGATGCGGTACCGCTCATCAGGCTTCACGCTAAAGCTTTTCAGGCTCGCATCACCCTCTTTGATGTACGTGTAGCTAGCGCTCGAAAAGTCGCAGCTGCCGATGCTAGTGCGCGCCAGCGTGTAGCCAATGCCCTGGCTCGGGCTGTAGTAGGCCTGCATAAACTCCTGCTGCGTGGCCTTGGGCAGCTTAAAAAACGTCTCGGCCGAGGCATCCGTCAGCGCCCCGCCGATGCCCAGCAGGGTCTGAAACTGGTGGCCGGGGTCCACAAACACGCACACCTGCGTTTCCACGGGCTGGGGCGCGGGCTGAAAGCTGAGCAGCGGGCCGGCCGCCAGGCGCTGGCCGGTGCCCTGGGCCGTGGTAAAAACCTGCACCTGGCGGCTGGCTGCCGAGTAGGCCGGAGTTTGGGCGGCCGCGCGGCCCAGGCCGAGCGCCGCAGTCAGCAGCAACGGGAAAAAGCGAGAATTCATTAAGCAAAAGTCGGGTAAAAAAAGGGGGTAGGGCGCCGGCGCGGCTACCACACGTAGGTGGCCACGGCCCCGCCGTAGAGCGAGGTGCTCACCACCTTTCCTTTGTACTGAATATTAAAATTTTGCAGCGTGGTGCCGGTGTTCAACACCACGAGGCAGCGCTTGCCGTTGGGCGTTTTGTAGGCCACGTTTTGCAGGTTGCCGGGCACGTTGGTAGCCACGCGCACCGAGCCGGGGCGCACAAACTTGCTGCTGTGGGCAATAGTGTAGTAAGCTGGGTTGCGGGTCACCGCATTGCCGCTGATGGTGACGGCTCCCAGACAATTTTTACAGCCGCCCGGCGTGTAGGGCGCAAAGTTCTGGTCGTTGGCCAGGTTCCACTCCAGCACGTTTTTCGACCAGTTGCGCACGGCCCCGATTTCGAGGTTGCCCACGTGGTAAGCCAACTCGCCGCCAAAGTCAACTACGTGGCCATCGGTAGGCGCCTGGGTCCAGAGTTCGGTGAAATAAACGTTCTTGGCGGGGTAGGCCGTGTGCACCTGGCTGAGCACGGTGATGGGCACGTTGGGGCTGTAGAAGTGAAACGCCGAGCCATCGACGTAGGGGTTAGCTCCGGCATCGCCGAGCACCGCCAGCGGGTAGTCGGTGCGGTCGGTATTGTGGTCGTAGGCGATAATCTTGGTCGTGATGCCCGCCGTGCGGAAGGCTGGCCCCACGTTGTTCTTGATGAAATCAATTTGCTCGGCCGCCGTCATCGACAGGCTGGGGTTGTTCTGCGGGTTGAGTGGCTCGTTCTGCAGCGTCACAGCATCGATGGTGATGCCCTGCGCCTGCATTCCTTGGATGTACTTGACAAAGTAGCGGGCGTAGGCGTCGTAGTACTCGGGCTTGAGCGAGCCACCAACGGTGCTGTTGTTCGTCTTCATCCAGGTGGGCGGGCTCCAGGGCGAGCCCATGATTTTGATGGCCGGGTTCACGGCCAGTATCTGCTTCAGCACCGGAATGAGGGCCGTCTGGTCGGGCGCCAAGCTAAAATTGGCCAGCGTGGGGTCGGCTGGCCCATCGTCGTAGCTAAACACCTGCGCGTCCAGGTCCGACGCCCCAATGCTCAGGCGCAAGTAGCTCACGCCCAGCGATGTGCTATCGGTAGCAAATAGCTCCTTGATGAGCGCCGCGCGGCTGCCCGCGTCCATGCGGCTCATCATCTGGGCGCTACCCCCGGTGAGGGTGTAGCCAAAGCCATCCATGGTTTGGAAGGTTTGGGCAGTATCCACTACAATGGTGGGGTTCTGGTTGGTATTGTCCCCAAACTGCAAGCTCAGCCGCTGCCGGTAAAAGAGCGCCGACTTGTCGGGCATTGTCAGCCACACCGCTACTTGCGAGGGCGCCGAGGCGGGTGGCGTGGGGTTGAGTGGCGGGGTGGGGGTAGGCGTGGCCGAGTCGCTGCTTTTGCAGCCGGTAGCCAGCAGCCCCAGCAGCGCAAGTGAGTAAGAATACGTGAGCCAACGGGTGGGAATAGACATGCGCAACGACTGAAAAAGCGAATAAAAAGGCGTAGTACCTGCTCGTTAGCAGAGCCAGCTACCACACGTAGGTGCCCACGGCCCCAGCGGGCAGCGTGGCCGCCACGGCCCTACCCCGGTAGCGCAGGCCAAAGGCCTGCGGGGTAGGCTGGTCGTTGAGCACCAGCAGCACGTGGCCGCCGTTGGGTGTGCGGTAGGCCACGTTGGGCAGGCCCGCCGGGCTGCTCGAGCCAATGCGCACCGAGCCGGGGCGCACAAACTTGCTGCTCTGGGCCACCGCGTAGTAGGCCACGTTGCGCGTCACCTGGTCGCCAGGGGCCAGCGTAATGGCGCCCAGGCACTCGGTGCAGCCGCCCGGCGTGTGGGGGTTTTGCTGCGGGTCGGCGGCCAGGTTCCACTCCAGCACGGTGCGGCTCCAGTTGCGCGGCGCGCCCACAAATAGCGTTTTGGTGTGCCAGCCTAGGTTGCCGGCAAAGTCGGTTTTCGAGCCCACCCACTGCTCGGTGAAGTACACGTTTTTGGTCGGAAAAGCGTCGTGCACCTTGCCCAGCGCCTCGATGGGCCCGGCGTAGAGGTGAAACGCCGAGCCATCGACGTAGGGGTTGGCCACCGCATCGCCCAGCACCGTGAGGGGGTATTCGGGCTTGTCAGCGTTGTGGTCGTAGCAGATAATCTTGGTTTTGAGCCCTGCTTTCTGAAAAGCCGGCCCCAGGTGCCGGCCAATAAACTCGGCCTGCGGCTCGGCCGTCATCAGCAGGCTGGGGTTGTTGCCGGGGTGCAGCGGCTCGTTTTGCACCGTCACGGCATCAAGGGTGATGCCCGCCGCCTTCATGCCCATGATGTACTTCACAAAGTACTGGGCATAAGCGCCATAATACTCTGGCTTAAGTGAGCCGCCTTTGCTTTCCCCGTTGGTTTTCATCCAAGTGGGCGGGCTCCAGGGCGAGCCGAGCAGCTTGAGGCGGGGGTTGATGGCCAGAATCTCTTTCAGTACCGGAATTAGGTGCGCCTCGTCGGGCGCCAGGCTGAAGCGGGCCAGCGTGGGATCGGTTTGGCCAGCCGGCATATCATCGTAGCTGAACACCTGTGCATCGAGGTCCGACGCCCCGATGCTCAGGCGCAGGTAGCTTACCCCAATGTCGGTGGGACCGGTGCCAAACAGCTCGCGCAGCAGCTTGGCCCGCGCCGGGGCGCTCATGGCGTGCAGCAGCTCGGCGCTGCCCCCCGTGAGGCAGTAGCCAAAGCCGTCCATAGTCTGGAAGGTCTGGCTGTCGTCGATTTCAATAGTGGTGCCGGCTGGGGGGGTAGGGCCAAAGCGCAAGGTACCCGGCTGCGGACGTAGCAGCTGCGCCTGGTCAGGTGTCGTGACCCAGGCGCGTACCTGCGCCGCGCGCTGGGCGTGGGCCGGCAGCAGCATAAAGGCCGAGCACGTAGCCAGACCCCAGCCCGCCACGCGGGAAATAAAATGGGTGGTTTTCAAGGGAAAAGGAGCGTAGCTGCAAAAGAAAGCGGATGCCGGCCCAATGCCGTTCCAGGGCGGAAAGTCTGATTATTTCACTTTCCCTACCCCCGCCCCGAAACGACAAAAGCGGCAATAAGTGTAATGACTAGTGGCTAATGAACAGCTTCAAGGACCAATGAACAAAGACGTTTTGTAGGTAGTCATTATCCACTAGCCATTAGTCATTCATAATTAGTATCCGGGGTTTTGCTGCAGCAGCGGGTTGGTGTTGAGCTCGGCCTGCGGCAGCGGGAAGAGCAGGTAGTTGGCATCGCGGGTGGTGCGCTGCTGCTGGATGATATCCAGCGCCGTAACGGCGTGGGTAGCCGTGCCATCGGCCTGGGTGTGGCGGGCGTAGCGCAGCAGGTCAAACCAGCGCTCGCCTTCAAAGGCTAACTCCAGGCGGCGTTGCCGGTCGATTTCGTTGCGCAGCGCCTGCTTGGTCAGGGCCTGAGGCGAGGCCGCCGTGAGGGCCGTGAGGCCAGCGCGCTGGCGCACCAGGTTGAGCTTGGCCAGGGCGTCGCCGGTGGGGCCATTCTGCTCGTTGCTAGCTTCGGCGTAGGCCAGCAGCACTTCGGCGTAGCGCAACACGTAGGTGTTGTCGGTCGAGTTGAAGCCGTTGCCCAGGCTGCGCCACTTAAACACGAAGGGCCCTATATCGTTGTTATTGCCACCCGCACCAGGCTTGCCATCGATGTAGCTCGCGTGGCTGCGGCCCACCAACTTGCCGCTGGCGGCCGTTACGGGGCCGACGTAGGCCCAGCGTAGGTCGTTCACGGTGTCGGCGCTGGCCAGCAGGTTGGCGGTCGGAATGTTAAACTTCGGGAACGAGTACGTGGCCAGCGGTGAAGGCAGAACCAAGTCGGGCACGAGGTTGCCGCCGTCGTTGTTGCCCGCGTACTGAATCTCGAAGAGCGACTCGGCACCTCTGTTTTCAGCAGGATAGAGCGAGTTAAACGACGAGTTGAGTGCTACGCCGCCCCCAATTACTTTCTGGGCAGCTGCCTGAGCCTGTGCCCAGTTGCGCTGGGTGAGCTGCACGCGGGCTAGCAGCGCATTGGCCGAGTTTTGGGTGGCGCGGTTGGGGTTGCTGATAGGCATTTGGGCCGCGGCAGCTGTCAGGTCAGCCACTACCTGCGCATACACCTGGTCGCTGGTCGAGCGCGCCAGGTTTACGTCGGCGCTGGCGCCGCTTTCGGTAGGCACCAGGCGCAGCGGCACGCCGCCGTAGGCCCGCACCAGGTTGAAATAATTGAGCGCCCGAATGAAGCGCGCCTCGCCCACAATCTGGCGGCGGCGTACCGTGTCCATCGTTACCGTAGGCACGTATTTGATGACCGAATTGGCCCGGTTGATGCCCAGGTAGGCATCGCGGTACACGTTGTTCACCTGGCTGGTCGTCGACACCCAGATGATTTTATCCATCGCGTTCACGTCGCCGTTGGTGCTCGTGCAGTTGTCGGAGGGCATCTCGCCCATCACGTTCAGGTCCTGGCCATAAGCACCAGTGCCTTGCAAGGCATCGTAGGCAGCCGTGATGCTGGCCTCAGCATCGCTTGAGCTTCCGAAGAAGTTGGCGGGTGCAATGGTCGTCAGCGGGGTTTTATCCAGAAAGTTGCAGCTAGCCAGCAGGCTGAGCGCGCAAACGGGCAGTAGTATAACAGACTTTTTCATGGGAATTCTAGACAACTAACGACTTAAAAATTGGCATTCAGGCCCACAGTGTAGGTGCGCGACTGCGGGTACACGCCATAGTCGCGGCCAAAGCCGGTGGTCGAGAATGGGTCGGCGCTCACTTCCGGGTCGTAGCCCGTGTAGCGGGTCCAGGTTACCAGGTTTTGGGCCGTGAGGTACACGCGCACGTTTTTGAGCGCGGCGTGCTGCGAAAATGCGGTGGGCACGTTGTAGGCCAGCGTCAGGTTTTTGAGGCGCACGTAGGAGCCATCCTCAATCCAGCGGTTCGAGAAACGGTTGTTGCCGTTTGGGTCGTTGCGCACTGGGCGCGGCACGTCGGTGTTGGTGTTAGTCGGCGACCAGTGGTTGAGCACCCGAACGGTCTGGTTCAGCGGGTCCGACTGCGACTCCAGAATCTGGCGGGTCTGGTTGTAAATCTCGTTGCCAAAGCTACCCTGGAAGAATACGCTCAGCTCCAGACCTTTGTAGGCGAAGTTGTTGGTGACGCCAGCAAACGCTTTGGGGTTGGGGTTGCCAATGATGGTCCGGTCCTTGGGGTCAATTACCTTGTCACCGTTCACGTCCACAAAGCGAACGTCGCCGGCTTTGGGGGCATTGCCGTTCTGGGTCGGTGCCCCTGCGCCTTCTGCATCCGATTGAAAGATGCCGGCCGTGCGGTAGCCATAGAACGCTCCTAGCGGGCTGCCAACCTGCGAGATGGTGTAGTCGGTGCTCAGGATGGTGCGGTTAGTGCTCGCGCCACCGTCGCCTACCTGCTGGCCCAGGTCTAGGATGCGGTTGCGGTTGCCGCTCACGTTGAAGTTAGTGGTCCAGCTAAAGCCGTTGTTTTGCGCCTCCACATTGGTCGTCGATAGGCCAATTTCAATGCCCCGGTTCTCCACGCTACCTATGTTTTGTAGCACGCTGGCGTTGGCCGCGCCGTTGGTAGGTGCGCCCGTGCTCAGCGGAATTGGTACTTGCAGCAGCAGGTCCTTGGTACGCTTGTTATAAATGTCAAAGGTGAACGTGAGGCGGTTGTTGAACGCGCCCAGATCCAAGCCTCCGTTGTACTGGTAGGTGGTTTCCCACTTCAGCGCGTCGTTGCCAATGTTATTGGGCGAGATGCCGCTCAGGATGGCCGAGCCGCTACCCTGGTAGTTAGAGCCCGTGCCGTAGGTAGGAAAGCGCTGGTAGGTATAAATCTCCTGGTTGCCGTTGGCGCCGAAGCTAGCCCGCAGCTTGAGGCTCGATACGGCCGTGTTTTGCGGAAAGAACGACTCCTTAGCAATGTTCCAGCCCAGACTCACAGCCGGGAAGTAGCCAAAGCGGTTTTTGGTCGAGAAGCGGCTGGTGCCGTCAGCACGCAAGCTCACCTGGGCCAAGTAGCGCCCATCATAATCGTAGGTGGCCCGGCCGAAGAAGCTCAGCAGGCTCCACTGGTCGGCGTAGCTGTAGGGCAGGTCCAGAATCGAGGAGCCGCCGCCCAGGTAGGGCACTGCATTCGAGCCAAAGCCTTTGGTAGAGGCGCCTGCCGTGTAGCGGTCCGAGGCCTGCATCGACTGGCCGGCCAGCAGCGTCAGGTGCTGCGTGTCGCCCAGGTTGGGGTTGTAAGTCAGCGTGTTCTCAAGCAGCCAGATGGTCTGCTGGTTGTTGGCCGAGCGGGCCGAGCCGCGCGTCGAGGCGTCGGCGTTGGAGGTGCCGGGGTAGTTGGTGCTGGTAAACTGCGTCTCGTCCTGGGTACGGAAGTCGATGCCAATCGAGCTGCGCGCTTTCAAGTTTTTCAACACGTCAAACTCGCCGTACAAATTGCCCACGGCCTGGTACACCACGGCCTGCGTGGTGCTTTCGAGCAGGTTGCCCACCGGGTTGTCCGACTGGTTAAACGGGTTCACACCGTAGGTGCCATTCGCATTGTATATCGCAATGGTCGGAATCTGCGAAAGTCCGCCCAGCACCGTGCCCGAGTTGCCGAGGGCCGCCTCCGAGCGCACGCTGCCATTGGTATGGGTGCGGCTCAAGTTGAGGTTGGTGCCCACCCGGAACCGGGTGCTCAACTCCTCGGTCAGGTTAATCTTGAAGTTGTAGCGGTCGAAGCCCGAGTTTAGGCTGATGCCCTGCTGGTTGAAGTAGCCACCGCTCACGTAGTAGCGGGTTTTTTCGGTGCCGCCGCTCACGTTGAGCTGGTAGTTTTGCTGGTAGCCGGGGCGGTACACGGCATCTTGCCAGTCGGTGTTATAGGGCGAAGGGTTGTTCACGTCGGCGAAGCCAGGAGCTAGGCCCGCACCCGCCTGAATGTCGTTAAACTCCTGGGCAAATTGCTGGGCATTAAGCACCGCTAGTTTCTTGCGCAGGTACTGGCGGCCGTAGTACACGTTGAGCCCTACTTGGGCCTGGCCTACCTTGCCGTGCTTGGTGGTGATAACCACGACGCCGTTGGCAGCGCGCACGCCGTAGATGGCCGCGGCCGCCCCATCCTTGAGCACGTCAATGCTCTCGATATCGTTGGGGTTAAGCGTGTTGAGCGGGTTCAAACGCTGGCTGCCTACCGAAATTTCTTGCTGATACTCCGGGATAATCGGCACGCCATCGACCACGTATAGCGGTGAGGCGTTGAGGTTGAGGGTCGAGTTGCCCCGCACCCGCACGTTGATACCGGCGCCCGGCGCACCCGAAGGGGCCGTGACCTGCACGCCCGCCGCCTGGCCCTGCAGGGCCTGGTCGAAGCCCGCCACCGGCTGGCGTTCAATGGCCGCCGCGCTCACCGAGGTGACGGCGGTCGTTACTTCCTGGCGGTTTTGGGTGCCATAGCCTACCACTACTACCTCGTTGAGGCTTTGCTGGTCGTCGGTGAGCCGCACAGCGATGGTGCTGGTAGCGCCCGTTACAGCAATCTCCTGGTTTTTGTAACCAATCGAGCTGAAAACCAATGTGCTGTTCTCGGGCGCGCTTAGCGAGAAGCTACCGTCGGCTCCGGTCGAGGTGCCGGTGGTAGTTCCCTTCACGAGCACCGTTACGCCGGGTAGGGGCTCACCCTTAGCGTCGGTTACGCGGCCCGATACGGGTACATCTTGGGGGGACGTAGCCGAGGGGGTAGCCCCGCCAGCGGCAGTGCGGCTGGTTACCACAAAGTAGTTGGCCCGCAGTTCTTTAAACTGTAGGTTAGCTGGCGGCAGCACCGTGGCCAGACGCTCGGCTAGCGAGCCAGCAGCCTCGGTCGGCACGGGCACACGCTTGTTGTCGACGAGCGCGCTCTCGTAAAAAATGGTAGCGTGGTACTCATTTTCCCACTGCTTGAAGAGGGTTTTGAGGGGCACCGAGGCAGCGCGGCTGGGAGCTGGCGTGCTTTGCACAGCCATGTTGGCCGCTAGCAGCTGCGCTGCAGCCGGCGTGCCCAGAGATTGAAGCAGGAGCACGCTGGCAGCCAAGCAGGCTGGGCGGCCGTAGTGCTTGCCCAGGGGGGTAAGGAGTTTAGGCATAATCGGGTGGGGGAGGAAAACGAAAAGCTATTTTTCTTCGGCCAGGGTAAGCTGGTTGCCCTGGCGGGTGGCGTGGAGGTGGAAGGTTTCTTCGAGGGCCTGCAGTAGGGTAGGGAGCTCGCCCACGGGCACAGTGCCCGTCATGCGGCGGCGGTTCAGCTCGGGGGTGGCCACCGTCACCTCGAGGCCGTAGGTGTCGTGCAGGCGGGTGGCCAGCTCGGCAATGGTGGTTTCGTCGAGTACCAGCTGGGCATCTTTCCAGGCAGCGTAGGGGGCGGTGCGCACCTTTTTGTGCGTTACCAGGGCCGGCTGGTCGTCGTGGGTTTCGACTAGCTCGCCGGGGCGCAGCAGCACATCGGGCTGCTGGTCGTCGTCAAACTCCACCCGCACTTTGCCCTGCAGCAGCACTACCCGCGTTTGGTCGCGGCGCCGGGCCACCACAAATTGGGTGCCCAGCACCTCTACTTGCAGCCCCGCCGTGGTGTGCACCAAGAAGCGCTGGCTGTTGGGCATGTGCTGCACCGCGAAAAACCCTTCTCCATCGAGCCACACCTCGCGGGGCTTGTCGGGCTGCCAAGCGGCAGCGTAGCGTAGGGCCGAGTGGCCATTGAGCGTCACCCGCGAGCCATCGGGCAGCGCCAGGGTGCGCGTCTGGCCATAGGGTGTGGCTACAGCCAGCGGCGCTGGCGCCCGATGGCTATTGAAATACAGCCAGCCGCCACCGGCTACGGTGCCAGCCAGGGCAGCCGCTGCGGCCCAACGCCGCCACGTGGGGGCCGCCTGGTAGCGTGGGGCGGGTGGCGCTAGCTGCTGCCGGGTGCGCCGCAGCAGGTCTTCGTAATCGGGCTCGTCGGGCAGGGGTAGGGGCGGGGCAGCGGCCAGCGCCTCCCACTGCAGCTGCATCCAGTGCTGGGCTAGCAGCTGGTTGGCCGGCTGCGCCAGCCAGGCCCGCACGGCTGCCGCCTCGGCGGCGGTAGCCGTGCCGCGCACATAAGCAGAAACAAGTTCTTGGGTAATGTCTGGCGTCATAGAAGGTAGCAAGAGCAGACGAAGCGCTAGCGGCTTTTCAGCCGAATCAGCAGCTCAGTGATTAAGTAATCACTTTCCCGTTTCTGCTCGTTTGCAGTAGTACACCTTGCTCGCCATACCCCCCTTAGTCGGTTGTGTAAAAAAATATAAAACCGTAGTAAGCCACTGGCTAGTAGATCTAAAAAATGAGTTGCTAGCCTAATTAATAATTCGCTGCCAGCGCTAGCCAGACGGCCGCTGACCACCGCATTAATCCACTAATTAGCCAAGCAGCTAGCTTCTTGTCTAGGAGTACTCCGACTGACGCGCTGACAAGTTATTCGAAGCAATAAAAATCGGTTGGCCTTGCGCGCATAGCGAAGCAAAGCCAACCGATTTTTTGACCAGTTGAAAAGATAAAAGACTAGCTTAGGCAAAAATCAACTCAAGCAACTCCTCAGCGAGGCGATGCCAGGCGCGTCAATTGGTTAGTACTTTGAGCAAGATTGACCAGCGAGTCGGGACTAGCTTGGCGGCGGCCGTCGAGGGGCGCGTATAGCTCCAGGCTCGACCGTAGCAGCGAATCGGCGGCCAGAGCGCGGGCTTCGTCGGCATTCATACCAGCGCGGTAGAAGAGCCAGTCGCGAAACTGCCCACCTTTTGGGGCCGCCCTACCCCCCAGCATGAGCTGGCGCGTGCGCAGCCGTTCGGGCAAGGCGCCTACCCGGCTGTTATCGACATATAAGATGGTTTCGCCCCGCGCAAAGTAGTGCGTTAGCATTGCCTGGTGCCACTGGCCATCGGCCACGTTGGCGGGGCCGGTGAGGTGCCCGGCCAGCGCCGAGGCGTAGGTGAGTCGGCCGCCGCGCCCAATGCGCAGGCTGCCCGTGCGGGTACTGTCTTGCAAGGTCAGCAAGCAGCCGCGGGCCGTGGTTCGGAAGCTGATAACTTGTGTGAAGGGGTGCACCAGCGCCTCGGGCACGAAGCGCAGCGCGCTGGCCCGGCCCAGGCGCACGCCCGCCGTGGGCTGGCGGTGGGGTAGGGGCTTGCCCGCCCGCAGGGCATCGAAGAGCGAGGGCACCCAAGCATGCATCAGCTCGGCGTGGCCCTGGTCGTTGGGGTGCAGCGCATCGCTCCAGTAGCCGGTGGCCCAGTGGCCGGCGCCGTCGTCCACAGCCCCGAGTAGGTTTACGGTGGGCACACCCCAGCCTTGCAGCAGCAGGTTGAGCTGCCGGATGTAGGCATAGTCTTGCGCCGTGTAGTCGTTGCGGGTGTAGCTGTTCGTGATGACCGGCACCAGCCCCTGCGCCCGCGCCTTGGCAATAAGCACTTTCATATTGGCCACAAACTGGTCAAACACCGGCTGCCCGCCCCCGTGAATGCCCTCGTTGCCAAGGGCCAGCGCGTACACTACGTAGCGCCCCTGCTGCGGCGGCAAGTCGCGCTCCCAGCGCCCAAGTACTTTCACGGTGTTGTCGCCCGGCACCGAGATGTTGGCCATCGTCCAGGGTGTGCCCTGCCCGGCTGCGCCCCGCTGGGCCAGCAGCGCCGCGTAGCGACTAGCATAGCCGTACTTATCCGTAGCGCCCTGCCCAAACGGCACCGACGACCCAAAAAAGACAATCTTTAGCTCGTCGGCTGGGGCTGGGCGGGGCCGCCCCAGTTCTTTGGTGTGGTGCGGGGGGGTAGGGGCCGCTGGTGCTAGCACGAAGCCTGCACTCACGGCGCCCAAACTCAGCAGCAATAGTTTTTTCAGCATGGATAGGGGGTAGGAAAAGTAATTGACGTGGCAAGCTTTAGCTGACAGGTGTTGCCTCTCGCAGCGGTAGTTGTAAGTATCAGCTAAGTACGACGCGCTAGCGCCGCGAAATGTACCGATGCCAAGCGTGCCTCTGGTACACCGCCCGCGCCCCCTACCCCTCAGTAGCCACCTGTAAAAAGCTAGTTTTTGTGAATAGCCAGCGTTAGTAGCACGCTTAGCACGCCGCCACCGTGCAGCTTAAAATACTTGCGCAGCGTCTTGAGCGCCTGCACGATGTGCGCTTCCACTGTCTTTACTGATACACCTTGGCGCTCAGCTATTTCGGGGTAAGAGAGGCCCTGCTGCCGGCTCAGCACAAATACCTCGCGCTGCTTGGGGGGTAGGCGGTCGAGGGCAGCCAGGTACAGCGCCTCCATCTCCTGGTATTCGACCTCGTTGGCTACGCTGGTGGGGCCGGTAGCCGCCACCTGCCCGTGCAGGCGCAGGTGGTGCTGGTCGCGCCGCAGCTCGTTGAGCACTGCGTGGTGGGCCGTAGTGAAGAGGTAGCCCTTTAGCGGCATGTCCTCGCGCAGCTGCGCCCGCTTCTCCCATATCTTGATAAAGCACTCCTGCACAATTTCCTCGGCAGCGGGCCGCGACTTTAGGTAGCTGTAAGCAAACCGGTACACCAGGGCGCTGTAGTGCCGAAAGAGCGCATCAAATGCCCGCTCGTCGTCTTGTTTGAGGCGGCGAAGGTAGTCCGGTTCCGAAAAGGCGGGCGGGGCAGGCAAAGGCGGAGTGGCTGAGATTATGCCGAAATTACAAAATAATTACTTCCCCAGTCAGGTGCCACGAGGGGGTAGGGAACATGGCCGAACGCAGAGCGAAGGGAAGAACTGCCCCTTGAGTGCCTAAGGCCATTTTGGGTTCGAAGACTTGTGGCAGAGGTCTTGCCCATGCCCATCACCGAAAGGCAGTTTTAACGGCGAATGGAAACAAGCCCTATATCCTCTGGCACGCAGTGTTTAGGCCAGCGAGAAGCACTCTACCCAAGCCTGCCCTTATGGGTTAGCGTCGAGCTAAAGCAAGCCAAAGCTTGTTGTTTATGCAACATTGTGTCACTAAAAAATAAAAAAAGCGCTTTGATCAATTGTCTCTCAAATTGTCTCGAAAAGCCAGGCTAAGTGCTTTGCGCAGTATTGCAACAATGTTTCAATAGCCATTAAAAATGCGATTCTGGCCTTTGTAGGGGCTTTTGCCGGCGTGGTAGAAAGTGGTAGAAAGTGGTGAGTTTTTTGAAACAACTCGTACTTTTGTTATCCTAGCCGGTGCCGCAGCCCTGTCCGGTTTGTTCCTTCCATGCACCAGCTTCTCTCCGGCGAATACGACTGCAAGCTCGACCCCAAAGGTCGGCTGGTGCTGCCTGCCAAGGTGAAAGCGGCGCTGCCCGATGCCTATGCCAACCAGCTGGTGCTGGTGCGCGGCTTCGAGCCCTGCCTGGTGCTCTACCCCCGCTCAGCCTGGGAGCTAATTCATGCGAAGGTGATGGCCCTGGATGAGTTTAACGAGGAATACCGGCAGTTTCAGCGCAATTTTTTCCGGGGCATGACGGAGGTAGAGCTGGATAGCATTGGCCGCTTTGGGCTGCCCGGCTCGATGCGCCGCTATGCCGGCCTCGAAAAGGACGCCGTGATAGTGGGCCTCGGCAACCGCTGTGAAGTGTGGGACCCTACCCGCTACGACGAATATCTTATTAAAGACCAACAAGCATTCTCTAAGCTGGCCCAGAAATTCTTGTCGGACACCCCCGAAACGCCGGCTCTGCCCGGCCTGGCCGCATGAGCACCCGCCCCAACGATACCGCCTACCACCGCCCGGTGATGCTGGCCGAATGCCTGGCTGGCCTCGACCTGGTGCCCGGCGGCCGCTACGTCGACGTCACGTTTGGCGGCGGCGGCCACTCGGCGCGCATCTTAGATCAGTTATCTGAAGGCCAGCTGTATAGCTTTGACCAGGACGAAGCCGCCGAGCGCCAGGCTGCCGAGTTGGCCCGGCCACAGTTCACGTTTGTACGGGCTAATTTTCGGCACCTCGCGGCCGAGCTAAGCCAGCGCGGCGCCCTGCCCGTCGATGGCTTGCTGGCCGACCTGGGCGTGTCGTCGCACCAGTTCGACACCGCCGAGCGCGGGTTCAGCACCCGCTTCGACGGCCCGCTCGACATGCGCATGGACCCGCAGGATGCCACCGTAGCCACCGCCGCCGACGTGCTCAACGACTACGACGAGGCCGCGCTGCACCGCATTTTCGGCATGTACGGCGAGGTGACCAATGCCCGCACCTTGGCCGCTACCGTGGTGCAGGCCCGCCGCCAGCGCCCGCTGCGCACCATTCAGGAGCTGAAGCAAGCCATCCAGCCGGTGGTAGCACGTGGTAAGGAGAATAAGTACTTGGCTCAAGTATTTCAGGCCCTGCGCATTGAGGTGAACGATGAGCTAACTGCCCTACAGGAGATGCTGACCCAAACGGCCCAGGTATTGCGGCCCGGTGGCCGGCTGGTGGTGATGAGCTACCACTCGCTCGAAGACCGGCTGGTAAAGAATTTTCTGAGCCAGGGCAAGTTCTTTGGCCAGGCTGAAAAAGATTTGTACGGCCGCGTGAGTCTGCCTTTCGAGACGCTCACACGCAAGCCTGTGGAGGCCTCGGCCGAAGAGGTAGCCGAAAATAGCCGCGCCCGCAGTGCCAAGCTGCGTATTGGCGTCCGAACCTCTATTCCTGCGTAAGCTCATGGCCGGTAATACGATACGTCCTGCTGCGGCTGGCCCGCCCCGCGCCAATACGGTGCGCCCCCCGCGTGCACCCGAGCCTGTAAACGAGGCTCCGGCTAGCGTGGTAGCGCCGCCCGTACCGGCCCCTACCCCCCCGCCGGTAGCCGAACCAGTAGCGGCACCCACGCCGCCACCCGTTGCCCCAAAGGTGCGCAAGCCTGCCCCAGCGCCCGTCGAGTTTACGGCGCCCGCCTGGGAGCGCCACGATGGCACCACCGCTACCGGCTGGAGTCTGTTTTCCTTGCTCGACCGCTTCACGGGCCTCGATGGCTTGTTTCGCGAGGGCTTGCCGGTGCGCTTTCTGCCCAAGCTGTTGTTCGTGATGCTGCTCACGCTGCTCTACATTGGCAACACGCATTACGGTAACCGCATGAACCGTAATATTCAGCGACTTAAGCAAGAGACGGAGGACCTGCGCGCCGATTATACTACCCTAAAATCGGACTACATGGAGGCCAGCAAGCAGAGCGAAGTGGCCCGCAAGGTGGCCGCTATCGGGCTGGTAGAGAGCTCGTCGCCACCCTTCCGCATCGCGGTGCCGGCCGGTCGCCTCGATGAGGCCGAGCTCGAAGCCATGCCTGTGCTCACGGCCGATACGCTGGCTGCCCGCGCCGCCCGCGATTCGGTAGCGTCTGTCCGGGCTGATTCTATTCAGGGTCGGGCTCGCCGGCAGGAATTAGGCCTGCCCGAAGACGATACGCCCGAGCTGGGCGCGCCGCCGCCCGGCCTCGCCGATGAAGATGCCCCTACCCCTCCCGTTGAGGCTAAAAATGACAAGAAACTGACGCACAGTGGGTCAGCTCCTAAAAGAGAAAATCACAGTAAGAATACTGTTAAAGAATCTAGTACAAAAAAGCACAAGACGGCCCAAATAAATCAGAGTCGAGCCGCCAAAAAATTAAGCCATGAAAAGCAGCGTTAAAAAATCCATTGTCACGCGGGTGCGGCTCGCGTTTCTGGGGGTGGCGCTGTTCTCGTGCGCCGTGGCCTGGAAAATCTCGCGCATCCAGTACCAAGAGGGCGCCAAGTGGCGTGCCCTGGAGCAGGAGCGCCGCATCAGCTACCAGCCAGTGCCGGCCACGCGCGGCAACATCTACTCCGACAACGAGAGCATCATGGCGACCTCGCTGCCCTTTTACCGAGTGGCCTGGGACCCGGGGGTGGTCGATGACGCCACCTTCAGCCACAATGTGGATTCGCTGGCTTGGCACCTGGCGCACTTCTTTCAGGACCGCAGCGTGCAGGAGTATCGGCGCAAGCTCATGGACGCGCACCGTGACCGCGATGTGCGCTACCTGCGGTTGAACTCGCGACAGATTAATTTCCAGGAAAAGAAGGAACTCGCTAGCTGGCCCATCTTCCGGGGCAAGCGCCGAGGCGGAGCCATTTTTGAGAAAGTAGACAAGCGCTTCCGGCCCTTCGGTGGGCTGGCGCAGCGTACGGTAGGCTTCGTGAACGAGGACAAAAACGGCGCTGGCTTGGAGTTTACCTTTCAGCAGAAGCTGGCGGGCAAGTCGGGCGAGGCGCTGTTTGAGCGCGTGCCGGGCGGCTTGAAACCCGTGTACGACGGGACCGAAATCAAGCCCCAGCCGGGCTACGATGTGAAGACGACACTCGACATCAACCTACAGGATGGCGCCGAAGACGCGCTCTACAAGGCGTTGGTTTCGAATGATGCCAAGTACGGCTGCGTTATCCTGATGGAGGTGAAAACCGGCGAAATCAAGGCCGTGGCCAACCTAGGCAAGGCTGCCGACGGCACGTATAAAGAGGACTACAACTACGCCTTTGCCGACCAGGGCCGCACCGAGCCGGGCTCAACGTTTAAGCTGGCGTCGATGATGGCCGTGTTTGAAGCTGACCTCAGCCTGCAACTCGACGACATGGTGGATACCGGCCCCGGCCGCATGTTTATTGGCGGCGCCGTGAAGACGGACTCGCACGCCAACGGCCGTATCACGGTGCAGCAGGTGTTTGAGAAATCGAGCAACATCGGGGTGGCGCGACTGGTGCAGGAGCACTTTGCCGGCAACCCCACGCAGTATACCGACTACCTCAAGCGCTTTGGCCTCGACAAGGCGCTGGGCTTTCAGATGAACGGCGAGGCCCTACCCTACGTGAAGGACCCCAAGGACCGCAGCTGGAGCCGCACCTCGCTCTCAACGATGAGCATTGGCTACGAGCTGAAATTGGCACCGCTCCAGACGCTGGCTTTCTACAATGCCGTGGCTAACGGCGGCGTGAAGGTGGCGCCCATGATTGTGCGCGAAATCAAGCAGGCCGACCAGGTGGTAGAGCATTTCGACACGCAAGTATTGAATCCTAAAATCTGCTCCGACGCCACGCTGCGCAAGCTGCACGCCATTTTGGAGGGCGTGGTGCTGGAAGGCACCGCCAAGTCTATTCGGCCCAAAGACTACAGCATTGCGGGCAAAACCGGCACAGCTTGGAAGTTCAAGAACGGGCAGTACACCAAAACCTACTCGACCAGTTTCTGCGGCTTTTTCCCGGCCGACAAGCCCAAGTATAGCTGCATTGTGGTGATTGACTCGCCGAGCAAGGGCCGCATCTACGGCGGCGACGTAGCTGCGCCGGTGTTCCGTGATATTGCCGACCGCTGCATGGCCCGCGACCAAGCTAGCCAGCGGCCCATGCTGGCGCGCATTCCGGCCCGGCGCTCACCGGTGCCGCTAGTGCGCGCTGGCCTGCAGCAAGAAATAGCGCTGGTGTGCGACCGCATCGGCCTACCCGGCCAAACGCACGCCACCGGCGGCGAAGAGTGGGTGCGCGCCACCCGCTCCGCCGATACGGCCTTTGTGGCCCGCACCGTGGCCCTGCGCCCCGATGCCAGCGTAGCCCACCCCGGCCGCATGCCGGACGTGCGCGGCTTGACCCTCCGTGACGCGTTGTTCCTACTAGAAAACCGGGGCATCAAGGTGCAAGCCAGCGGCACCGGCCGCGTGCGTGAGCAGTCGGTGGCGGCCGGCGACCCCGCCCGGCGCGGCTTAGTGGTGAGCCTGGTGCTGGCGCCCACCGCCGCCCCTACCGCCGCCCCGCTGGCGTTGCCCGCACCCGCCCACACCGAAATCGAGGAGAATACGCTGCTGATTCCGGCTGAGGTAAGCAGCCACGCTAAAGCCGCCAGAACAGCCGTGAGGCCAACAACCAAAGCCACTGCTACCAAAGCAAAACCGGTTACCAAGCCAACCGAAACGACGGCCAAAGCTGCCGGCAGCAAGGACAAAACGACGGGAAGTAAAGAAGTGGACAAAAAGCCTGCTACCTCAGGTAAAAAAGCCGCCAGCCCTACCCCCCCTGCCAAGGTCAAGAGAACGACCAGTAAACCCGATATCCGCACGACTCAGCGCACGCCTGCGCCCGCACCCACTGCGGGGGCCAGCGCCAGAATGAACGCTGGCACTTCGCCTGCCAAAAACCGAAAAGCCGCATGAGTACGCTTCCCCTTTTTGCCCTGCTCACCGACGTGGACGTGCTCACCCAGCACGGCAATCCCGATGTGCCTGTGGCCGGCCTAACCCTCGACTCGCGCCAGGCGGGGCCGGGGCAGCTGTTTTGTGCCCTGCGCGGCACGGCTACCGATGGGCATAAGTTTATCGGCACGGCCGTGGGGCAGGGGGTAGGGGTAATCGTGTGCGAAGAGTTGCCCGCCGAGCTGAACCCAGCCACCACCTACGTGCAGGTGGCCGACTCAGCCGCCGCGCTAGGGGCTATTTCCAGCTCGTTCTACGGCCACCCCTCGCGCCAGTTGGTGCTAGTGGGCGTGACCGGTACCAACGGCAAAACCACCTGCGCTACCCTGCTGCACAAGCTGCTGCGCGAGCTGGGCTACCACGCCGGCCTGCTGAGTACGGTGCAGAATCAGATTGACGAAACCGTCATTGCCAGCACCCATACCACGCCCGACGCCATCCGGCTCAACGAGCTGCTGGCGCGCATGGTGGCCGCTGGCTGCACCCACGCCTGCATGGAGGTGAGCAGCCACGCCGTGGCTCAGCACCGGGTGGGCGGCCTGCGCTTTGCAGGCGGCATTTTTACCAATCTCACCCACGACCACCTCGACTACCACGGCACCTTCGATAACTACCTGAAGGCTAAAAAAGGCTTTTTCGACGCGCTGCCCAAAACAGCGTTTGCCCTCACCAACGCCGACGACAAGCGTGGCCCGGTGATGCTGCAAAACACGGCTGCCCGCCGCGCTACGTATTCATTGCGCTCGGCCGCCACGTTTCGGGCCCGCCTGGTAGCAAATGAGATGCACGGCCTGCTGCTCGAAATTGATGAGCGCGAGGCGCATTTCCGACTCATTGGCGTTTTCAATGCCTACAACTTGCTGGCCGTATATGGTGCGGCCGTGTTGCTGGGCGAAGACCCCACCGAGGTGCTCACCATCTTGTCGGGCCTGACCACCGCGCCCGGCCGCTTCGAGCCCGTGACCGTGCCGGGCCAGTCTATTAGCGGCCTCGTAGACTATGCCCACACGCCCGATGCCCTCGAAAACGTGCTCCAGACGCTGCACCAGACGCGCCGGCCCGAGCAGCGCATCATCACGGTGGTGGGCTGCGGTGGCAACCGCGACGCGGCCAAGCGCCCCATTATGGCGCGGCTCGCGGCCCAGTTTTCGGACGAGGTAATTCTGACCTCCGACAACCCGCGCGACGAAGACCCGCTTGACATTCTGCGCCAGATGCAGGCCGGCGTCCTACCCCCCGCCGACGCCCACACCCAAACCATTGCCGACCGCCGCGCTGCCATTCGGGCTGCCGTGGCCCTGGCCCGTCCTACAGACCTCGTGCTGGTAGCCGGCAAAGGCCATGAAACTTACCAAGAAATCAAAGGCGTAAAAACGCACTTCGACGACCGCGAGGAGCTACGCGCCGCCTTGCTCGAAGCCAAGTAAAATTATGAATGGTAGATGGTGAATTGCTCGCTTAAACAAGGTCCAATTCACAGCTCGTAACTCATAATTCATAATTATCAAAAATGCTTTATTACCTCTTTCGCTACCTCCACGAGCACTACCACATTCCCGGTGTGGGTGTGTTTCAATACACGACGTTTCGCGCCGCGCTGGCCGTGGTGACGTCGTTGCTTATCGCTCAAATATTCGGTGGCAAGCTCATTAATGTGCTGCAACGTAAGCAGCTCGGCGAAACCATCCGCGACCTCGGCCTGCAAGGCCAAAGCGAGAAAAAGGGTACCCCTACCATGGGTGGCCTCATCATCTTGCTGGCTATTCTGGTGCCTGTGTTGCTGTTTGCACGCCTGCGCAATATCTACATTATTCTCATGCTGCTCAGCACGGTTTGGCTCGGGCTAATTGGGTTTCTGGACGACTACATTAAGATTTTTCGTAAGAATAAAGAAGGCTTAAGTGGGCGTTTTAAAGTACTGGGTCAGATTGGCTTAGGTATTACGGTAGGCTGGGTGCTGTTTTATAGCAACGAGATTACGGTGCGGGAATATTTGCTACCCAATGGGCAATACTCCGCCGTCGATGCCAGCAAGGTTTTTAAAGACGTGCACTTGGCCATCACGACGGTGCCGTTTATGAAAAACAATGAGCTGAACTACGGCGATTTATTTGCTCAGGCTGGCACCGCATTCAGGGGGCTGTATGGGCTGTTTTACATTCCAATTGTCGTATTTCTGGTTACGGCAATCAGCAATGGCGCCAACCTCACCGACGGGCTCGATGGGTTAGCGGCCGGTACTTCGGCCATTATCGGCGTTACGCTGGCCATTTTCGCGTTTGTCAGTGGCAATGCTTTCTTGGCTGACTATCTGGACGTTATGTTTATTCCAGATTCGGGCGAGTTGGTCATTTTTTGTACGGCGTTTGTCGGGGCCTGCATTGGCTTTTTGTGGTATAACTCTTATCCGGCGCAGGTATTCATGGGCGATACGGGCTCATTAGCGCTCGGCGGCATTATTACGGTGCTGGCGCTGGCGGTGCGCAAAGAGTTGCTAATTCCCATTCTGTGCGGCGTATTTATTATTGAAAACCTGTCGGTAGTTGTGCAGGTGAGCTGGTTTAAATACACCAAGCGCAAGTATGGCGAAGGCCGCCGACTGCTGCGCATGTCGCCGCTGCACCATCACTACCAAAAGCTTGGCTACCACGAATCTAAAATCGTGTCGCGCTTCTGGATTGTCGGGATTATGCTGGCCGTCATCACCTTGGTTACTCTAAAGCTGCGCTAAACAATGGCTGATACTGCTAAAAATATGGTGGTGCTGGGCGCCGCCGAGAGTGGGGTAGGGGCGGCGCTGTTGGCGCAGGCCAAAGGCTTCGCCGTATTCGTGTCCGACCGCGGCGCCATTCAGCCCGCGTACCGGGAAAAGCTGCGTCAAGCTGGTATTGAGTTTGAAGAAAATACGCATTCGCTTGACCGTATTCTACAGGCTACTGAGGTAGTGAAAAGCCCTGGCATTCCGGAAAAAGCGCCCGTTATCAAGGCCCTACGCGAGCAGCAGATTCCAATTATTTCTGAGATTGAGTTTGCTAGCCGCTACACGCAAGCCCGCTTTATTGCTATCACGGGCACCAACGGCAAAACCACTACCACGCTGCTCACTTACCATTTGCTACGCGAAGCTGGCCTGAACGTGGGCCTGGCCGGCAACGTGGGCTACTCGCTGGCCGAGCAGGTGGTAGAAAATACGTATGATTACTACGTGCTGGAATTAAGCAGTTTTCAGCTTGACGATATCCAGTATTTTCAGCCCTGGATTGCGGTGTTGCTCAATATTACGCCTGACCATCTCGACCGCTACGACTACTCGCTCGACGCCTACGCTCGTGCCAAGCTCCGGATGGTGCGCAATCAGGACAGCAGCGGCACATTTATCTATAACGCCGACGACGCGACTATTCAGCGCAATTTTATTGCGGCCCTGCGCCCGATGCACCAGATGCCCTTCAGCCTGCATCATCGCACCGATATTCAGCTGGGCGGCTACTACAAGAAGGACAAGCAGGTATGCATCGACCTGCTGCCGGGCTATTACAGCCCCACCGAACTAATCAGCACCGCTACCTCCCCGCTTATCGGTGAGCACAACCGCCAAAACGTGCTCGCCGCGGTGCTCGCCGCGCGGGTGGCCGGGGTGAGCGGCAGCGCTATCGAGCAAGCGCTTGGCAGCTTTCACAACGCCGACCACCGCCTACAGCTCGTGGCAGAAACCGACGGCGTGCAGTACATCGATGACAGCAAAGCCACCAACGTGGAGGCGGCCTGGTATGCCCTCGACGGCATCAAGCACCCCATTGTCTGGATTGCGGGCGGCACCGACAAGGGCAACGACTACGCCAGCATTCAGCCGCTGGCCGCGCAAAAAGTGAAGGCCCTGGTGTG
>CAZZDR010000016.1:14539-25376 GCA_964652535.1 uncultured Hymenobacter sp. | reverse complement strand
GATGGGGCACTGCCGCACCTCGACCTCCCTGCGCTGCTAACTCGGCTGCACCAAGCCCGCCCCACGCAGCGCCTGGTGGTGCTGGCCGATGCACCTACTCTCACCCGGCGCCACGCGCCGCTGGCGTGGCCGGGCACCCAACTGCTCGTGCCCAGCCAGGTGGCCCCCCAGGCGCTGGCCACTGCCCTGGCCCCGTGGCTCGATGCACTGCTGGCCGAGCAGCCGGTACCCGAGCGCCCTACCCCCCTACCCGACAGCCACTTTAGTGCCCGCGAGCTACAGGTACTGCGGCTGGTAGTAGAAGACCACTGCAACGAAGAGATAGCTAATCGCTTGTTTATCAATGTGCGCACTGTAGAAAGCCACCGCCGCAACCTGCTGCACAAGGCGGGCACACGCACGCTGGTGGGCCTGGCCGCCCGCGCTGTGCGCGAGGGTTGGGTGGCCTGAAACCTAGTAATAGGCTACCCTGGTGACTCGTGCCCTACCCCCTGGTTGCCGCAAACAACTGCCGCAATGGATAGGCAACCTTGGTATAAGTGCCCCTTTAAGTAATCACGTGCTGATACCGCCGCTAGAACTGCGTTGTTACCGCGTGTCCGACCTCCGCTTGGCCCGTACACTACTTTTTAAGCTATCACCGATGCGTAAATGACCACGTGGGCTGTGCTAGTTTTTTCTACGGCCCTGGCACTGTTCACGCTTTATAGATGAAAGAGTAGCTCACGTCCAAAACACCAGTGCCTCGGTTGCGCTGAGGCAACCGAGGCACTGGTGTTTAGTATCATGCATCTCACCTACAGTGAGTTGGAGAGACAAGTTAGCTCAGCTTGCGGTAGCGCACGCGCTTGGGCTCCACGTCGCCGAGGCGCTTGCGCTTGGCTTCTTCGTAGTCGGAGAAGTTGCCTTCAAACCACACCACTTCCGAGTCGCCTTCGAAGGCCAGAATGTGGGTAGCCAAGCGGTCCAGAAACCAGCGGTCGTGGCTGATGATGACGGCACAGCCAGCGAAGTTTTCCAGCGCGTCTTCCAGGGCCCGGATGGCGTTCACGTCCAGGTCGTTGGTGGGCTCGTCGAGCAGCAGCAGGTTGGCGCCTTGCTTCAAAGTCATGGCCAGGTGCACGCGGTTTTTTTCGCCGCCCGAGAGTGTGCCCACTTTCTTCTCCTGGTCGCCGCCCCCAAAGTTGAACTTGCTAACGTAGGCCCGCGAGTTTACGGGCCGGCCGGCGAGCAGCATGGTTTCGGTACCGCCCGTGATGGTGTCGAACACCGACTTGCTGCCGTCGAGCGAGTCGTGCTGCTGGTCGATGTAGGCCGTTTGCACCGTGGGGCCCACCTCAAAGGTGCCCGCGTCGGGCTGCAGCTGGTCGGTTATCATGCGGAAGAGCGTGGTTTTGCCGGCGCCGTTGGGCCCGATAATACCTACGATGCCACCCTGGGGTAGGGAAAACGACAGGTTCTCAAATAGCAGCTTGTCGCCAAACGCCTTGCGCAAATTCTCCGCCTCAATGACTTGCGCGCCCAGGCGCGGGCCGTCGGGGATGAACAATTCGAGCTTCTGCTCCTTGTCTTTGGCTTCTTCGCCAGCCAGCTTTTCGTAGTTGGCCAAGCGGGCCTTGCCTTTGCTCTGGCGGGCTTTGGGCGACATGCGCACCCAGTCCAGCTCGCGCTGCAGGGTTTTGGCGCGCTTGCTTTCCGAGTTTTCCTCCTTGGCCAGGCGGTCGGTTTTCTGCTCCAGCCACGAGCTGTAGTTGCCCTTCCACGGAATGCCGGTGCCGCGGTCGAGCTCCAGAATCCAGCCGGCTACGTTGTCCAGGAAGTAGCGGTCGTGGGTTACCGCGATAACGGTGCCTTTGTACTGCTGCAGGTGCTGCTCGAGCCAGAGCACGCTTTCGGCGTCGAGGTGGTTGGTAGGCTCGTCAAGGAGCAACACGTCAGGCTCTTGCAGCAGCAGGCGGCACAGCGCCACGCGGCGCTTTTCACCACCCGAGAGGTTGCCAATCACGGCTTCCTGCGGCGGGGTGCGCAGGGCATCCATGGCGCGCTCCAGCTTGCTGTCGAGGTTCCAGGCGTCGAGCTGGTCGAGGCGCTCCTGCACCTTGCCCTGGCGGTCGAGCAGCTTGTCGAAGTCGGCGTCTTCGGCGCCGAAGGCCTCGTTAATTTCATCGTATTCTTTGAGCAAGGCTACCGTTTCGGCTACGCCTTCCTCCACGATGTCGCGCACGGTTTTGGCGGGGTCGAGCTGGGGCTCTTGCTCTAGATAACCCACTGAGTAGCCGGCCGAAAACACGACTTCTCCCTGAAACTGCTTGTCGACGCCAGCAATAATTTTGAGCAGGCTCGACTTGCCCGAGCCGTTGAGGCCGAGCACGCCGATTTTGGCGCCGTAGAAAAACGAGAGGTAGATATTTTTGAGAACTTGCTTCTGGGGCGGGTAAATCTTGCTTACCCCAGCCATACTGAAGATAATGGTGGGCTGGTCGGACATGAGGATAAGGAACGAATGAAAAGATGCGGAATACTGCAAAGCTACCGCGCAGCCGCAGCTTGGCCGAGTAGCGCAGGCCCTAAAAAAAAGTGGTCCGCAGCGCCCAAAAACGCTGATTTGGAAACAAATCTGGCCCTGCCCTAACCCCAACCGGTAACTTAAACGCGGGAAGTGCGTCCTGCAAAACGACAACACGCAATTTTGCGCGTAAACTTGTAGTTCATTCCTTGTCCACGTTTGCAAGCCAATTGCTGCGCTTTCCGACGTTTCTGCCTCACTCTATCTTTCCCATTTCCCAATGGAACTCCCCGACCACCCGCTCACGGAAGCCCGCCGCTATGGCTACGTGGAAGACGGGGGCGTGTGGCTGCGCCCCGTTTTGGGCCAGCCGGCCCGCCGCATCGGCCAGGTAAAAGACACCGACGATGATGCGCTGCGCTATTTCGCCCAGCGCTACGAAGCTTTCCGAGTTAAAATTGACGAGCTGCTCGAGCGCCTGCAAGCCGCTGACAACCAAGGCTCGTACCTTATGAAGCTGCTGCACCTGCAGGAGCAAACGCAGCAGCACGATGGCCTAGGCGACTACGAGCTGCTGCACCGCCGTCTCAAGGAGGCCGAGCAGCAGCTAAACGTATCGGTGGCCCGCAACCGCGAAAAAAACCTGGCTACCAAAGTCAGCCTTATCGAGCAGGCCGAAGCACTGGCCGACACCGTGGAGTGGATTACGGCCAGCGAAACTGTGAAGGAGCTGCGCCAGGCCTGGCTCAAGACCGGGCCCGTAGACAAAGCCCTGACCGAGGACCTGGAAAGCCGTTTTCACGGCGCAGTGCAGGAGTTTTTTGACCGGCGCAAGGCCTTCCAGACCGACCGCAAGGCCATAGCTCGCCGCACCGTGGAGCGCTACCGCGATCTCGTAAACCAAGCCGAGGTGCTGAAAAACAGCGACCAGTTTGAGGCTACTTCACGCCAGCTAAAGCAGTTGCAAACTGCGTGGCGCGAAGTGAATGGCAACCTACCCAAGAAGCAGGCCGCAGAGATGTGGACCAAGTTCCGGGCAGCTAATAACTACTTTTTTGAGCGGCTAAAAAAGCATATCGAGTCGCAGCGCCCCGCTGAGGTGCGGCCCGGTGCGGCACCTGGCTCACCCGAGGAAAGCTTGCTGCGCAAGCGTGAGTTGGCCCGCCGTGCCGAAGCACTCATTGCCCTACCCCCTAATCAGGGCGTAACGCAGGCCAAGAATTTGCAGGCCGAGTGGAAGCAAAGTGGTGCCGTGCGCGGCCCCGAGTCGGACCAGTTGTGGCAGCGCTTTATGCTGGCTTGCGATAAGGTGTTCGAAATGAGCGCCCTCGACTACTACCTGCGCAAGCGGCAGGCCGAAGGCAGCCCGGCGCCTTCGCCCATCGAGCGGGCGCAGCTGGCTACGACGGCGCTGCGCAAGTTTATTGAAAGTGACCGCCAGGAGCTGGCAGCGTTGCAAGAAAACTTGAGCAAGCTCAGCAGCGCGGCAGCCAACGACCAGCATCGGCAGCTGCTCCAAGGAAAAATTCGCACCTTTGAGCGTAAGATTCAAACTAAAACAGAGCTAATTGCGCTATTTCAGCTGCCAATCGGTACTTAACTTTAGCTAGACTAATCGCGTAGCACTTGTACGGCTTACATTTAACCGTCTTTTCTAGCATTCTTTCATCAACCGCCTACCTTTTTTCACTATGTACTGGACCCTCGAACTAGCCTCCTACCTGGAAGACGCGCCCTGGCCCGCCACCAAAGACGAACTCATTGACTTTTCTATTCGCTCGGGTGCTCCCATGGAGGTAGTCGAAAACCTGCAAGGTTTGGAAGACGACGGTCAGCCCTACGAAAACATTGAGGAAGTATGGCCCGACTACCCTACCAAGGAAGACTTCATGTTTAACGAAGACGAGTACTAAGCTCACATAGTCGTTATCGAGGAGCAAGTAGTACTTGCTCCGTTGGGCATCCGCCTCGGCTAGCTTCTTGCTCTAAGCTTTCTGAAATTGCTAACGACTGACTACCAACTGCTCATTGAAAATATGGTCGCGGGGTACCCCAATCGGGTGTTACTCCGCGACTTTTCGTTGGCTCTACCCCCCACTCCGACTTTCGTGGCGGTGCTGGGGCACAATGGGGCCGGCAAGAGTACGCTGTTTCGGGTGCTGACGGGGCAATTGCCTTACCAGGGCTCGGTGCGGCTGGGAGGCCCAGAGGAACTGCGTACCCTACGTGGCCCAGCGCTAGCCCGGCGACTGGGCTACCTGCCACAACGCGGCAGCCTCGACTTTGCCCTACCCACCCGCGAGCTGGTAGTAATGGGCCGCTACCGCCACCACGGCCTACTGAGCACCTATGGCCCAGCTGACTACGCGCGCGCCGATGCAGCCCTGGCCGCTGTAGGAGCCACGCACCTAGCTGAGCAAGATTTTCGGCAGCTGTCGGGGGGCGAGCAGCAACTGGTGTGGCTGGCTCAACTCAGCTTGCAGGATGCACCGCTGTACTTGCTCGACGAGCCTACCCAGCAGCTTGATGTGTACCACCGGCGGCGTATTTTTTCTTTACTAACTAACTGGGTAGCAAGTGAGGGACGCACCGTGCTGTGCAGCACCCACGACCTAGACAGCCTGCCCGAGATGTCGGGCTTCCTGCTCAACTTGTCGCGGCCGCGGCCCGAATTGCTCCCCATCAGCGCCGAGGCGGTACGAGGCGAGCGAGAGTTTTTGGAAAGGCGCTAGCTACACGTTGCGCTGGCCTGGCCGGCCGCGCAGCACGTGCCCAATGGAACGCAAAAAAGGCCCCGGCGCCACTGAGTTCATCACGCGCAGGTTGTCGGCCCAGCTGGTTTTTTCGTCCAGAAAACGGAAAATGCGCTCGACGGGGTTGCGCTCGAACAACTGCCGAAAAATGTCGCGCGTCGTTTCGCCCCGGCGCTGCATGATGTCGAGCAGCAGCGTATCGAAGAGGCGAAACTGCCAGCGGTCGCCCGTCGGATCTTGGGGGGGTAGGCCAGTAGCCGCCAGCGCTGCCGCTAGCCGCGCCGACTGCGCCTGAATGCGCCGAAAGGCGTAGCCAGTGCTAGGCTTGGCCCGCCCGGCGCGGGTGCCTAGGTTGATGATATGCGCCCCTACCCCCGTCGGCAGTGGGTGGTCGGTCATGGGAATAGCGCCGACTTCGGTGGCCGTAATGCGGTAGTCGGCAGGAGTGAGCTTAAGCGCACCCTGCAGGTAATCAAGAATATGCGCTTCATACTCCCCTTTCTCTAGCATAGTAGCCGAAAACAGGGTGTACTCGACCAGCGCCCGGCGTGGGCCAAAAGGCAGCACGTACATAAACCGCGCTTCATGGTGCTGCTCGCCCCGGAAGTCCATAAATTCCACCACAGTGGGGTCGAATACGTCGTGGGTCGTTTCGATTTCCCACCCCAAGAAGTGCTGGAGCAGGTAGCGATGCTTGGCCAGGTTGGGCGTGATGGCCGGCGGGCGGCTGTCGAAGGCGTATGCCGCCGTGAACTCTTGCCCCGCCGCCGTGCGCGCGCGCACGCCTACCCCCGTGTTTTCGAGTGAAGAAACCCGGCCGCGCAGCACCGTAAACTGCACCGGCCGCGCCGCCAGCGCCCGGTGCACAAACTGGTAAAAATCGAGCCCGCGCACGGTGCGGTAACGGTACTTTCCCAAGTTGAGCACTCGGGCAAAGCCGGGCGCACGGAAGGCTATTTGGCCCCACTCGCCCGTTGCCAACTCATCGAAAGGGGTAGGCTCGTCGGCCCAGTACGACCAGGTGCGGTCGTTCTGGTCTTTGGGCTCGGGCTCGATGAGCAGCACCCGTTTAGTGGCCAGACGTGGCTCCTGGGCCAAATAATAGGCTAGGCTAAGGCCCGCTGCCCCGCCACCCACCAGTAGGTAGTCATAAGTTTCGGGCAAAGAGGGGGGGTAGGGCATGCCACAAAGATGCGTCTGCGCGGGGGTTTGGCAATTTAGTGTTAGGTTCGTAGTTGTAATACGCGGATTATTATAGACTTGGTATTTTTTTGTTATTCCCCGGTGCTTTACCCCGACTGATTTATTTACACACTATGAATTTGCACAAGGCGCTATTTTTTATGCCCGCGGCAGCAGCAGTTTTAGCTGCCGCCCCGGCCGCCCAGGCCCAGACTGTACTTTGGGCCAGCAAGGTGGCCGAAGTATCGGCCACCAAAGCCAAGGGCAAGGAACCCTTCTCGCCCGAAAAAGTATTGGGCGAGCCCAATTCGCAGCCGTTGGGCCAGGTCAACAACGAGGCCTGGACACCCGCCAAAGATGGCGCCAACGAGTTTATCGAAGTGCGCTTCGCGAAGTCGATTATTGCGCAGCAAGTCACGGTTATTGAGAACTTCAACCCCGGTGCCGTCACGAAGATTGAGCTCATCGACATCAAGGGCGAGCGGCACCAGGTGTATGCCAATACCAACCCCGGGCCGCTGCCAGTAGCTTTTCGCACGCTGCAAGTGAAGTTTCGGCCCGAGAAATACCGCACCATCGGCGCCCGCGTGACGCTGAACGCGGCCAAAGTGGACGGTCCCAATCAGATTGATGCCATTGGCGTGGCCAACGTGGACGTGCAGATTGTGAAGCAGGATTTTAAGAATCCGGCTACTACGGAAGTCGAAACGGTGCAAATGGACTCGACACTTAAGAACCTGGGTCCCAACGTAAACAGTAAGTACGTAGATACCCACCCGGTAATTTCGCCCGACGGCCGCACCATGTTTTTTGCCCGCCAAGGGCACCCCGACAACGTAGGTGGCTCGCGCGACCCGCAGGACATCTGGTACGCGAAGCTGACGAGCGGCAAGAACCAGACCTGGAGCATGGCCCGAAACCTGGGCTCGCCGCCCAACGGCCCCGAAGACCCCAACGGCCTGGCCTCGGTGTCGGCCAACGGCCAGGTGGCACTGCTTATTGGCGTGTACGTCGATGGGTTTATGGAGCCCAAGGGCTTTAGCACGAGCCGGCGCTCGCCGGGCGGCTGGAGCGCACCGCAAAAGGTGGAGATTGACAACTACATCAACGACGATAAGGAGCACCTAGACGGCTACCTAGCTACCTCGGGCAAAGCCTTGCTAATGGCCGTTGACCGCCCCGATGGCCAGGGTGGGCAAGATATTTTTGTGAGCTTTCCGAAGCCTGTGCCCGTAGGTGAGCAGCCCGATCCCAAGCGCCCTACGCAGTGGGCTAAGCCCATTAGCCTGGGGCCTACTATCAATACGTCGGGCGCCGACTTTGCGCCCTTTTTGGCGGCTGATGACAAAACGCTGTATTTCGCCTCTGAAGGACACGGGGGATATGGGAAAAGTGATATTTTTTATTCAAAGCGTCTGGATGACAGTTGGACCAAGTGGAGCGCACCCCGCAACCTGGGACCAGTCGTGAACTCGCCCGATTTTGATGCTTATTACACCCTTTCGGCGGCCGGCGACAACGCTTACTTGGTGTCGGCGCGCAACGGTACTGATGGTTCGAAAGATATTTTCCGCATTGCGCTGGCGCCGGCCTTCAAGCCCGAAGTAGTGACGCTGGTGCAGGGCAAGGTGCTGGATGCCGTGACTAAAAAGCCCATTCGGGCCATTATTCACTACGAAAACCTGATTACGGGTGAGGAAATCGGCGTAACGGAAAGCTCTCCCATCGATGGCTCGTACACGATTGTGCTGCCGGCCGGCGTGCAGTATGGCTACCGTGCTGAATCGCCGGATTACATTGCCGAGAACGCTAACCTCGACGTGACAGCCGCTGATAAGTACTCGGAAAAGCAGCAAGACTTGTTTCTGGTGCCCTTTAAGGTGGGCCAGAAGGTGCGCCTTAACAACATCTTCTTCCCGCAGAGCAAGTACGTGCTGCAGCCCAGTTCCTTTCCGGAGCTGCTGCGCCTAGTGCGCATTCTGCGCGAGTACCCCACTGTGGAAATTCTTATCGGTGGCCACACCGACAACCAAGGTGACCCGGCTCTTAACCTAAAGCTGAGCGAAGACCGCGTAAACGAGGTAAAGAAGTATCTGGTTAGCAAGGGTATAGATCCTAAGCGCCTGACTACGCAAGGGTTTGGTGGCACTCAGCCTATCGCCAATAATGAGCAAGAGGAAACCCGCCGCTTCAACCGCCGGGTAGAGTTTACGATTACCAAGAAGTAAGTTTGAGTGCCGAGTGCGCGTTATTCGTTCCCAGTCTGGCTGGGAACGAATAACGCGCACTTCGGATTAACTCGCTCGATGCCCCTACCCCCCCGCTTTTTGGTAAGTATTCGGCCCTGGCTGACGGGGCTGGGTTTGCTGGCCGCTGGCACGGCGCAGGGGCAGGACGTGTACTTTTCGCAAGCCTTTGCTAATCGCCAAGCCGAAAACCCGGCCTGGACGGGCCTGGTGGATGACTACAGCGCCACGCTTAGTTACCGCGACCAGTTTCCGCAGCTGGCGGGCACGTTTCAGACGGTGCAGTTGGCCGCTGGCTGGCGGCTGCCGCAGCCAGGCTTGCACCACGCTATCGGCATTCTTATCAACCAAGACCGGACCGGCGCCGTGGGTTATACTCGCCTTGGTGCCACGGCGCAATATGCTTACCACACCCGCCTCACGCGCACGCTGGCCCTAAGCGGCGGGGCGCAGGTGGGCTACGGCCGCCAGCGCGTGGGCTACGACAACCTCACGTTTGGCGACCAATACAGCGCCGATGGCAGCTACGTAGGCGCCACGGCCGAGAGCCTAGCAGGCTATCCACCCGTCAACTACCTCACGGTGGGAGTAGGCGGTGTGCTGTATGCCGAACAGGCTTGGCTAAGCGTATCGGGCCACAATTTGAACCGGCCTGACCTGGGTTTTAGCACCCAGGCCGGCCTACCCCTGCGGGTGGCCGTAAATGCTGGCTATAAGCTTTTTTTGCAGTCGCCGGCGGGGGTAGGAAAGGGTGAAACGCGCGAAATTAGCCTCGTGCCTACCCTCGGCTACACCCGGCAGGGCGGCTCGCAGCGCTCAGAAGCAGGCGCTTATTTCATTGCCGACCCCGTGACTGTAGGCGCGCTCTACCGCAACCTATCTAGCCCCGACCTAGGCACCCAGCACGTGGTAGCCGTAGTGGCAGGCATCGCAGTAGGCGACCTGCGGATAGGCTATAGCTACGATGTGGGCGTGAGCCAATTAGCCAGCGATTTGGGAGGTGCCCACGAAATAACTTTGACCCTCCGTGCGTTTGACAAGCTGGAAAGCTCTTTCCGCCGGCTGAAAAGGCGGAATTATCCAAAAGCCCCTTGCCCTGACTTCTGATTATGCGTAATATTGCAACCAAATTGTTCGTCTTAATTTATTAGCCTCCTAGACACATCTTTTTTCGTTATGAGATTCACTAACTATTTGAGCTTGTTTGCTGCCAGTAGCTTGGCACTAGCTAGCTGCCATAAGGGGGCCCCTACAGCTACCAACCCCGGCAAGGCATCGTCTACTACGGGTATCCAATACAATACCGACGAGGGCATGAAGGTGACGGACTTCAAGAAAACCCCGACTGGGCCGGGCCTCGTGTACATCGAGGGGGGCCGCACGGTACTAGGCTCGCAGGAGGAAGACGTAACTAACAACCACGACAACATGGAGCGTACGGTGACTATCGCCTCGTTCTACATGGATGAAGCGGAAGTAGCCAATATTCACTGGCTCGAATACCTGCACTTTATCCGCAAAGACTCATCGGAAGAGAAGTATAAGGCGGCCTTGCCTGACACTACGGTGTGGGCCCGCGACTTGTCGTTCAACGACCCGTACGTAACCTACTACCTGCGCTACCCCGGCTTCCGCTACTTCCCAGTAGTGGGCGTCAACTGGCTACAGGCTGATAGCTACTGCGCATGGCGCACGGCCAAGGTAAATGAAAACCTGGCCAAAGGTGGCAGCGGCGAAACTAAGAAAGGCGGCTTGTTTGGCCGTAAAAACAAGAAAGGTGATGCTGCGGCTACTGGCGCCGCCGAAGGTGGTGGAGCAGGTGCCTTGGCTAGTGGCAAGGGCGGCCCGTCGATTGAAAACGGCAACTCGCTCCCCAACTACCGTCTGCCTACCGAGGCCGAGTGGGAGTACGCCGCCCAGGCGCTCATTGGTACTCAGGAAGTGGGCAACGAAAACCAGGAAGAGAAGCGCATTTACCCTTGGGATGGCCGCTCGACCCGCAACCCGTATGGCAAAGGCCAGGGCCAGTTTTTGGCTAACTTCAAGCGGGGCCGCGGCGACTACGCTGGCATCGCGGGTAGCCTGAACGATGGCGCCATGATTACAGAGTACATCTACGCCTACCCCCCTAACGACTACGGCCTTTACAA
>CAZZDR010000016.1:11280-14439 GCA_964652535.1 uncultured Hymenobacter sp. | reverse complement strand
CTGGTTCGAACAAGTAATAATCGCAGATTCAACTCCGATTTAATGCAAAGGGCCACTCTTCGGAGTGGCCCTTTTTTTGGCTTGTTTACTTGGCTTATTCGGCAGTACGCGGCACGCCTACCCCCTTGCTTTCATTTGATTTAGCGCAGAAAACGACTACGCTTATCGCATCTACAAAAGCAGCTTAAGCCATCTAAATATGCGATTGCTATTCGGCGCAGGCGATGGTGGCAATACTCACGGCGCGGGCCCCGGCAGCTAGCAGCGCGGCGCCGCAAGCTTCGAGCGTGGCCCCGGTGGTGAGCACATCGTCGACTAGCAGCACGTGGCGGCCAGCTACAGCAGCTGGCTGCGCTACCTCAAATACCGTGGCCACGTTTTGCCAGCGCTCGGTGCGGCCCTTGCGCGTTTGGGTAGCCGTGTGCTCGGTGCGGCGCAGGGCGTGGGCAGCGCTGGGGCAGGGCAATGCGGCGGCTAGGCCAGTGGCAAAGGCTTCGGCCTGGTTGTAGCCACGGCGCGCCAGCTTGCGGCGGTGCAACGGCACAGGTACGATAAGGTCGAAATTGGGGGCTAAACCCGCCGCTGCTAGCTCGGCACCGTAGAGCTGGCCTAGCGCCCGCCCTACCCCCGCTTGGCCCCGGTACTTGAGCTGATGCAGCAGTTCCTGCACGCGACCATGGCGTAAAAAGCGTAAATAGCTAAGCGTGTATTGCACCGGCAGCTTACCCCAAAACCGCCGGGCCAGCGGGTTGTGCGCGGGGGGTAGCAGGTGGTAGTCGGTATAAGGCAGCTCGGTGCGGCAAGTGGTGCACAGGTGGGTTTCGCCGGCCACTAGCGGCTCGTGGCAGGCCAGGCACACCTGCGGGAAAAACAAAGATACTAAGTCGGCGAGGAGCGGGCGCAGCATCATTTTGACTGGTTAGCGGTTGAGGAAAGATGACCCGGCTGGCGGGCCACAACGCCCCTACCCCCGTCCTTTGCAGATAAGCAGGGCTTCGGGACTGCCCAAGATACTGCCGGGCCCTAACTTGGGCCAGCTGGCCTACATGTACTCATTCTTATAGTTCATTTTATGTCCCTCACCACCGATTTCAACGATTACCGCCAGCGCATGAACGAGCGTGTGCTGTCGTACGACAACAAGGTTATCAAGCGCTTCTTCAACCTTGATACCAATACCTACGCCGCCGGCGCTATCGACGTTAAAACCAAGGAAATGCTGGGCCTGGCCTGCTCGCTGGTGCTGCGCTGCGACGATTGCGTGAAGTATCACCTCGGCAAATGCCACGAAGAAGGCCTGAGCGACGAAGAGGTATTCGAGGTGTTTTCCATCGCCAACCTCATCGGGGGCAGCATCGTGATTCCGCACTTTCGCCGGGCCGTGGAGTACTGGGAAGTACTACGCGCCGAAGCCGCGCTGGCTGGCCCCGGCGCCCCCCACGCCGCTACTCACCCGCCCCATGTCCACTAGCAGCCCTACCCCCCTCGCCGGCGACAACAACGGGGAGAGCGAGAACGACTTCAACGAACGCTGGGCGGTATTGCTGGCGGCTATGGAGGAGCGCTTTGGCCGGCGGCCCGACCTGAATGCGCTACTGCTGCTCATTGGGGTGCAGGAGCTGGGGCAGGGCGTGGCAGCCTTCACCAAAGAGCAAAAGCAGGACCTGATGCACATTGCCACCTGCAAGCTTTTTAGCCAGAGTGGCCACTACGCCCTGGCGCGCGTGGATGAGGAAGGCTGGCCCCACTACCAGCTGGTGACGCCCGTGCCCTTTGCCAACCTTAAGGAGCAGGAGCGCATGCTGAAGTGGCACATTCTAGAATATTTTGACACGCTCGACGAGTAGCCTACCCCCTGCTTCACGTTGCTAATCAGTTTGCTTTCTTTTTGAAAATCGTTTCGTATAACCTTAATGGGCTGCGCTCGGCGCTGGGAAAAGGGCTGCTCGACTGGGTAGCTGCTGCCCGGCCCGATGTGCTGTGCATGCAGGAAATAAAGGCCGGCACCGCACCCCTCGACGTGAGCGGCCTGGCCGCGCTGGGCTACCACGCCTACCTGCATCCCGCCCGCAAGCCCGGCTACAGCGGCGTGGCCACCTTCAGCCTAACGGAGCCTAAGGCCGTGGTGACGGGCTGCGGCGAGCCACTTTATGATGAAGAGGGCCGCGTACTGCGGCTCGACTTTGAGCACGTATCGGTACTCAATACCTACATGCCATCGGGCACCAGCGGGCCGGCCCGGCAGGCATTTAAGGTGGCA
Source organism: uncultured Hymenobacter sp. (assembly GCA_964652535.1). Lineage (GTDB taxonomy): Bacteria > Bacteroidota > Bacteroidia > Cytophagales > Hymenobacteraceae > Hymenobacter. The sequence goes on along the minus strand of CAZZDR010000016.1, from coordinate 12,179 downwards.
TGGCTGCACTGGTTTCGGGCCTACGTAGCGCGGCTGCGGCAAGATGCTACCGTACCGCCGCTCGTGATTGGGGGCGATTTTAACTGCTGCCAAACGGCCATTGACCTGCACAACCCCAAGGCCAACCAAACCAGCCCCGGCTACACACCCGAGGAGCGCCAGTGGTTTAGCGACCTGCTGGCCGAAGGCTACCTCGACTCGTTTCGGCAGCTGCACCCCGAGGCACCGCACCACTACTCGTGGTGGAGCTACCGGGCTGGCTCGCGGGCGCGCAACGTGGGCTGGCGCCTCGACCACCTGCTGCTCGACCAAGCGTTGCTACCCCAGCTGCGCGGGGCTGGCCTCTGGCCCGACGTGGTGCACTCAGACCACTGCCCGGCTTGGGTAGAACTTGGGTAGCTAGCCGGGGTAGGGCCCAGCAAGACTACGCCCCGTGGCTACCAGAGCCACGGGGCGTACGCATTTAGCTAGTTGCAGAAAGGGTGAAACACTTGGATACGAGCGATTTTAGTGGCCCGCTACCACTAGCCGCTGCCCTGACACCGAGTGGCCAGCGGCGTCGCGCAGCACCACGTGGTAGAGCCCGAGCGCCAGTCCGACGGTACCAATAGTGGTGGCATTGGCGCTGCCCTCCACAAGCCGGCTATTCACTAACTGCCCCGCGCCCGAATACAGGCTGATGGTGTAGCCGGCGGCTAGCGGGCTACCGGTGCCCAACGTCACGACTTGGGTCGAGGTTAGGGTAAAGGGTGAAACCAGCCTGCGCGGGGCTCGCCGCCAGCACGGCCACGGCCGACAGGGTAGCGCGGCCGTCGGGACCTGGCGGAGGCGGTAGTACAGTGAACCCGCCTGGGTGGCGGCTTCGTCGCGCAGGTAGTAGGTGTGGCGGCCGGCGCTGG
>CAZZDR010000016.1:8839-11180 GCA_964652535.1 uncultured Hymenobacter sp. | reverse complement strand
CGCTAGCAGCTGCGCCTGCAACGCACTACTCGTCACCACCCGCGACTCTTGTGGTACCGTGGCCGAAATGGCGCTATTGTAAGTGCGAATTGTAATGTTGCTGATAGTATTGAGGCTCAGCGAAGCAGCATCTTCTGCCAGCACTACCCCTGCCCGGTAGCCTGCCTGCCCCGTACCATTGAGCTGAAACCGCAGCTTGGCTGTGCCGGAGGTAGGCAAGTATACAGCCGCCGCAATAGGAGCGCTTCCCACGGGTGTAGTTACACTAGTAGAAACGCCACTGCACACATTCAGAACGTTTCAGCTAGCTGTGGGCGAGGTATAATAAGCCCGTCCATAGAATGGTAAGTTACTGCTCGCGCTTTTGCAGCAGTGAGCCGTAAGCTCCATAGCAAAACAAAACCTCCAACATTACTCACTCCTTGTTGAAAGCAAGGATTTAATTTAATTATTCCAATAAAAGGTATCATATTGCGGACTAACGAGTGAAGATTCCTTCAGTATTGCAACAGATTTGTCGTTTTTACATATATTTGATTTACATATACTTAATCTAAATACAACGAGTAAAAAATTCTCGGAATAAATTTTTGTTTCCAATAAAAAGACAAATCCAAACGATATTTGTCTGTCGTACTTAGCATAAGAATAAATTTTAGCATAAGATTGCATTTAACCGCTATTTCAATAAATTCAGCCATTTTATAATTTTATCAATAATTAGTTGTCATGAATCAATCTGTCCCTGACTTTCATTTTCAGACTGCCTGCCCTACCCCACCCCGGCCTGTGCTATGACGACAAAGACTGCTTTTTACCATATTTGGCTTATTGCGCCCGATAGCCACTACGTTATGCGGCTATGCCACCGCCTCAGCCTCAACCCTGACCACTTGGTGCGGCGCTTTGCTACGGTAGCCCAAGCCCTGGCGTATCGGCCAGCCGCAACGGCCGTTCCCAGCGCGCTTATCTTAGACAGCGATAGCCCAGAGGGCCTACCCCACCGCTTGGTGTGTAAGCTGCACGAGCGTTTGCCCGCAGCCTTGTGCTACGTACTAACGGGCAAGGTCGATAGCCAGGTAGAAGCAGAGCTACTTACGCAGGGTATTGCTGGCTATTTTGTAAAAGACTCAGGCAGCATCGAGTTAATTTGGCAGGCCTTGGCACGCGTGCGGCAGCAGGTAACGCCAGCACCAGCCCAAGCGGCAACCGAAGCACTGGTACTAGCAAGCCAGCTACTCGGTACGCACGCCCGCATGCAGCAAGTGCATGGCCTCATTGCCAAGGCAGCGCGCACCACCATCACGGTATCGGTAAGCGGTGAGACGGGCACGGGCAAGGAACTAGTGGCCCAGGCCATTCATGCGCAGTCGGCGCGGGCTCGGCAGCCATTTGTAGCCATCAACATGTCGGCCATTCCGCGTGAGCTGCTAGAGAGCGAGTTGTTTGGCCACGAGAAAGGCGCATTTGTGGGGGCGCTAACGCGGCGCATCGGGCGTTTTGAGGAAGCCACTGGCGGCACCTTGTTTTTGGATGAAATTGCTGACCTTGAGCTCGTGCTGCAAGCCAAGCTGCTGCGCGTGCTGCAAGAGCGCGCTGTAACGCGCATAGGCAGCAGCCAAGCCGTGACGTTCGATGTGCGCCTGATAGTAGCGACGCACCGCAACCTGGCCGCCGAGGTGCAGGCTGGCCGCTTTCGGGAGGACCTCTACTACCGCCTATTGGGTTTGCCCATCGAACTGCCGCCGCTGCGCAGCCGGGGCGACGACACGCTGCAGCTGGCCGAAGCTTTTATTCGTGACTTCAGCAAGCTCAACCAGCTGCCACTTCGGGCTTTGAGTGCTGAGGCGCGTCAGCGCTTGCTAGAGCATCCTTTTCCGGGCAATGTGTGCGAGCTAAAGGCCGTAGTAGAGCTGGCTACTGTGCTAGCCGATGGCGCGCAGATAGAGGCGAGCGATATTCCACTGCGAACCATGCTACCGCATCTAGCGCCCCCTGCCGATATGGCCCTGCGCACAGTCGACGTAACGAAGCTAGTTTTTCCTTCGCTGCGCGAGCAAACCCTGGCTATTATGCAAACCAGCCTCACCGGCTTTAATGGAGATGTGGTGGCAACAGCGAGCCGCCTGCGCGTGGGGCGCTCCACGCTGTACCGGCTTATTCAGAGCGGGCACTTGGTGCTGCCGTAGGGGGTAGGTGCTAAAATGCCCGAATTTTACTGTAACCCTACCCCCCGCGTATCGGTTAAAAGCCGCATGATGGTTGACGCTTAACCATTTGTTTTTTCACATTCATTCGCCTTTACTTTTATGTGGTACGTATTTTTCGCCCTCGTTTTGGC
>CAZZDR010000016.1:0-8739 GCA_964652535.1 uncultured Hymenobacter sp. | reverse complement strand
TTGACGTAGTACAAGCCATTTGCGAAGCGGCTCAAGTCCAAAGTTTTGGTAAAACGGTCATTAAGCTCCGTCATGGTTTCGCGGTACATAATGGTACCGATAACATTGAGGACCGTTACTTCCACCTTTCGGCCTTCTAATCCGCTGATAGTGAGATGAACAATACCCGTACTAGGATTAGGATACACTACCAGGGTGTGTTCATCTAGAACAGGACGCACAACGGTTTGGGGAGTAGCAGCAATAACTGCCGGCGGTGTAGGCGGCGCGCTGGCATATGCTAGGCCGAAGCTGACCAGCCAGGTAACTATAAAGAGTAAGAGTTGTTTCATAAGACTATCAACCAGAACACAGTAGCTGGGTGGGATGAAAGTTAACGACTAGCTTGTATTTTGGTTTCGCAAAAGTACGGCCGCTCAGGGCCGGCCAGACCTTTGATTAGTCTAATACCGGTTTTTTTATCGGTTTACCGGTGATTTTGCACAATAATTCTTTTACCAAAGAAGTTGCCGCGCGCGTGTTGGTGCTGGGCGGTGGGCTCGCGGGCCTCGCAGTGGCGCTCGATTTGGCCGGGCGCGGCCACTGCGTGGCAGTGGTAGAGCGGCGGCGCTACCCGTTTCACCGCGTGTGTGGCGAGTATGTGAGCAATGAGGTACTGCCCTACCTGCGCCGCCTGGGGGCCGACCCTGCCGCGCTGGCGCCAGCAGCCATTCGGCGGTTTGGGCTATCGTCGCCGGCCGGGCGTATGCTGACCAGCCCACTCGACCTGGGCGGCTTTGGCGTGAGCCGCTACCAGCTCGACGATTTCTTGTATCAAAAAGCCGTAGCGCAGGGGGTAGAGTTCATTTTTGCTACCGTGGCCGACGTGGCCTTCGATGCCGCCGCGGGCCAGCACCACGTGGCCCTCGCCGATGGCCGCCAACTGACTGCCGCCTTAGTGCTCGGCACCTATGGCAAGCGCAGTGCCCTGGACCGGCAGTTGGGGCGGCCATTTTTCAGCCAGCGCTCGCCCTACCTCGGCGTGAAGCACCACCTGCGCCTACCTGGCTTTGCGCGCGATGTGATTGAGCTACATAACTTTCGAGATGGCTACGCGGGTGTTTCGGCCATCGAGGGTGATAAGCTGTGCTTTTGCTACCTCACTACCCGTGCCAACCTTAAGGCAGCGGGTGGCAGCATTGCGGCGCTAGAGAGCGAGGTGCTGGCCCGCAACCCTCGGGTGGCCAACATCCTGGGTCATGCCGAGCGCCTTTATGCCCAGCCCGAGGTTATCAACGAAATTTCTTTTGCCCCCAAGCTACCCGTCGAGCAGCACCTGCTAATGGTGGGCGATGCGGCGGGCCTCATCACGCCGCTGTGCGGCAATGGCATGGCGATGGCGCTGCATGGTGCCGCCCTCGCCGCGCCGCTAGCCGACCGCTTCCTGCGCGGCGAGCTAGCGCGGCCAGCCCTAGAGGCTGCCTACGCGCATGCCTGGCGGCAGCAGTTTGGGGCGCGGCTACGGGTGGGGCGAGCGGTGCAGCGGCTGTTTGGTGGTCCTATCCTAAGCGAGCTAGTAGTGAGTGGCCTGCGCCACTGGCCCGCAGCCGTGCGCACGCTCATGCGCCAGACGCACGGCTCCGAATTTGAGTAAAACCTGCCGCTTACCCTGCCGTACACGCGGCAATGCCCGTGCTTAAGCAGCTTCGTTGAATTGGCTCTTTCCTTCACAAGCTGCGGGCTGGCTTAGCGGTAGGGCGTAAACTTGCCTTCCTATCCTCTCTCCTAATGCCCAGCTACCTGGGTGCCATCGGCACCGCTACCCCCTCACATCGCCTCGCCCAGCCTACTATTGCTGGCTTTATGGCGGCGGCGCTGGAACTGGATGAAGGGGGCACGCGCAAGCTGCGGGCGCTGTACCGGGTGTCGGGCATCGAGCACCGCCACTCGGTGCTAGCTGACTACGGCCAGGAGAATGGTGACTACACCTTTTTCCCGAATACGCCGGGCCTGGAGCCGTTTCCGAGCGTGAGCCAGCGCATGGCTGCTTACCGGCGTGAGGCCCTACCCCTGGCCCTGGCGGCGGTGCAAGACTCGTTGCGCCAGGCACCAGGCGTCGAGATGGAAAGTATTACGCATCTCATCACGGTGAGCTGCACAGGCATGTATGCGCCGGGGCTTGATATTGAACTGGTAACGGCACTAGCCCTACCCCCCTCCGTGCGCCGTACGTGCGTCAACTTTATGGGCTGCTACGCGGCCGTGAATGCGCTGCGCTTGGCCGACAGCATGGTACGGGCCGACCCCGCTGCACGGGTGCTGGTGGTGAGCGTGGAGCTGTGCACGCTGCACTTTCAGAAGAGCCACGACCCCGACCACCTGGTAAGCAACGCGCTATTTAGCGACGGGGCGGCGGCCTGCCTGGTGCTGGGCCAGCCGCTGCCGGGCCCTACCCCCTGCCTGGCGCTGCAAGCTTTTCACTGCGGCCTGGCGCCCGAGGGCGTGCAAGATATGGCCTGGCACATCGGCGACTTTGGCTTCGAGATGACGCTTTCAGGCTACGTGCCGGCGCTCATTCAGCGCGGCATTGGGCAGCTCACGGCCGACCTGTTGCAGGACTTGCCGGTGCGCCGCCAGGATATCCGGCACTTTGCGCTGCACCCCGGCGGCCGCAAGATTCTGGAGGCCATTGAGCAGGCGCTGGACCTGAGCAAGGACGACAATCGCTATGCCTACCAGGTGCTGCGCGACTATGGCAACATGTCGTCGGCCACAGTGCTTTTCGTGCTACGCGAGCTGCTGGCCGCTAGTACGCCCGCCGACCACGGCGCGCCGGTGCTGAGCTGCGCCTTCGGGCCGGGCCTCACGATGGAGGCTATGCTGCTGGAAATCTTCTCGTAAAGCAACCAACTGCCTATTCAGCCACTAGCAACTTGGTGTGCTGAGAGCCGCACTGCACTACATACAGGCCGGCGGCTAAGCCAGCGAGTGGCAGCTTGGCCGTGCCATCGGCGCCAACCGGCACATCGGCCAGTAGTTGCCCTTGCCCATTCCTAACTTGAATGGTGGCGTACTGCGCACCGCTTACCGTAATTGTCCCTCTCGCGGTAGCGGGCTGCGGATACAGTTGCAGCGCCGGGGCGAGCGCGTCCGGTTCATCGAGGCTGGCTAGGGTTCGTACTGGCGAGTAGGTAAGGTGGCCGGTATTGTCTACCTGCCGCAGGCGGTAGTACGTGCCGGGTGTTGTGCGCTGGTCTTCGTAGGTGTAGCTATGGGCCTGGGCGGTGGTGCCTTGTCCGATCACTTGGCCAAGGCTAGCGAATGTGTGGCCATCGGCACTGTTTTCTACAACGAAGTAGGCATTTCCCTGCTCCGAAGCGGTGCGCCAACGTAAGGTGACCACTCCGCTAATGCGCGCCACCGTGAAGGCCGTGAGCACCACCGGCAGCGGCGTAGCGGCAGCTTGAGTTGTGGCTGCCTGGGCTTCGATGGCGCCGATGTTGCCTTTGGCGGAGGCGAAGGGGGTAGGGTTGCCCAGCAGGTCTTGGGGGCCGGGGTTGATGTTGAACTCGGCCTGCAGGTTGAGGCCCGCGCGCAGCAACGGCGAGTCGGACGCTGGCGCCGGGGCGGAATTGGTGGTCAGCAGCTTGGGATCTGCCTGCAGGCCAGTAGCGCGGCCATCGGCTAGTTGCTCTTGGCCGGTGGCTGCGCGCCAAGCCGCGAGGTCGGTGTAGCGTGTGCCATTCCAGTCTAGCTGCACTTGGCTAGCATTCCAATAGCAGTTTCCTTCTAGACGTAGGCCCGTAGTAGTTACTGTACTGAGGGTGGGTAGGTTGCCCGAAGACTGAAACACGTTGTTGCGAAAAGTCAGGTCGCTAAAGCCACCGCTGCAGATGTATACCACCTTGGGGTCAGCGCCAGTGGTGGGCGGGTTCAGCACGACTGTATTGTTGTAGAAAGCAGCCTGCCGGATGCCGCCCGACGCCCCGGTAGACCACACCTGCAGGGCGCCTTTGTGGTGCAGCTGCGCGTCATTGATACTCACATTGTAGCGCACCGTCAGGTTATACATCGCTGGAGCGTCCTGGTACTGGCACAGTTCGTAGCCGGGCCCTTCGTTGTCGTGCGAGTAGTTGTATTGCAGCACCGAGTTGGTGCACCCGCCATCCAGGTCAAAGCCTCCACCATCGGGCTCCGTGCCGGAGCTGTTGTGGTGCGATTCGCAGTGTTGAATCACGAGCTCATTGCAACGATAACCCCAGATACCTACTGGCCCGCCCGCCGTGCTGGCATTCAGCCGGCCGTTTTGGTAGGCCTCGCAATACTCAACCAAGACATTATCGATGCCCGCGAGCATAATGCCGCTTCCCGTGTGGATAGTTGTGACATCGGCCCGGCCGGGGTTGTCAAACGCTTTGCAGTTGCCCACGTACCAGTTTTGGTGAGCCGCTAGGTTTTCGGCATACGAGCTCAGGCCCGCCTCGCCATTGGCGTGTACTTGGCAAGCCGTGATGCGCACATCGGAGTAGCCGCTGCTACCCTTCCAGCTGCCTATCGAGATACCCGAGTCGCGGTAGCCACTCACATCCAGGCTATCTAGCCGCAGGTGGGTCAGGTGCGTGTCTGGCAAGTCGAGGTAAAAGACGATTCCCGAGCTGGTGGAAGCCAGGCGGCCGGACCCCACAAACGCGAGGCGCCGTACTTCAATGCCTGCCGCATTTTGCGTAAAAAACCCAGAGGCATTGCCACTGGCAATGGTTGCCCGGCCGCTGCCATACGAACTCACCACAATGGGGGTAGCTGCTACCCCTGTGCCGGCCGTGTGCAGCACCAAGCTGCCCGAAAATGTTTGGCCAGCGGCAAATAAAATGCGGTCACCAGCCTGGAAAGTGGCCGCATTCACTTGGTCTATCGTGCGCCACGCCGTGGCGGCCGAAGTACCCGCTGCGCCATCGTCACCCTGGGTGTTGATGTAGTAAGTTGAAGCTATCGCAAATGGCTCTGATGAGAAAACCAGAAGAATTAAAAGTATAATTTTATTAATCATTTTAGCATCCTATAAAAGTGATGCACAAAACTACAAAGCTATCTGCCTATTAAAATAGTAATGTTATTAGCCATTTATTGTGAAATTTAAAGGAAATTCGCCTTAAAAACCATTGAAGGCTAACTTGCGCCGCAAAAGCCATTAATTGCACCCTATAAAATATAGTGCAAATTTCACTCACTACTCCATCCCTTAGTGGCTAGGCAACACAAAGCAGCCAAGCCAGCCGAAACACGTTTGAGCCTTTGAATTAGGTGTGCCCTAGTGCACAGGCCCTACCCCCCAGCGCAGATACAAATTGCCTTTATAAAGCAGCCTCTTTCCCGGCTCGCTTAGCAGCTCGCGGCAATGACTACCTGCCAGCGGAAGGCCCAGCACCAGCGCAGCGAGTAGCTCGTGATGCCTGCTTGGGCCAGCAGACGCTGCCAGTCGGCCCGCGAAAAGGCGCGGGCTACCGAGAGCGGGGCGTCGTGCTGCACCAAGCGCGAGCCGCCCAGCAGCCTGGTGAGGTACTTGATGCTGTAGTAGGCCAGCGGGTGGCGGTGCAAGTCGTTGATAACCACCGCTAGGCTCGCCTGCTGATGCCAGCGGCGCAGCAGCCCCACCAGCTCGGCATCGGTGAAATGGTGGCAGAAGAGACTGGCCGTGAGCACGTCGTAGTCCTGCGCGGCAAATTCGGGCGAGAAGATATCGACCTGCTGGTACACGATTTCGGGGTAGGCCAGGCTTTTGGCGCGGGCGTAGCCCAGCATGAAGGCGTTGGCGTCGATGCCCGTAAGCGCCGCCCCTACCCCCCGCTGCCGGGCCCAGCGGGCTATATGGCGCAGGGTGTCGCCGCCGCCGCTGCCCAGGTCGGCCAGGCGCAGGGCACGGCTGGCCGGGAAGCGGGGCCGCAGCCGGGCCAGCGCCGCCAGCACCGGCCGATAGCCACCGAGCCAGGTATTAATGGTTTCGAGCTCGTCGAGGTTCTGCCGCAGCTCGTCGGAGGCGAGCGATAGATCGTCCATCAGCTCGGGGGTAGTAGCGCGGGCAGTCAGCTTCATGTGGGCAAAGGGGGTAGGGCTCCCTATTAGTTAGTTAAGGATACCCAGCAAAACCCAGGTTAGTTGTGAAAGCTCTGCTGGCGGCAAAAAGCCTGCGGCAAACGCAGTAGCCAGCAGTAGCCCAAGCGCGCCAACAGACTGTCAGTCTACGCACGCGCACTTGCTTCTCAACATTCTAATATCCAGGGGCCTACCCCACGTAGTCGGCCAAATAAGCAAAGCGTGGGTGCAGCTGCCCGCCGCTGGCAATGGTAGCGCGCGCCAGCACGCCGCCCGCATCGCCGCCCAGCAGGTGCGGAAAAAACTGGTCGAGCAGCTGCCGACCAAAATCGCGGCTGGCGTTGCGCGGCAGCTCGCAGGGCAGGTTGTCTACGGCCATCACCGTGACGCTAGCCGGCTGCGAATAAGCCGGCGTGAGCGCGCCACTCGCCGGGTCGTAGTCAAACGCCGGTGCCTCAATCGTGGTGCTACGCTTGGTGAGCGGAATGGAGCCATTCACATCGCACGTCACGTCGGCAATCGTATCGAGCTTGAAATCAGCGCGTAGCGTATCTTTTTCTTCAAATAAGCGCGGGGCCGCCGGGTCCCAGTAAGCGCAGGCAATGAGCAGGTCGGTGACGGGCAGGAAGCTGCCAAACGTTGATTCGTAGGCCGCCGGCTCCTGGTGAAAGTTGGCCGTGTCCCACACGCGGCCATCGCGGCGGCGGTTGTAGTCCGAGCTGCGCAATTGCGTGTACACCGGCTCGTTAAATTCGAGGTAGAGGTAGTCGTACACACTCACCCGCCGCAGGCCCATGCGGCCCAGCACTTCTACCGCGCCCTGCGCCACCCGGCCCGAACCCGTAACTGCGATTTTGATTGGGGGTAGGCGCTTTACTTTGAAAAACTCCTCTTGCATATCCTCCATATCGACGCACTGCCAGGCCGGCTTGAGCGTGAAGAGGCCGTGCTTGCGGCCGTAGGTGAGCAGCCCATTGTAGGCCCCCATGATGCCCGCCCAATGCCCAAAAGCCACCACGCGCTCGCCCGCCGCATTGGTCAGCAGCTCGTAGTCTATCAGCGTAATGTCCGCGCGCAGCACGGTGCGTAGCAGCTCACGGTTGGCGGGCTGCTTCTTAATAGTATGCGAGAAAAAGCAGTACGTTTTGCCGGGTAGCAGCTCGGCCACGGGCACTTCCTTCACGCCGAGTAGCAGGTCACAGTCAGCCAGCGTCTCGCTCACCTCAATGCCTAAGTCGCGGTACTCTTGGTCGGCGAAGGCGCGGTGCGGGCTGGGCTGCACCCGCACCCGCAGGCCGGGGTACGTGTCTTGCAGTTCCACGCATTTTTTGGGGGTGAGGGCCACGCGGCGGTCGGGCGGCGTGCGGCCTTCGCGCAGCAAGCCAATAAGGGGGGGTAGGGGCATGGGGCAGAAGCAACAGCTGCTGTCCTTGCGAGCGCAGCGCGGCAAGGACAACTGGTAGGAATGCCCCAAAACTACACCCTACCCCGGACCAAACGGGCCGTACCTTTGTTACGGAAAAAGTTGCCGTCTTATCCTCTATCCCAGCTCCCGTTTATGTCGTTTAGATTCAAGCTCGCCGACGTGTTTGAGACCCGTCACAACGCCCCCGACCACGCCAGCCAGCAGGCCATGCTGCAAGCCGTGGGGGCCGAGAACATGGCTCAGCTCATCGCCGAAACGGTGCCCGCCGCCATCCGCCTGCCCCAGGCGCTGGCGCTGCCGCCGGCCCTCACCGAGCGCCAGTTTTTGAAGCGTTTCAAGCAGATTGCCGGTCAGAACAAAGTATACAAGAGCTATATCGGCCTTGGGTATCACGATACGACCCTACCCCCCGTTATTCAGCGCAATATTCTGGAAAACCCGGGCTGGTACACTGCCTACACACCCTACCAGGCCGAGATAGCCCAGGGCCGCCTGGAGGCGCTCATCAATTATCAGACACTGATAATTGATCTCACGGGCCTGCCCATCGCCAACGCCAGCCTGCTCGACGAGGCCACCGCCGCTGCCGAGGCGCTGCACATGCTGCACTCGCAAACCAAGAAGAAAAACGCTACTAAGTTTTTCGTGTCGGAGCAGGTGTTGCCCCAAACGATTGATGTGCTGCGTACCCGCGCCACGCCGCTCGGCATCGAGCTGGTCATCGGCGACCACCGCACGGCCGACGTGAGCGACGAGGCCTTCTTCGGCGTGATGGTGCAGTATCCCGGCGCCAACGGCACCATCTTCGACTATACTGAATTTATTGCAAAAGCTCAGGCCAGCAACCTGTTCGTAGTAATGGCCGCCGACCTGCTGGCCCTCACGCTGCTGACGTCGCCCGGCGAGCTGGGCGCCGATGTGGTAGTGGGCTCGTCGCAGCGCTTCGGCGTGCCGATGGGCTTTGGCGGACCGCACGCGGGCTTTTTCTCGTGTAAAGACCAGTTTAAGCGCGTTATCCCCGGCCGCATTATTGGCCAGAGTGTGGACGCGGCCGGCAACAAGGCCTACCGCATGGCGCTGCAAACCCGCGAGCAGCACATTCGCCGCGAAAAAGCGACCTCCAACATCTGCACCGCGCAGGTGCTGCTGAGCGTGCTGGCTGGCATGTACGCCGTGTACCACGGCCCGAAAGGCATCCGGCAGTTTGCGGTGAACACGCATTTGTTCGCCCAAATTCTAGAAGC
>CAZZDR010000015.1:0-25980 GCA_964652535.1 uncultured Hymenobacter sp. | reverse complement strand
TGCGGGCCTACCAGGCCAAGGTAGAAGAGTGCTTCCGCGAGGTGCACGAGGTGAGCGCTTATGCCACGCAGCTGCACATTTCGGCGGGGCACTTGAGCGAGGTGATAAAGGCCCAGACCGGGCGGCCGGCCATCAAGCACCTGCACGAGCGCCTGGTGCTGGAGGCGCGGCGCCTGCTGCTGCACACCCAGCAGCCGCTCAAGGAAATTGCCTACGACTTGGGTTTTCAGGATGCCTCGTACTTCAACCGCTTCTTCAAGCGCGAGGCTGGCACTACCCCGGCCGAGTACCGCGCCCACATCCGCAAAATGTACCAGTGAAGCCGCGAAATGGGTAACGGCGGCGCTTCTGGCGGCCAAGACCTTTGTGCTGTTCAATCATTAACACGATTTCACCATGAAGACAGCACTCATCACCGGCGCCAACAAGAGCATAGGCTTTGAAGCCGCCCGCCAACTCCTCCAGCAGGGTTATTATGTGTACCTAGGTAGCCGCAACGCGCAAAATGGCCAGCAGGCCGTAGACCAACTCAAGTCCGAAGGCCTCACCCAAGTAGAGCCGCTCGTTATCGACGTGACGGATGGCGCCTCTATCACCGCCGCCCGCGAGACCCTAGGTCAGAAAACGTCGGCGCTCGACGTACTTATCAACAATGCTGGCATCTTGGGTAGCCCGGTGCAGCCCGCCACGAGTGCCAGCGTAGCCATGATTAAGGAGGTGTTCGACACCAACGTGTTCGGCGTTATCGAAGTCACGCAAGCCTTTATCGACCTGCTGCGGCAGTCGCCCGAGCCCCGCATTGTCAACGTCACGTCGGGCCTGGGCTCGCTGACGCTGCACAACGACCCCACCTGGAAGTACTACCACGTGAAGGGTGCCGCCTACCAGCCCTCTAAGGCTGCGTTGAATGCCTACACCATCATGCTGGCCTACGAGCTGCGCGACACGCCCTTCAAGGTCAATGCCGTTGACCCTGGCTACACTGCCACCGACTTCAACCACCACAGTGGCCCCGGCACCGTGCAAGACGCAGCCGCCCGCTTAGTTAAGGCCGCCACCCTAGGCCCCGATGGCCCCACCAGCCAGTTCTTTAGCGACGACAGCGCACCGGAAACGGGCGTCAGCCCCTGGTAACTGGTAAAAGCCAGGCTTTAGTCGCTTCGGAACGAGGTGACCAAAGCTGGCTGCACGGCAGGGGGTAGGGCCGGTAGTTACCAAGCGCGAAGCCACCAGCTCGACCCCAACAGTGACACGGTCCCTACCCCCCTTTTTGCAACCACATTGGCTACAAAGGGGGGGTAGGGATCGTGTTATTGTTGGAAAAGTTAGGCCTTGAACAAGCCGTATTTCAGGATGCAGTAGATGGCCCGGAAGCCATCGCGCCAGCCTATTTTCTTGCCCTCGGCGTAGGTGCGGCCGTAGTAGCTGATGCCCACTTCGTAGACCCGAATGTTGGGCACCCGCGCCACTTTGGCGGTCACTTCGGGCTCGAAGCCAAAGCGGTTTTCTTCTAGTCTTAGGCCCTGAATGATGTCGCGCCGGAAAAGCTTGTAGCACGTCTCCATGTCGGTCAGGTTCAGGTCAGTGCACATGTTCGAAAGGAACGTGAGCATGGCATTGCCGATGCTATGCCAGAAGAATAGGATGCGGTGTGGGTTGCCGCCCATAAAGCGCGAACCAAACACGACATCTGCAAAACCTTTAATGATGGGCTTGATGAGCAGGTTATACTCTTCAGGGTCATATTCTAAGTCGGCATCCTGAATGATGACGTAGTCGCCGGTTGCCTCCCGAATACCGGTATGCAGCGCAGCGCCTTTACCCTGGTTGACGGCGTGCTCGAGTAGCCGCAGCCCCATGGCGGGGTAGCGGTCGGCGTAGGCCCGGATGGTCGCAGCCGAGGCGTCCGTCGAGCAGTCGTTGACCAGAATAATCTCTTTCTTGATGTTATTCACCAGTTCTAACTCGCGCAGCAAATCTAGAATTTGATGAATGGTACGGGCCTCGTTATAGACAGGAATAACGATGGAGAGAGTGTCGAATTTTACCAAAGTAGAAAGGCCAGTTAGTGCGCGATAAAGTTACAATGCAATTTTATAACAAAAAAAGCATATGCTGTTCTTTGGCGAAATTTGTTGAAATTAGCTAGTATTCAACTGCTGCTATGCCACCTGCCTTATGACCTTGGGGCACCTGCCTGACTTGTGAATCGCGTAGCAGGAGTAGGCACTCGCGCTACTAGCCGCTTGGCGAGCTGCTACTAGGTAGATTCCTGTTTTCGCACTGAGCGTTGCACGGCTGCGTACAGAGTTTGGGTACTAAGGCGCGTGGGCAGCTTGGCGCAGCGGTTTTGTAGGTAGTAGGTGGTGAGCGAGGGGCACTATTGCGGTATGTGGCCTACTTTAGACGGTTTTTTGGCCCCTACCCCCGGCTGGCGGCGCGGCTTTTATTTTGCTCCTACCCATGTTCTTCCCCCAAACAGCTTTTTGGCTGTCGCTGCTGAGTGCCTTAAGTATTTTTAGTTCTTGCAGTAAGCAGTCGGACCACCTGGAGGCTGGCCGGCAGCAGGTGCTAAAACCTGGGCAAGTGCCGCTGCGCGCCGCCAATTGGTACCAGCTCAACTCGGTTGGTGATAAGGTGACGCCTGGCTCGGGCCTACAGCAGCTCTGCGATGGCGTGCTGGACGAAAACGTGTTTATGGGCTGGGGCAAAATACTGCCCAACTACGACTGCTACTACGAGTTTAAAGACGTATCAAAGGTAGCCGTGACTAAAATCAGGCTTTACGATGGCAAAGGCACCTTTGCAGATAAGCCGGTGAGGCTCTTTATGAAAGAATCGGCTACGGCCGAGCCAGTGCTGCTCACCACCTTCACGGGCGACGAAACCAATGAGTGGATAGACATTACACTGCCCCGGCCCATGCCAGTGCAGTACCTGATTCTAAACGCATGGTCGGGCTTTCCAACTGAAATAGAGGTGTATGGCACCTACAAGCCGGCTCCGGCGCTGGCCCTCAAAACCCCCAAAAACATTAAGCTATCCAACGAGCTGGGTATCAATTGCTTTATATGGGAGTTTTTGCAAAACGACATCGACCCCAACATCCGCGACCAGGTGTATGAGCCTAGCATGGCGCTGATGCAGGCCTTCACGCAGTACCGCGATTACGTCGATTGGGAAAAGCTGGAGCCAGAGCAAGGCCGCTACACGTTCAACCCTACCCAGTCTGGCGGCTGGAACTACGATGTGCTCTACAAGCGGCTGCACGCAGAAGGCAAAGAAATATTGCCGTGCATTAAAAACATACCCGGCTGGTTTTTGGAGCGCAATTACCCGGCCGACCAGCGCGATGCAGAAAACGTACCTGCTGCCTATAACGCCGACCTACTCAACCCTACGTCGTACTTGCTACAGGCCCGTGTGGGCTTTCAGTTTGCCGCGCGCTACGGGCACACTAAAACCGTGAGCCCGTCGCTCTTGCAGGGGGTAATGAGTGGCCCAATTTACCCGACGGCCCCCGAGGCCGGCGTGCGCACCCGCGAAACTGGGTTGGGCTATGTGCGGTACGTGGAGTGTGAAAACGAGCGCGATAAGTGGTGGAAGGGCCGCAAGGCTTACCAAACAGCCCGCGAATACGCCGCCAATTTATCGGCTTTTTACGATGGCCATAAAAACACGATGGGGCCGGGGGTAGGCGTTAAAAATGCCGACCCAACCATGTTGGTTGTGATGGCGGGCACCGCCGCGCCTCAGTCCGACTACGTGCGCGGCATCATCGACTGGTGCAAGCAGTACCGGGGCTACAACCCCGATGGCTCGGTAAACCTGTGCTTCGACGTACTAAACTACCACTGCTACGCCAATGCCACTGGCGAGTCGCAGAGCACAGCTTCGGCGCGTGGCGCGGCCCCCGAGGCCACGAGCATTGGCGCCTACGCCGATGCGCTAGTAGCGCTGGGCCGGCAGTATGCTAAGGAAGTATGGGTGACCGAAGCCGGTTACGACGTAAACCAGGATAGCCCCCTACATGCGCCGCCCATCGGCAACAAAAACCCAGAGCAGGTGCAGGCTGACTGGATTTTGCGCACCTCGCTCTTCTACGCCCGGCACGGCGTCAACCGGTTGTTTTTGTACCAGACCTATGACTTAAAGCTGGATAATGCGACGCAGTTTGCCTCCTCGGGCCTGCTCAATGCGAGCATGCACAAGCGCAAGCCCGCCGCCGATTACCTCTACCAGGTGCAGCACCAGCTAGGCAACTATGTATACAAAGAAACGCTGAGCAAAAGCCCTTTAGTAGACCGCTACGAGTACAAAGGCAAGTCGATGTACATGCTGGTGATGCCAACCGAAACCGGCAAAACAGCCAGCTACACGCTGCACGCCCAGCCGGCCGGCGCGGGCAAGTACACCGTGTATACGCCGCGTAGTGGCAGTAGCAGCATGGCCGCGCAGCCTGCTACGGCCGCTGCCGGAGGGCTACAACTCACGGTGACCGAAACGCCCATCTTCGTGGCCCTAGACTCGCCGGTACCTGCCCACGAGTAGGTGCTTTGCTCAGAAAGCGATGGCTGTGGGACGCTGCTGAGTAGGCGCTCAAAAACCACCGCTTACAGGGGGGTAGGGCTACGGCCGTGGCCCTACCCCCCTGCAAGTGGTAAGGATTGTTCAGGCTGAGTACTCAGTAGTTATCCTCGGCAGTAGCACAGGGCTAGGCCGGCTCTTGAGAAGGCTATAGGTAAGGAGAATTTGCTGTATATTTCTCGCAAAAAAAGGTTTAATTCACGCATTAGGTACAGTATGGTTCTTCTGCTACTAGCAAGTGTTTACGCGGTGTTATTACCGTTGGGGTTTGGGGTTTGGTTAGTGAAAATTATTCGCGGCGGCTTGGGCCTGAAAGAACCGGAAGCCGTGGGCGCACTCACGGTGTGGCTGGGCGGCCTACTGCTACTGACGGTGCTGCTGGAGGTGTGGTCGTTGCTGGGGCCGTTGCACACGGCGGCACACGTAGTGGCAGCGGCCATTGGAGCAACTGGGCTGTGGCAGCCCGTGGGCCGGCAGTTGCTACGGCAGCAGGCTGGGCGAGCTCGCGGGCTACACCCCCTAGCCAAAGTGCTGGGGCTGGGACTAGTGGTGTGCGCGCTCGTGATGGGCACCATGCCCTCGCCCAATATCGACACGGGCGTGTACCACGCGCAGTCGCTGCACTGGCTAGAGGAAATGGGCATTGTGCCCGGCCTAGCCAATATCGACATCCACATTGGCTTTAACTCGGCGTGGTTTGTACCCGAAGCCTTGCTGAGCTGGGGCCGCTACGTAGGCAGCCCACTGCAGGTGCTCAACGGCGTATTCTTCGTGCTGTTTGGTTGGTACTGCCTGGCGGGGCTCAGCCGTATGCTGCACAGTCGGCCCGAGCCGGTAGACTTTGTGCGCGTGCTGATGCTGGCCATGATGTTTCGGCTGCTGAATGACTTAGCGTCCCTTTCGCCCGACCCAGCCGTAACGCTGCTGCTCTTTTACATTGTGCTGCAGGGGCTGCTACTGCCTTGGCCGCAGCCAGGCCGGCCGCTCTTGGCAGCACAGGTAGTCATTATCCTGCTCAGCGTATTTGCCATCACGCTCAAGCTTTCGACGCTACCCATTCTGCTGCTGGCCGTGTGGTGGGTAGCTCGCGCCCAGCTGTTCCTGAACGGGCGATTTTTGGCCGTGATGGCGGGGCTGGCGCTGGCCGTGGTGGTGCCGTGGGTAGTGCGTAATGTGCTCATCAGCGGCTACCTAGTATTTCCGGTGGCCATCGACGTATTTAATCCGAGCTGGAAATTTCCGCTCACCGAGTTGCGTCTGCACAGCGATTACATCAAGGAATTTGCCCGCAACAAAGATTTTTACGGGCAAATAGATGTGCACGACAAGCCTATGTCTTTCTGGGTGCCGCTGTGGTGGCAGCAGCAGCACCTCGACAGCCGGGCCGTGCTGCTGGCCATTCCGACGCTGCTGCTCGCGAGCCTGCCGCTGGGCTGGTGGCAGTACCGGCGAGGGCGCTTGCCTTTGGCGCCGCAATTGCTAGCCCTGCTGGTGGTAACGTTGGGGGGCGTGGTATTCTGGTTTGTGCTGGCGCCGGCGTTCCGGTTTGGTTACGGGTTTTTGTTTACAACGCTGGCGCTGCTACTGCTGCCGTGGCTGTGGGCAATAGCGGGGCGCTTTGCCCGCCTGCTGGGTTGGGGGTTTGCGCTGGTAGTGCTGGCATTATTGATAGCCACGCCTTTGCAAGTCGATTATCACCATTACATCATTCCGCCCAGCCTAAGCCAGGCCGAGTACACGAGTTTGCTGCGGCGGCTGCCCGCGCCCGCCGACCAAGCCTTTTTGCGCAGCGAATACCCACGAGCTGCCCACGATACGCTGTTCTACAAAGGCGACGGCCCAGCGCGCGAGCACGCGCAGCTCGTAATGCTACTGGCCAGTGTAGACGGTGTGCCCGGCCGCAGCGGCCTAGATGGCTCGGGACGCAGCGGGTTTGCGGGTTTTTCGCAGCGGCTAGTATGGCCGGCGCCCTACCCCCACATTCCGGTGCAATCTTTGGCGTTGCGGCCGGTGCGGGTGCTGCAAAGCCGGCAAGACCTGGTGCCCTGGTACGCACCCTACCCCTTTGTGGCGCGCCGTAACCTGTGCGGAGCCCGGGGGGCCGAATTAGCCGATGGCTTTGTGCCGCGCGTAGTACCAGGCATCCGAGACTGGCGTAAGGAGGCGCGCTGGTAGCAGCAGTTTAAAAAGCAAAGCGGGACGTCATGCCGAGTTTATCGAAGCATGACGTCCCGCTTTGCTTTTTAAACTGCTGCTAACCCAAGTAGCTGCTAGGCGCTGGGGCGCCCGAGAATAATGAGTTTGGGCGCCTCTTCCTCCTTGTCGTCTAGGGCGGGGCCCTGCACGATAAAGGCCAAGGAAAGGTAGACAATCATGGACGAGGGTATCTGGTTAAGCACCTCGTTGCCGTAGCTACTGAGCAAGATGCCCGCGTAGCCGGCCGTGAGGGCCAATAGCATTTGGCGTAGCTGGGGGTTGCGGATGTTCCAGACGATGGCGCAGCACTTGCCCAAGATGTAGAGCATCATCCCAAACCAGAGGACGAAGCCCACAATGCCATATTCAGCCCAGATTTTAACATAGTAGCTGTCGGGCGCGATGGTAGAGAGATATTTATCCTGGTTGAATTTTTGGCCCCAGATGCCGATAACGCCTACCCCCCCGCCGAGTGGGTAATTGGCCAAGTAGCGGCTCAGCTTGGCCTGGTTCATGAGGCGCAGCTGCAGCGAGGGGTCGTTGGGGTCGAGGGCGGTGCGGAAGCGCACGATGTCGGCGTTGCCGCTACCAATATTGGTATACTTTAGGAAGATGATGGCACCTATGGCCAGCACCAGGCCTATCGTTAGGGGCTTGATTTTTTTGCTTAGTACCAGGTACAGAAACACGCCGCCCACCAGCACAAAGAGCGCGCCGCGGGTGCCCGAAATGAGCATACCATATAGGCACAGCAGGCCGGCCACGCCAAAAGCCACGCGCTTCCAAAGTACAAACGGCCCCAGCGCCAGAATGAGGCAGATAAGCCCCACGTGTGCCTGCGACGCCCCAAACTGGGCCGCCTCGCTGTAATAGGAGAAAATGCGCAGCTTGCCCCAGATGAGGTGCGTAGCGGCCCCACCCGCGTCAAGCCAATTTTGCTCCTCAGTGCTGAGGCCGATGAACTTCTGTTTTATGCCATAAACGGCCCCAAACGCCGAAAAGGCGATAATAAGCACCAAAAACAGGCGCAGGTCGCGGCGGCGGTAAAACAGCAGGCAGCCCAGCGGCACAGCCATCACGAAGTAAAGCGCCGTGGAGCGCATTTCGTAGAGCCAGCCCATAATGCTGGCCCCGGCCGGGTTAGCGATTTCGAGCACCGTCAGCAAAAACCAGCCGAGCACGAGCCAGCAGAAGTCATTATTAGTGCGGCTCCAGTCGAGGCGGCCTTGCTGCTGAAAAACGGCGGCTATCCATGTTAGTAATAAGATAGCATCCATGCCCAGGCCCAGCTGAATGCCCGTGTCAAGGTTGCGACCTATAATGCCCATGATGAAGCAGTAGCAGATATAGGCCAAGAGGCCAGCCCGCGGCGCGCGGAATATCAGGATAAGCAGAATGACCAGCGTGGGGCCTACTAGCAACAATCCTGGCACCATAGGCCCAAGCTTACTCGCTAGCCAGCCGCCCGTCAGGGCTATGGCCAGGCCAGTGGGCAACAACCAAGGCGAGTCAAGCAGGAGGCGCGAAAAAGGAACAGATGGTTTCATAAACGAAGCAAAGCAGAAGAGAGGCGCGGGCCGGCGCGGGGCAAAGGTCCGACACAGCGCCTGCCCCGCGCGCCGCACTAAATGTAGGCGCGGGGCCTGCTACCCCGAAGTTAAGCCGAGGCTGGCAGTTAAGGAGCCCGGTAACCAGTGGGTGAAGCGCAGTTTGGGGCCGAAACCAGGCAAGAAAAGTCCGTGCCATTCTGGGTGCGATAGGGGGGTAGGGGCCTCGCACCGTAGCCTGCGGGCTGAGGAAAATAAGCCCTAGCCTGTGCCAAAAGGTGGCGGCCCATCGCCCCGAGATTGCATCAGCAGTTTGCGCCACATAGTGGTAAGGCCTGTACTGCTACCCTTGAGCCAGTCATGATTCTTTCGCGGGTCGAGCCGTAAAAGCACTTGTATGATTATTAAAGATAAGAGCAATTGGTTACAGCTGCTACTGGCGTGGCACGGCTCGGTGCTGCCTCAGATACTGCCTCGCCTCGGGGTATTGTTGGGGCTGGCAGTAGGGGTAGGGTATATGCACGGCCAGTTTTGGCAGCACAAGGTGCCGCTCACAGCTGCGCCTTTCACGCTATTTGGCGTCACGCTGGCCATCTTTTTGGGCTTTTACAACAACGCGAGCTACGACCGTTTTTGGGAAGGCCGTAAGCTTTGGGGCGCCTTGCTCAACACCACGCGCTCGCTGGCCCGCCAGGCCCTGACGCTGCGTGCCTACCCCCCCAGCGCGGCCGGAGCCGGCGCCGCCCCATTTGTGCGGCTGCTCGTGGCGTTCACCCACACCTTGCGGCACCAGCTGCGGCACACCGAGCCCCAGGCCGACCTAGCACGCCTACTGCCCCCGACGCTAGTGCAGGCGGTGCAGCAGGCGCAGTTTCGGCCTATTCGGTTGCTGCTGGCGCTGGGCGCTTGGGTGCAGGAAGCCCGCGCGGCGGGGCACCTCGACGCGGCCCAGCAGCTGGCCTTCGACCACAACCTCAACCAGCTCTCTGATATTGTGGGTGGCTGCGAGCGCTTGGCGGGCACGCCCATCCCCTACACCTACAGCGTGATTGTGCACCGCACGGTGTATTTCTACTGTTTTTTGCTGCCGTTTGGGCTAGTCGATAGCAGTGGGTGGGCTATGCCGCTCATCGTGGTATTTGTGGGCTACACTTTCATGGCCCTCGATGCCATCATGCGGGAACTGGAGACGCCGTTTAGCTTGGCCGCCAATGCGTTGGCCTTAACTACCATGAGCCATACCATCGAGGTCACGCTCCTAGAAATGGTAGGCGAACCCGCGCCCCCAGCCCCCGTGCGCCCCAGCCATTATCTCTTCGACTAGTGGCCCCGGCGGCGCGGCGCGCTACCTCTGCCCCGCAAGTGCCGTATAGGCTAGCTATGATTCCGCTGATTACCCACACGCCCCGCCTCCTGATTTTGGCTGCCAGCCGGGCCTTGCTCACCGCCGAGCTGCACAAGCCCCAATATTTTCCGACGCTGCTGGGTGCGGTGCTGCCCACCGACTGGCCCCCCGGCGACTACGATCGCGATGCTATGGAGTACTTCCTGGAAAAGCTGACGGCCGGTGGCCGCGACGCTGCGGGCTGGTACAACTGGTACGCGCTGCGTAAAGCGGAGGGCGACGTGCCCCGCACGCTCGTGGGTACGGCCGGCTTTATGGGCCCGCCCGATGCCACAGGCACGGCCGAAATTGGCTACGGCATTGCGGCCGACTGGCGTGGGCAGGGCTTGGGTACCGAGCTGGTAGCCGGGCTGGTGCAGCAGGCCGCTGCCACCGGCCAGGTGCGTCGCTTGGTGGCTCACACGCCCCCCGAAAACGTGATTTCGCAGCGCGTGCTGCTGGCCAACGGCTTTGCCTCGGTTGGCACCGATATAAATGGGCAGTTGCGCTTCGAGCGCGCCGTTGAGCCTGCCCCCGCTCCGCCGCTTCCAGCAGCGGCTTAAAAAATGTTTTGACAACAGGTCCTAAAAAAAGCCCGGCCACACAGGTGGCCGGGCTTTTTTCTGCCAGGGCGGGCAGTTATTTCTTCTGCGTCTTTACGCTTTTGCCCGAAGGCTTGTCCTTGATGGTAGTCTCGTTGGACTTCTCCTTCTTCTTGGTTTCGGGGTCGGTGTGGCTGGGGGTATTTACGGAAGTGGCCATGATAGCGGGGGTTGGAAAAGGGGTGATGCGCTAGTGTACGCAAGTAGCCGGGTGGCCGGCTGATATTGCGGAGCGCGCGTGCGGTGCTCCGCAGCTAAAATGCTAGCGGTGTAGGCAGGAGGAGGACACAAAAGCTGCCTTTCTTTGAGCCGGCGGAGGGGGTAGGGGCCTCGGCGCCGGGCGGCGCACCCGGCTTTGTGGGCGCCGCCCGGTATCTTGCTGCTAGGTCGTTTTTATCCCCGTGCCATGCCCTACCGCCACACCGTGGGCGCCCACGCCTATGTCTTTGCCGACCTGAAAACGCTGCTGGCGCGGGCTACCCCCCTGCGTGCTGGCGACGAACTGGCCGGCGTGGCCGCCGCTACCTACGAGGAGCGCGTGGCTGCCCAGTGCGCCCTGGCCGATGTGCCGCTGCGCACTTTTCTCCACGAAGCGTTGGTGCCGTACGAGCAGGACGAGGTGACGCGGCTTATTATCGACACGCACGATGCGGTAGCCTTCGGGCCCATCGGCCACTTTACGGTGGGCGAGCTGCGCGACTGGCTGGTGTCGGAAGCGGCCGATGGCCCTACGCTGGTGGCGCTGGCCCCCGGCCTCACGCCCGAGATGGTAGCCGCCGTGAGCAAGCTGCTGCGCAACCAGGAGCTGATAGCGGTGGCCCGGCGCGTCGAGGTCGTGACGCGGTTTCGCAACACGCTGGGCTTGCGCGGCCACCTGGCCACGCGCCTGCAGCCCAACCATCCCACCGACGACCTGCGCGGCATTGCGGCCAGCCTCGTCGATGGCCTGCTCTACGGCAGCGGCGACGCGGTTATCGGCATCAACCCCGCCACCGACAACACTCGGCAGGTAGGCGACCTGCTGCGCATGCTCGACGGCGTGCGGGCGCAGTACGCCATTCCGACCCAAACCTGTGTGCTGTGCCACGTCACGACCACGCTCGACCTTATCGGGCAGGGCGCGCCCGTCGATTTGGCGTTCCAGTCCATTGCCGGCACCGAGGCGGCCAACCGCAGCTTTGGTATCAGCCTGAGCTTGCTGCACGAAGCCCACGAGGCCACCCTGACTCTGGGCCGCGGCACGCTGGGTGATAATGTGATGTACTTTGAAACCGGCCAGGGCAGCGCGCTCTCGGCCAATGCCCACCACGGCCTCGACCAACAAACCTGCGAGGCGCGCGCCTACGCCGTGGCCCGACGCTTTCGGCCGCTGCTCGTCAATTCGGTGGTCGGCTTTATTGGGCCCGAATACCTTTACGACGGCAAGCAAATCATTCGGGCGGCGCTCGAAGACCACTTTTGCGCCAAGCTGCTAGGCCTGCCCATGGGCATGGATGTGTGCTACACCAATCACGCCGAGGCCGACCAAGACGATATGGACACGCTGCTCACGCTGCTGGGCGTGGCGGGCTGCAATTTCATCATGGGTGTGCCGGGCGCCGACGACATCATGCTCGGCTACCAGTCCACTTCCTTTCACGATGCCCTCTACCTGCGCCAGGCGCTGGGCCTGCGGCCCGCGCCCGAGTTTGCAGCCTGGCTGGCACAGCAAGGCATTTTTGATGCGCAGGGCCGGCAGCTGCCGGCCCAGGCAGCGCGGCTGCTCGGCCAGCTGCCGGCCGCGCTGCGGTAGGTTGTCCAGGCTAGGTATGGGTAAGGCGCCCTACCCCCACCTGGCTGGCCAAGGCCCTACGCAAAAAGCTGGTTTAGCACGCCCGCCAGGCGAATGCCGGCTTGCAGCAGGCGCTGCTGCAGCACGGCCGCGTGCGCGGGGTAGTAACGAAAATCAAGGACCGGATTTTGGGTGGCCCCGGTGAGCAGTGGCGCACTGAGCTGGTACGACTCGAAGAGCCAAACGGCGGGCGAGTCGGCCTGCCACTGCCGCACCTGCTCGTGGCTGGCGTGGTCGCAGGCCTGGGCCAGTTCCAAGTAAGTCAGGCCTTCGTACTCGATAAGGGCACTGTCCCAGAGGCTGTGCAGGTTTAGGTCCTTGCCCTGAAACTTCACGGCAACGCTATTGCCGCCCTGCGTGCCGCTTGCGCAGGCGTGCAGGGGCTGGTGTACGTCGCCCACGATATGCACGATAAACTTCAGCGCAAACGCCCGCTCTTCCTTCGACTTGGTGGGGTCCTTCACCTGCTGCATCAGTTGCTGGAGCGCCAGGTAGGCGTTGGGCTCCGTCATGGCCGCAATGGCGGCAGTATACTGCGCTTTATCTAGGTCTGGCGCGGTGTTGATGTAGTGCCAAGGCGAGGTGTACTTGTACTCCGGGTACGGGCGAATCTCGTCGGGGTAGGTGCTCACCAGCGGCAAAATCTCAGCGCCTAGCAGCGCAGCAATTTCGCGCTTAGCCTTCGGGGTAAGGTGGTTTTCGGCTACGCGGGCGATGGCCCGGTGGCCCACCACGCCCCAGGCGCGAGCCTCAAACGTGAACAGGCTTAGGCAAAGGAAAAGAGCCGAAATGCGGAAAAGGGACATGTCAGAAAGGGCGAAAAAAGTTGGTAATTAGCAAATTGCTCGTAAAAAAGCCGGCCAGCCCCTTCAGGCACGGCCGGCTTCTGGGAGGGGGTAGGAGGCGGCTAGTTGAAGCTGTAGCGCAGGCCCACCTGCATGTAGTAGGTCGAGGACAAACTCACTGCATCGCGGAAAGTATTGGTCGGCAGCTGGCCCGTCACGGCGTCGCGCACCAGGCGGAAGGTGGGCCGCGGGCCGGTGCCAGCCGTGGTGAGGCTAGTGCCGTTTACCGGCTCCAGGATGGACGAATTGTTGAAGGTGAGCTGCTGCACGCGGCCCCAGTTGTTGTTCAGTAGGTTGCCCAGATTAAAGATGTCGAGGCTCACCTGCAGCGAGTTGCGCTTGCCGCCGATGTTGGTGAAAATGTCCTGCAAAATCTTCACGTCCACCTGGCTGCGCCAGGGCAGTTGCGCGCCGTTGCGCTCAGCGTAGCTGCCCTGGTGCTGGCTCAGGTAAGGGTCTTGCTTGATGAAGGTGAAGAAGGCATCGCTCTGCTGCTGGGCCGTAAACTGCGTTTGCAGCGTGGCCCCGCTGCCCGTGGTCACGGGCACGAAGGTGATTTCCGACGGGTCTTTCGGAATGTAAATGAGGTCGGCGTTAGCCCCGTCGCGGTTGAAGTCGGTCGAGTACAGGTACGAGTAGCGGCCCTGCGACGAACCCTCGTAGAAGAACGAGATGGTGGTGCCCAGGTGGCCCAGGTACTCGCGGCGGTATGAGAGCGAGGCGATAACGCGGTGGGGTAGGGTGTTGCCGTTGTAGCTCAGTGGCAGGTTGTTGGAGCCGTTGACGGTAGGCGTGCCCTGCCAGGCCGACAGCGGCTGGTCGCCCCCGCCATCGTAGAGGTTCTGCGCATCGGTGTAGGTATAGGCCACCGAGCCGAAGAGATTGTTGCTGAATTGCTTGTCGAGCTTGCCCGTCAGCGAGAAGTAATAGCCCTTGGAGGCGTTATCGAGCACAATGGCGTTGTAGGCCCCCACCGAATTGGTGCCCGAGCCACTGGGCGTGCCAGTGGCCACTGGCAACCCGTTGCGCAGCGGGTTAATAAATTTGTCCGTGGCCGCATTAGGATAAATCAGGCGGTTATCGACGTAGCCGTTGGCGCGCAGGTTTTGGGGGTTCACCAAGTTAGCGTTGCGGAAAATGGCGGCGTTGATGTCGCGGTTCACGATGGCTTCCACGCTGCCCACAATGCCGCCGGGCAGGCGGGCGTCCAGGGCCAGGCTGCTCTTCCACACCTGCGGAAAGCGAAAGTCAGCCGCTAGCGACGAGGTAGTGCTCGGAATGACCGTGCCGGCGGCCGGCACCGTAGCCGGGCGGTAGGCCGCGGGGTTGGGGTTGAAAGGACCTGGCACCGCCGAGCCCGAGTATTGCTGCGTGATTTGCAGCGTGCCCGCGTCGCCGGCCTGGCTTACAATCCAGACGTAGGGCACGCGGCCCGTAAAAATGCCCGAGCCACCGCGCAGCTGCAAGGTGCGGTCGCCGAGCACGTCGAGGTTAAAGCCCAGGCGTGGCGAGTACAGCACCTGGTTGCCGGGTAGGGCAGCCACGTCTACCTGCTCCTGGTTGGCAAAGTTGAGGCCGCCCACCAGTGGGAAGTTGCGCAGCGTTTGGGCGTAGTGCGTCAGGTCTACGCGCAGGCCGGGCGTGATGCGCAGGCGGTCGGTCACGGCAATCTCATCCTGCAAATACAGCGAGTACTGCTGGTATTTGAAAGTTGGAAACGCCTGCGAATAGTCGGGCGTGAGGGGGTAGGTGAGGCCGAAATCGAGCGGGTTGGCGCCGTTCTTAAAATCGTCGAACGAGGCAAACGTGTAGTAGCCCGTGCCGAAGCGCTGGAAGCCGTTCTTGGTTTCGCTGGCATCAATCTGGAAACCGGCCGTGAGGTTGTGGCGGCCCAGCAGGGCGTTAAAATCGTCCTTCACGGAATAGATTTTCACGTCGCGCAGGTTGCCGTAGGTAAACAGCTCGGTGCCGAAGGAAGTAAACGGCATGCCGTCCTTGAGGATATCCACAAACGGGAACAGGCTGCTGGGCGAGCTGCGCGGGTCATTTTGGCGCGTAAACGTGCCGCGCAGCGTGTTGGTGGTAGTGCCGCGCTTGCCAAAGGTCGAGTTCAGCTCGGCCGCGCCCGAGTAAAAGTTAGCTTCCTGAAAGTAGGTAGCGTTCTGAAAAAACAGTGCCGTATTCGACTGCCGCGTGGCCCCAGAAAAGGCTGGGAACGGGCTGCGCGAGGCGCTCGGAAAGTTGGTGCTCTTGCTCTCAACCTGGCTGTAGCGAATGTTGAAGTGGTGGCGCGAGCTAATGTTCCAGTCTAGGCGACCCAAGATTTTGGTGCGCGGCGCCGTGAGGCTGTAGCCCTGGTAGGGGCCAGTTTCGTAGCCATATTTTTCGCGCAGGTACGTGCTGATAGCGTCAAGCTCGGTGGCCGTAGGGCGCGCAATGTTGATGTTGCCGCTGCCAAAGGGCGCGGCATTGGTGGCGGCCACGCGCTGCTGGCCGGGCGTGCGGTTTTCCTCGTTCTCGTAGTTGCCGAAAAAGAACAGCTTGTTCTTGATAATCGGCCCGCCCAGGCGAGCGCCGTACTGGTAAAAGCGCTGGTCTTGCAGCACGACGCTCTGGTCGCCCACGCGGCTACCCTGAAATTTTTGGTTGCGGAAGTAACCGTAGACCGAGCCCGCAATGTCGTTGGTGCCGGCGCGGGTCACGGCGTTGATGGCCGCGCCCGTAAAGCCCGACTGCCGCACGTCGAACGGCGTCACGTTCACCGAAATCTCCTCAATGGCGTCGAGCGAGATGGGCGCGCCCCCCGCCGGCAGGTTGCCCCCGATGCCGAAGTTGTTGTTGAAGTCCGAGCCGTCCACGCTGAAGTAGTTCGAGCGGTTGCTACCCCCCCCAATGGCCCCCGCCGGGCCCCCTGCCTGCGGCGTAAGGCGCGTGAAATCGTTGAGGTTGCGCGTAATAGACGGCAGGCGCTGCAAGGCATTGCGGTCGATGGTGGTAATGGCCCCGGTCTTATCCGAGTTCAGGATAGAGCGCGGGTTGTTGCCCGTCACTACCACTTCCTGCAGCTGAGCGCTCTCAGCCGTGAGGGTCACGTTCAGCACGTAGGGCTGGCCCAGGGCCAATTCTAGGCCGGTGCGCGTGGTGGTGCGGTAGCCCACGTAGCTAATTTCGACGGTATAGGGCCCGCCGATGCGCATGTTTTGGATGGTGAAGCGGCCCTCGGCGTTGGTGGCCGCGCCGTAGGTGGTGCCACTGGGCGTGTGCGTAGCCCGCACTGTAGCCCCAATCGAGGCCTCGCCCTTGGCATCCTTGATAAGGCCCGTTAGGCTGCTGGTCGTCACCTGCGCATAGCTACTGAGCGTCAGGAGCACCAGGGCCAGCAAAAGCAATAAGCGTAGTTTCATGTAGAAAAGAGTAAGTCGGGAAGCAAAAAGTGAATGCGAGCTATTAGTTGAAAATCAGCTTGTTTTACAATTAAAAAACCAAATTCCTCGAAATAAGGCAGGTTTAGATTTATAAAGTGCAAAATTCCTTGATTCATGTTTCCCGAATGTTTCTTGAAAGTCAGGTTAAGTTTATTAATGCCCCAACTAGTGCTGCGGCGGTGGCAGGCTACTTTTAAGTCGGCCTCGCCCCAAGCTTTTTAGCCCTACCATGTCTGACCTGCCTGCTCTCCCTACCCCCTCCCCAGAGCCCGACCTCTGGGCAGGCCTGCGCGCCTTCACGGCGGCGCGCATTGCGCTGGGC
Organism: uncultured Hymenobacter sp.; assembly: GCA_964652535.1. Taxonomy (GTDB): domain Bacteria; phylum Bacteroidota; class Bacteroidia; order Cytophagales; family Hymenobacteraceae; genus Hymenobacter. The sequence goes on along the minus strand of CAZZDR010000015.1, from coordinate 9,241 downwards.
CGCACCGGCACCAGCGTGCCCCTGCGCGAGGCGCTGGCCTTTCGGCTGGCCCACGCCCACGCCCGCGATGCGGTGTACTCAGTGCTCGATAATGCGCAGCTGGTAAAGGGCTTGGCTGAACTGGGGCTGCCGGTACTAGAGGTGCGTAGCCAGGCCGCTACTCGCGCCGAGTATCTGCGGCGCCCCGACCGCGGCCGGCAGCTCGATGCCGCTAGCCGGGCCCAGCTGGCCGATACGGCGGCCGGCGATTGTGACCTAGTGGTGGTGCTGGCCGATGGCTTGTCGGCCACAGCCACCAACCAGCACGCCCTACCCCTGCTGCGCCAGCTAGTGCCCGCGTTGCGGCAAGCTGGCTTTCGGCTGGGGCCGCTGGTGCTGGCCGAGCAGGCCCGCGTGGCTCTCGGCGATGAGGTGGGCTACCAACTGGGTGCCCAGCTGGTGCTGGTGCTCATTGGCGAGCGGCCAGGGCTGAGCGCGCCCGATAGCCTAGGCGCTTACTTTACCCATGGCCCCCGGCTTGGCCTCACCGACGAGGCCCGCAACTGCGTGTCCAACATCCGGCCCGCCGGCCTGGGTTACGATGCGGCCGCGGCCAAGCTCGCTTATTTGCTCAGCGAGTCGTTGCGCCGGCAGCTGTCGGGGGTAGGGCTGAAGGATGAGTCGGGCTTGCTGCACGAGCCCGGGCCGGATGCGGAGCTACTCGCATCATAGGCATGTGGAGAACCTCATTACAATAACCTTATCACTAAAAAAGCCAGTCCACACGAGGTGCGGACTGGCTTTTTACTACCCAAGAAAAGGGACTTAGCTTATAGCTTACTTCAGCGGCTGCACTTGCAGGCGCAATAGCTTGCGGCTGGGCTCGTAGCGGTACACGAGCACCTGGCCGGGCGGGCCCGCCACGAAGCTGACGAGCTGGTCGGGCTGGTAGGTGGCAACTACCGGGGCCTGCGGGCCATTGACGGCAGTATAGGCGGTTTCCACTACCGTGTTCATCTTTTGCTGCAAGCTGGTGAGACGGCCCAACATCCGGTCCATACCAGGGGTGCTGGCCATGGGGCGCTCGGCGTTGTAGGCGGGCAGGTCGGGCAGCTTGTCGAGGCTGGTAGTGGCGCGGCTGGCCGAGCGGGCTGGTGCATCAGCTAGTGCGGTGGCGTAGGCATAGGGCTGCGTGCCCTCGACGCCAGTGTAGAGCAGCGTAGGCTCACCTTGCCGGCCAATAACGTCGCGATACGTGCTCAGGCGCAGCTCATTAGCGGCGGGCGCCTTAAACGTGCGTGCCACTGGGTAGAGGCTGCCCAGCGTGCCAGCGGCCGTGTAGTTGAACACCACGAAGGGCCCAGGCTGCCCATTGGCTCGGTACTCGCTCACCAGCTTGGCATCGGTGCCGGTGGTAGTGAGCAGTTCGTGGGCCTCAAACGTTGCCTTGTTTTCGTAGAGGTGGCGGCCCAGTGCGGGGTCGGCCAGGCGGTTGCCTAGCTCGGCCCACGGCGTGAGCACGGGCGCGCTAGCCTGCCCATCGGCTCGGTAGTAAGTTAGGAACACCCCTAGTATGCTGTCGCGGCGAGTAGCCTGGGGCTGCGCGTAGAGGCCGGTAGCAGCCACGCGGCCATCAGTAAGGGCCAGTAGCTGCGCGGGCAGCAGTACCAAGTTGTCTTGGCGCACGGGCTTGCGATACAGTACTTTGCCCGTATTCCGGTCGATACCCAGCACCGAGAAATCGGTTAGGTTGCGCTGGTCCTTGGTGTTGGGCTTGATGACGTAGGAATCGGACAGCACCAATGTAATGAGGTCTTTGCTTACGGCCACCTGCAAGGGCACATGCTGGCGCAGGTCGGTGGGGAAGTACATGTGCGACCACTGCGTTTTGAGTTCCCGGTCGAGCACCGTGATGACGTAGCCCGCCGTGTCGCGCCGAAAAGGTTGCACCACGCAGTAGCCCTCGGTGGGCGTCATGGTTAGCAGCGGCGGGCCGGCTGGCTGGCGCTGGCGGTTGGGCACAGCGGCCAAGTCGCGCCGTAGTTGCGTGCCCGCCTGCGGGTTGAAGGTGAAGAGCGACAGATTGGCCGTGCTCTGGTTGTGGTAGGGTAGGGCAAAGGTGGACTTGCCCAGCAGGCGTGGCATGGGCGCCGCCCCGAGCGGTACGCTGAGTGCGTATTGCAGGCGCGGCTTTAGGGCGGGGTCGAGCAGGCGCATCGCAAAAATGTCCTGCCCATCCTCACCCGCCTCGCTGCGGTACATCACCGCGTAGCCTTGGTCGCCTACCGGCAGCACCTGCGGCAGTTGCGGCACGCCCCCGATTTCTTTTATCTCCTGGGCCTGGCTAGTGGCGGGCAGCAGGCCCAACAGCACCAGCCCAAGGGCCCACGCATTCTTTTTTAGCATGAGTAATCGCACATTATCAAAATAATACATAGCTAATAGCAAGGGGCTTAGTGGCCGGGCACGTCCAGCACCTGCACGTGTAGCTTGAAGCTGGAAGGGTCATAGTGAGAATAAACGAACTTGCCCGGCGCGCCCGGCAGAATCTCATCGTAGTAAAAGGACTCGGCGGGCGGCGACGTGAACGTGGGGCTGAAGGTGAGCGCCGTCATTTCGCCACGGTCGGGGCCAGCGGGCACGGCCGGCTGGCCGAGGTAGCGGCGGGTAAAAATGTTGTCGCGCACATCGGTAGCTGGCTTCAACGTGTTGACATAAAGTAGATTTTGGTGCCAGTTTAAGAAGACAACTTCTGGTAGCTTGGCTGGGTCGGGCTGATACAGGAAGCGGTAGGCATATACTAGTTGCTCGGTGAAATCACGCGGTACGGGCCCCGCGCTGCGGTCCTCATAAATCTTGTAGGGTTTCGGAATGCGTCGAATTGCCTCCAGCTTGCCTTGGTTGGTGAGGTCGAGCACCACAAAGTCGAGCACGTCGCGCCGGGGTGGCCCGGGGCCGGCCGCGCCGTTGGGCCCAGCCGCGCGAGTGCCGCCCGCCGCGGTGTACTGCGGGTCGGTGAAAGAAAACAGCTTATAGGTTTCGCCCACCAGCGAGTATCCACCGCCCGGCCGCGGCAGCAGCGTATGCAGCCGCAGCGCCGGGTAGTCATTGACGGTGTAAGGCTGGATGGTAGAGTGCGTATTCAGCTTGCCCGCCAGCTCCGTTGCAAAGCTCAGGCGCGACAAGAAATCGGGGGTGCCATCGGGAGCCATGCTTAGCATAAAATACCCGCCAGTGGGTACGGCGTCCGTCGCTTTGGTAGGCGCGCTCAGGGCCGACTTCGGCATGTCGCCGTAGTAGCCGGTCAGCAGTAGGTGGCCGGCTTTGTCGAGGCTGGCCAGGCCGGGCACGAGCTGGTTGGGGGCTCCTATTCCCTGTAGTTCTTTGCGGCTCAGCTCATTGCCAGTGGGGCCGTCGAAGCATAACACTTCAGTGCTCGCCTTGGTGTTGTCGAACACAGCGTAGGCGTGGGCGGCATCGGCCTGGAAGTGGTGTAGGTTGTACTTGCCTTTTTCGGGCACGTAGTCCTTCTGCCAGCGCTTGGCTAGGTCGGGGCCGTAGCGAGCCACCACAAAGCCTAGCTTGCCGGGGTCGATGGGGTAGGTAATGTAGAAGTCGCCTGCCGTGGCCGGTGCAATAGCGGCGCTGCCGAAGTTGTCGCCCGTGCCCGGAAAACGCACTTCCTGCACCTGCTTGCCCGCGGCATCGAGCTTCAGCAGCAGGCCTTCTTTGCCGGTGAAGAAGTAGAAATACGTGAAATCGCCCACCACACGGGTAGCCTGCAGGCTCCAGTTGCGGCCCAGGCGCACGTCGGTGCTAGCCTTTTTCTGCAGGTCGCGCCCGTAGATGTCCAGGTGAAACAGGTCATACACATTGCGCTCGGGGCGCAGCAAGTAATAGAGCTGGCCATCTACTGTCTTAAAGCCGCGGTAAAAGGAGGGTTCGAGGTCCGCAATTGTCACGTCTTGCGCAGCGGCGGGCCGCAGGCCAGCTAGCGAACCCGCTAGTAGTAAGCCACGCAATACTAATCGTCTGGTAAAGGGTTTGGGCATGAAAAATAGATTATGAATATTAAAAAGAAAAGAAGTACAATAAATGAAATAGCGTTAAATAACTGGTTGAGGCACAAGCCGTCAAATGTAAGTAATAGCTGCGCAAGTACGCAAATATTTAAGCTATTGAGATATTATTTTAAGGCCACTAGCCAAGGAAAGGCGGGGGGCGCTGAAGCAGTTGCCTACCCCCTAACGGCCGGGCGAGGAACGGGCCCCGCCCAGCCCCCGGTAGACTGCTAATACTAGCCCAAGCCCTGCCCCAAAAGCCAGGCTCAGCCCCGGATTGTAGTACACGATGGTACCCAGACTCAACAGTGAAAGCGCGAGCGCCAGCAACGGTACCGCCGGGTAGCCTGGTACCCGAAAGGGCCGCGCTAGCTCGGGCTCGCGGCGGCGCAGGGCAAATAAGCTAAGCAGGCTGAGGCTGTACATCACCACGGCGCCTAGCACCGACAGGATAATGACTTGGTCGGTAGTGCCCGTGACCAACGCCAGGCAGCCCACGGCGCCGCCAGCCACCAAGGCCCAGTGCGGCGCGCCCCGGCTATTGAGGCGGGCCAGGGGGGTAGGGAGGTAGCCGGCCCGCGCCAGCGCAAACACCTGCCGCGAGTAGCCAATGATGGTGCCGTGAAACGAGGCCACTAGCCCAAACAACCCGATGCTGGCAAACAGCTTGGTCCAAGGGCTGGCTGGGCCCAACACTAGGCGCAGCGCCTCCGGCAGGGGGTAGTCGAGGTGGCTGAGGGCACGCCAGTCGGTGGCGCCGCCCGTGAGCACCATCACGCCCAGGGCTAACAGTAACAGCGTGCCCAGCCCGTAGCCGTAGCCCCGCGGAATGGTGCGCCGAGGTTCTTTTACCTCTTCGGCCACCAGCGCTACCCCCTCAATTGCTAAGTAAAACCAGATGGCAAACGGCAGCGCCGCCAGCACGCTCGCCGCTCGCACCGGCACTTGGTGCGCCAAAAAAGTAGCCAGCCGAAAGTGCGGGGACATCAGCCCCATAAACACCAGCAGTTCGGCCACGGCCAGGCCCGTGACCACCAGCGCAAAGTTGGACGACTCCTTAATGCCCAGTAGGTTGAGGAGCGTGAAAGCTACGTAGCAGCCCAGCGCCGTGGCCCGCACCGGCAGCGCCGACCACAAAAAATGCGCGTAGCTACCCAGCGCAAATGCGATGGCTGGCGGGGCCAGCAAAAACTCGATGAGCGTGGCGTAGCCGGCCACTACCCCCCCGATGGGCCCAAACGCCTGCGAGGCGTAGGCAAACGGTCCGCCTGCCTGCGGAATAGCCGTAGTCAGCTCCGTGAAGCTGAGCACAAACGTGACGTAGAGCACCGTCACGAGCAGCGTAGCCACCAAAAAGCCCACCGGCCCGGCCGCTGCCCAGCCGTAGTTCCACCCAAAGTATTCGCCCGAAATGACGAGCCCTACGGCAATGGCCCACAGCTGCCAGGTGCCGAGCGTGGGCTGGAGGGTAGGGGGCGCGGCAGGAGCAGGCATGAGGCCATGGCGTTGGTTAGGTCCTCAAGGTAAGCTCTTTGCAGCACGCTAGCCGAGCTGGGCTAGCACCGGGCGGGCGTGGACCTGCACCTGGTTGCGGTTGTAGGGTAAGGGCAGCACCAGCGCCAGCACACCGTCAGGGCCAGCGGCGGAATGAAGCCGCCCTCGTCGCCGGCGCGAACCCTGCGTAGCACCAGTAGGCAACACGCGAAAATGGGCACGAATGAGCCCAGAACCAGCTGGTTGATGCTGCTGGGGTAAGGCTGAGATTACGGTTGGCCATGGGGCGACCCCGCCTACCTTTGGGTTTCGCCGTTTTTTCCTGTCTTGCTCATGAAGTTCTCGCACCTTTTGCTGGGCCTGCCCGTGGCCGCGCTGCTAGTTGGCTTTGGCCACCGCCCTACCCCCGCTGCTACCTATGATTTGGTTATCAGGCACGTGAACGTGGTGGACGTGGCCACCGGCCGGCTGTTGGCCGACCAATCGGTGGCGGTGGCGGGCGGCAAAATAGTGCGTGTGGGCCCCAGCAGCCAAGACCGCTACGAAGCCCGCCAGAAGCTAGACGGTACCGGCCGCTTTCTCATCCCGGGCCTCTGGGACATGCACGTGCACTTCCGGGGCGGCGACAGCCTGGCGGCGGCCAATAAAAAGAGCCTGGCGCTGTACCTGGCCCACGGCATCACGACGGTGCGCGACTGCGGCGGCGACCTCACGGCCCGTATTTTTGAATGGCGCCGCGAGGAGGCTGCTGGCACGCTGGCTGGTCCGCGCATCTTCACCTCGGGCCCCAAAATCGACGGCCCCGGCGCCTACTGGCCCGGCTCGCTCGAAGTCGAAACGCCCGCCCAAGTCGGCAAGGCCCTCGACTCGCTGCAGCGGCTGAAGGTGGACTACGTCAAGATTTACGACAGCAAAATCTCGGGCCCGGCTTACCTCGAAACCATCAGCCAGGCCGAAAAGCGTGGGATGAAAACCACCGGCCACATGCCCTACTCCGTGACGCTGGGCGAAGCCGTGAACCGTGGCCTCGACGCCACCGAGCACCTTTACTACGTCTTCAAAGCCTGCTCGGGCAAGGAAGATAGCCTCACGGCGCTGGTGCGCAACAGCCTCAGCACCAGCAAGCCGCTGGGTTTGTTTGCGATGCTGCCGGCTGTGTACGATACCTACAGCCCCGCCGCTGCCGCGCGCATCTTTAAGCTCATGGCCAGCCACCAGACGGCTGCCGTGCCCACGCTGGCTATCGGCAAAACGCTGGCCGAACTCACCCCCGACAACCACACCCACGACACGCTACTGGCCTACATCGACCCCAAAATTCAGCGCACCTATACCCGCCGCCTGGCCGGCGCCCGCACGCAGTCGGCCACCGCCCGCGCCTTCACCCAGAAGCTCGAAACCAAGTTTATGAGCCTGGTGCCCCAGTTGCAGGCGGCCGGCGTCAGCATCCTGGCCGGCTCCGATAGCGGCGCGTTCAACTCGTTTACCTACCCCGGCGCGTCGCTGCAAGATGAGCTGGCGTTGCTGGTGCAAGCTGGCCTTACGCCGGCCCAGGCCCTGCGTGCCGCCACCCTCAACGGCGCCACGTTTATGGGGGCAGCCGACCGCAGCGGCACCATTGCCGAAGGGAAAGATGCTGACCTGGTATTGCTGAGCGCCAACCCATTAGCCGATATCCGCAACGCCCGCAAAATCACGGCCGTGGTGTCGCGCGGCAAAGTCTATTCGCGCCAGGATTTGGGGAAAATGTTGGCGGCGATTAAGAATAAATAGGGGGGTAGGCGGTCACCGAAACAGACCGTCAGGCCCACAAAAACAACCGTCCTGCTCAGCTGGCGACCGCTTGTCGAAATGCATTGGTAGAGATGCTTCGACAAGCGGTCGCCAGCTGAGCGGGACGGTTGCTTTACTGTTCTTCCGCTTACTTACGCCCGGCCCATCTGGCGCAGGAAGGCCACGTGCGAGGCTACGGCCGTGCGCATCTTGGGGTATTCCTGGTAGGGTAGGCCAAACTCGGCGCACGTTTCGCGGAGAATTTTGCTCAGGTTGGGGTAGTGTATGTGCGAGATTTTAGGGAACAAGTGATGCTCGACCTGAAAATTCAAGCCGCCCACTAGCCAGCTAATGAGGCGGTTGTCGGTGGCAAAGTTGGCGGTGGTGCGCAATTGGTGAATGGCCCAGTCGTCTTCCAGCTTGCGGGTGGTGGCGTGCGGCACTGGCAGGGCCGTTTGCTCCACGGTGTGCGCCAGCTGAAACACGATGCTCATGGTAAAGCCCAGCACGCACATCGTGACGAGGAAGCCCACCAACCAGCTCAGCGCACCTACCATGTACACGGGCAGGGCAATAAATAGCCCCAGGTTCAGCATCTTAAAACCCCAGAAAACAAACTGGTCGTTGCGGCTCATAGGCTTGAGCGGAATGTCACCAATCTTCTTGCTGAAGTACTTCTGGTAGTCCATTACAAACACCCAGGAGATGTAGAGCATGCAGTACAAAAACCAGAAGTACAGGTGCTGGAAGCGGTGGGCGCGGTGGCGCGGCTGGTCGGGCGCCATGCGCATCCAGGGCTGGATGTCGAGGTCATCGTCCACGCCGTCAATGTTGGTGTACATGTGGTGCACGGTGTTGTGCTTGGCATCCCACATGTAGCTGCTGCCGCCCATCACGTTGAGCGTGAAAGCCGCCACCCGGTTCAGCCACGGGTGCTGGCTAAAGCTGCCGTGCGCCCCGTCGTGCATCACGTTGAAGCCCACCGTGGCCATTACGCCGCCCAGTGCCACGCACTCGGCCAGCGCCCAGGCGGTAGGGGGCGTGAAAAAAACCAGGTGCACATACAGCGCCACCAAGATGCTCGTGAGCAGCAGGGCCTTGCCCAGCAGGGCGCCGTTGCCGGTTTGGGCCTGGCCCGTGGTGGCGAAATACTCGGCCGTGCGGCGCTTGAGTTCGGCGTGAAAAGAGCGCGGGGGAGCAAAACGGGGAAGCAGCATAACGAAGCAAAAAGCCGGCTGGCTGGCCGCTACGAAGCGGACCGCCGGAACGGGGCCGCACCGCCAAAAGGCAACTACAGCAAGCTTCTGCACCCTGCACAAGCCAAAGACGGGGATAGGGCAGCACCGCGCCGCCTACCCCCGCACAAAAGTACAACCCCAGCCAGGGCCAAGAAGTGCAGCTTACGGGCATCGGGCGGCCCGGCGGCGGGCAGTGGCGGGCCCCCAGGCAGCCAATAGGCCGCCTACGCCGTAGAAGTCCTCAAGTTATTCTTTCACCTTTTCCCAACCTGCCATGTATCGATTTCTTCTAATGGCCCTGCTCGTCGTCGGGGTCGGCGCGGGCCGGCCCGCTTTGGCCCAGTCGGCCAGCGAGCTGCCCGCCCGCCCGGAGCCCTTCACCTTCGTCACCGACCAAGGCAAACTACTGAGCGCGGGTGATGCCAAAAAGCTCGACGGCGGCCTGCGTAGCTACGCCGATAAAACGGGCACCCAAGTGGTGGTCGTGACCGTGCCCAGCTTGGGTAGCCGCTCGGCCGCCGACTATGCCCGCGCCCTTGGCACCGCCTGGGGGGTAGGCCAGCGTAATAAAAACAACGGCGTAGTGGTGCTGCTCAGCGCCCAAGACCACAAGGTATCTATCCAGCCCGGCTCGGGCCTGGCTAGCGTTATCACGCCGGCCGTTACGAGCCGCGTTATTGGCGAAATGACGCCTGC
>CAZZDR010000014.1:3671-26607 GCA_964652535.1 uncultured Hymenobacter sp. | reverse complement strand
ACGTCGCCGGCTTCTACCACGAGGCCCACCGAGCCGCGCATGCCCTTCTTAATCAAGTGGTGATGCACCGCCGACACCGCCAGCAGCGACGGAATGGGCGCGTGCTCCGAGTCCATAGCTCGGTCGGAGAGAATCAGCACTTCAAAGCCGTCATCTACTGCATCCTGAGCGTAACGGCATAGCCGTTCCACACCGCGCTGCAAGGCACCAGGCTTGCCGTCGGCCTTAAAATACGTCTGCAAGGTCTTGGCCTGGAACGAGCCGGTGTCGATGCTGCGCAGCTTTTCGAGTTCGCGGTTGCTGAGGATGGGCTGCTTGGCGGCCACGCAGTGGCAGTGCTTAGGGTCCTCATCCAGGATGTTGCCGTTGTTGCCGATAAATGTGGCCAGGCTCATCACTAGCCGTTCGCGGATGGGGTCGATAGGTGGGTTAGTCACCTGCGCGAAGAACTGCTTGAAGTAGCTGCTCAAGTGTTGCGGCTGGTCGGAAAGCACGGCCAGCGGTACGTCCACGCCCATCGAGCCGATGGGTTCTTTAGCATCCAGCGCCATGGGGGCGATGATGGTTTCGAGGTCCTCGCGGGTATAACCGAAGGTCTGCTGGTACTTCATCACGGCCTCCGCCCCGAGGTCGGTGAACGCCAGGCGCGGCTCGGGCAAATCGGCCATCTGAATCTGGTAGTTCTCCAGCCAGGTTCCATAGGGCTGTTTCCCAGCGGCTTCGGCCTTAATCTCGCGGTCGGTGAGGATGCGGCCAGCGGCCATATCCACCACGAACATCTTGCCCGGCTGCAAGCGACCCTTTTTGATAATGCTCTCTGGGGTGAGGGGTAGGGTGCCCGCTTCGGAGGCCACGAGTACGCGACCGTCGTTGGTGATGGCGTAGCGCAGCGGGCGCAGGCCGTTGCGGTCGAGCATGGCCCCGACTAGGTTGCCATCGGTAAAATTAAGGGCGGCCGGGCCATCCCAGGGGGCCATAAAGGTGGCGTGAAACTCGTAGAACGCCTTTTTGAGCGGGTCCATCTGCTCGTTGCCGTCCCAGGCTTCGGGCACTAGCATCATCAGCACGTGGGGCAGCGAGCGGCCGCAATGCGTGAGCAGCTCCACGATGTTATCGAGGCACGCCGAGTCCGACTGGCCCGCGTCAATCACGGGCAGCAGTATCTCCATTTCCTCGGCCGAGAAGTAGGGCGAGGTATAAGTAGGTAGGCCGGCGTAAAACCAGTTTAGGTTGCCGCGCAGGGTGTTAATCTCGCCATTATGAGCCAGGTAGCGGAATGGCTGAGCCAGCCGCCACGAGGGCATGGTGTTAGTCGAAAAGCGCGAATGCACCAGCCCAAACGCCGAGGTCACGCGCTCATCGCTGAGGTCGGGGTAGTACATGCCCACCTGAAACGTCGTCAGCTGGCCTTTGTAGACAATGGTGCGGCACGAGAGCGAAGCGAAGTAAAACGCCTCCATCGCGGCCGGCAGCTGCTCTTTCAACAGCTTGATAATCAGCCGGCGCAACACGTAAAGCTTGCGGTCAAAATCGGCTTCAGTGACTGCCCCAGCGGGCCGGCCCAAAAACAGTTGCTCAATAGCCGGCTCGGCCGAAAGGGCAGTCACGCCGATGCCCTCCGTGCGCACCGGCACCGGCCGGTAGCCCAGTACCGGAATACCGAGGTGCGCCGCTGCCTCGGCAATGATGGCACGGGTGCCTTCGCGCAGCTTTTCCTTCTTCGGAAAAAACACCATGCCCACGCCGTAGCCGCCCGGTTCGGGCAGCCGAATGCCGTGCTTCACGCACTCCTCCAGCAAAAACCAGTGCGGCAGCTGAATGAGCACGCCCGCGCCGTCGCCCGAGTCGGAGTCGCAGCCGCAGGCCCCGCGGTGTTCCATGTTGGCAAGCATGGTGAGGGCATCGGCCACAATCTGGTGGCTCTTGCGTCCGTCGATGTACGTGATGAATCCCGTGCCGCACGCATCGTGCTCAAACTCGGGCCGGTAAAGGGTGGGCGTGGTCATTTCTAGTAATAGTGAGGTAATTAGCGATTGAGCAGACTGTAGCGCGGACTGCCAGTCCGCGAGTACCAGGCGTATCAGTTCGCGGACTAAAAGTCCGTGCTACTTCCTGGCTAGACACAGCTTCGCAGCGCTGGCCCCAAGCTGCTTTCGAAAAACAGCGAGGCTAGTGCCGAAAATCGGCATCCGTGATGGGCGGGGAGGGGAGAGAAGGGCAAGAGCTAAACCACCAGCGACTCCGAAAAACTTAGTTTTCGCTGGGGTCTTCGCTTTTTTGGGAGCGAAGCAAGAGTGCAGGGTGCGCCGGCTGTGGGTCAACTGGCGCACCCCATTATCGCCGGTCTTCTCGGACGGCGGCCAGCGCAAGCGCCTTGGCCGTGTGCAGATGGTCGATAATTGCGTCTAAGTTAAAGCCATCTGTAGCACGGGCAAATACAAATGGCCCATCACCGCGCATTTTTTTTGAATCACGCTCCATTACGCCTAGGTCGGCTTTGACCAACGGGGCCAGGTCGATCTTATTAATAACCAATAAATCGGCCTGCGTAATACCTGGCCCACCCTTGCGCGGAATCTTGTCGCCGCCCGATACATCGATGACGTAAATCGAGTAATCGACCAGCTCGCGGCTGAAGTGCGCGGCTAGGTTGTCGCCGCCGCTTTCCACAAATAGGTAATCAATCTGATTATCAAACTTGTGCATGAGGCTTTCGAGCGCGTCCATGTTCAGCGAAATGTCTTCGCGAATGGCGGCGTGGGGGCAGCCACCCGTTTCGACACCCACAATGCGGTCAGCGGTGAGGGCGCTCTCGCGAATGAGAAACTCAGCATCCTCGCGGGTGAAAATGTCGTTGGTGACGACCCCTAGCCGGTAGTCATCGCGCAGGTTTTCGCATAACGCCTTTAGTAAGGCCGTTTTACCAGTGCCTACCGGCCCGCCAATGCCCACCGTAAAAGCCCGCTTACGGAAGTTGCGGTAGGGCGGCAGGCGCCGGGTTTCGCGCTCGGCAAAGTCGCCGGGCGACTCCAGTACCTCGTGGCTATGGCCGTGGAGCAAGAGGGCGAGTTTATCGACGAAAGCCATGTTGAAGTAGCGTGGACTCTGCGAGTCCGCGAGTAGAAACGAGTGCTAAAACGCACGGACTCGCAGAGTCCACGTTATAGGTTAATTCTGGAAGAGTCGCGAGTAAATGTCGTCGTGTAGTATTTGAGCTACATCGAGTAATAAAGTGCAACGAGTTGCCTCGGTGTAGGGCCGAATATCGGCGGCATCCAGCAAATTCTCAAAAATTTCGTAAAAATCGTGTTGCAGCAGGTGCCCCGCCATTGGCCCGATAAAGCCCAGGCGGATGGCCGCACTCAGTTGGTCGCGCAGGGCTAGGTGCAGGTAAGTAGCTTGAATATCAGCCAGGGCGAAGCCAACTTTGCCCAGACTTAGGCCAAACAACGGCACAAAATGCGCGGGCAACTGCTGTTGCGCCAGTTCTTGGCCCAGCTCAGTTAGCCCCGCTTCGGGGTAAAAGGTGGCCAGCAGCTTCAGCCAGTTTTTGCCCTGTGTGAGGCTGGCCTGGTACAGCGCGGGCGTGAGCAGCTGGGCATCGTACTCGGTAAAGAGGCTGGCTAGCTCTGCCTCAGCCAGGTGCGCGGCCGAGGTAATAAACGGCAGCTCAAAGCCAACTGCTTGCTGAAGAAAGGAATAGAGGTAGGCCCGAAACTCCGTTTCGGTGCGTACCAAGCCGAAGGTGAGGCTGCTCTCCAGCCCATAGGAGTAGGCAAAAGAGCCGGTGGGCAGGGCCGAATCGGCGAGATGAAGCAGGCGAGCGAGGTGAGGCATAGCAAAACAGTCGGCCCGCAAGCTACGGCGCTGGCCCCTCTAGCTAGAAGTAGTGCGGACTTTGTAGTCCGCGTTTGCGTCCGTAGGGGTGCTTTATTAATACCAAACGCGGACTGCCAAGTCCGCGCTACTACCAAGTCGTCTGACTAGCCCACGGGTAAGCTCGTCCTTAACGCTTTGCGGGTGGCGGGCGTACGCCGGGAAGTATTCATCAAATTTCCTGTTTCGCATGGCTGTTTCTGTTGACCCTGCCCGTACCTCCGGCGCTACTGAGTCTAGTTGGTTTCCGACGGCCCCCGCCCGGCCTACCTTCCCATCGCTCACCGAAAACACCACGGCCGATGTGGTGGTGGTAGGTGCTGGCATCGCGGGCCTCACCACGGCGTATTTGCTGGGAAAGGCCGGTAAAAAAGTAGTGGTGCTGGAAGACGGCGAAATAGCCAGCGGCGAAAGTGGCCGCACCACCGCCCACCTCTCCAACGCCCTCGACGACCGCTACACGACCCTAGCCCAGCTTTTTGGGGAAGATGGTGCCCGGCTAGCTGCTGAAAGCCACGGCGCTGCCATCGACCAGATTGAGCAGATTGCGAAAGACGAGCAGATTGCCTGCGATTTCACCCGCCTCGATGGATACCTGTTCCTGCCCAAAAATGGCACCCACCAGGAGTTGCAAGAAGAGCTTGAAGCCGCCCACCGCGCCGGCCTCGGCGGCGTAGAGTGGCTGCCCGACTCGGGCACAACCGGCTTCAAAACGGGCGAGTGCTTGCGCTTCCCTAACCAAGGTCAGTTTCACATTCTCAAGTACCTCAATGGCCTAGCCAAGGCCATCACGGCGCAGGGAAGCCGCATTTTCACCAATACGCACGCCACGGAAGTGAGCGGCGGCAAGGAGGCAAGTGTGACTACCACCGAGGGCTTCGGGGTGCAGGCTCAGGCCGTGGTTATTGCCACTAATTCGCCCTTCAACGACCGGGTAGTGATGCATACCAAGCAGGGCCCTTACCGCACCTACGTGGTAACCGCGCGGGTGCCCAAAGGCTCGGTGGCCACGGCGCTCTACTGGGATACGGCTGACCCTTACCACTATATCCGCCTTCAAACGGTAGCGGATGCCGATTATGACTTGCTCATCGTGGGCGGCGAAGACCACAAAGTGGGCCACGACGACCCCGAGGAGCGGCTAGCCTGCCTGGAGGAATGGACGCGCACGCGCTTCCCCCAGCTCACGGGTATCGACTACCGTTGGTCGGGCCAAGTGCTGGAGCCTAGCGACGGCCTGGCCTACATTGGCCGCAATCCGCTGGATTCCGAGAATGTGTACATCATCACCGGCGACTCGGGCCACGGCATGACCCACGGCACACTAGGTGGCATGATAATCCGCGACCTCATTCTGGACCAAGTTAACCCCTGGGCCGACCTCTACGACCCCGGCCGCGTAACGCTGAAGCCGGAGTCGCTCAAGGAGTTTGCCCGCGAAAACGCCTTAGTGGTTGCCGACTACACCGAACTGCTGACCGGTGGTGACGTAGCCTCGGCCGACGAAATAAAGCCCGGAACCGGCGCCGTGTTGCGCCAAGGCCTCACCAAAGTAGCGGTCTATAAAGACCCCCAGGGCCAAGTGCACGAGTGTTCAGCCATTTGCCCCCACCTGGGCTGCGTAGTGCACTGGAACGACCTGGAAACCAGTTGGGATTGCCCCTGCCACGGCTCTCGCTTCGATGCCTATGGCCACCTGTTGGCTGGCCCCGCCAACTCCGATTTGGCCCCAAAGTAATCCGTAAAGGTTTAAGAAAAAGCGTCAGGCTCAGCTGACGTCTGTTTGTCGAAGTATCCCCACTAAATTACACCCTAGCGGTGTGGTAGAAGTACTTTGGCAAGCGGACGTCAGCTGAGCCTGACGTTCTTTATAGGCTTTTGCTAGACCCTAAAACAGATTGTACAGCTGCGCCAGCGGCAGCGTCTGCGCCGGCTCACACGTCAGGTGCACGCCATCGGCTATCACCCGGTACGTCTCGGGGTCTACCGAAATATTAGGTAAGTAGTCGTTTAGCGCCATATCCTTCTTAGCTACCGTGCGGCAGCCCTTCACCGCTACCACACGCTTGCTCAGGCTATACTCGGAAGAAACTTTCTCTACCGAAGCACCTGACACAAACACCACCGAACAATACCCTACTCCCCCGCCAAACGCCCCAAACATGGGCCTCGAAAACGAGGGCTGCGGCGTCGGAATGGAGGCATTTGGGTCGCCCATCTGGGCCTGCACGATGACGCCGCCCTTGATAATCATCTCCGGCCGCGAGCCGAACAGGGCGGGTTTCCAGAGCACCAAGTCGGCCAGCTTGCCGATTTCGACCGAGCCGATTTCGTCGGCCATGCCGTGGGCGCGGGCGGGGTTGATGGTGTACTTGGCCACGTAGCGGCGGGCGCGGAAATTGTCGTTCGGGCGCTTCGCGTCGGCATCCTGGGGTAGGGGGCCGCGCTGCTGGCGCATCTTGTGGGCCGTTTGCCAGGTGCGGGTGATGACCTCGCCCACCCGGCCCATGGCCTGCGAGTCGCTGCTGATGATGCTCAGCGCGCCCATGTCGTGCAGAATGTCTTCGGCGGCAATGGTTTCGGGGCGAATGCGGCTCTCGGCAAAGGCCACGTCCTCGGGGATGTTCTTGTCGAGGTGGTGGCACACGAGCAGCATGTCGAGGTGCTCGTCGATGGTGTTCACCGTAAACGGCCGCGTGGGGTTAGTGCTCGACGGAATGACGTTGGGCTCGCCGCAAATCTTGATGATGTCGGGCGCGTGCCCGCCGCCCGCGCCCTCCGTGTGGTACGAGTGGATGGTGCGTCCCTTGAAGGCCGCCACCGAGTTTTCGACGAAGCCGCTCTCGTTGAGCGTATCGGTGTGGATGCACACCTGCACGTCGTACTTGTCGGCGATAGTCAGGCAGTTATCAATCGTGGCGGGGGTAGTGCCCCAGTCCTCGTGCAACTTGAAGCCCAGCGCCCCGGCCTCTACCTGCTCGGCTAGTCCCTCGGGCTTCGAAGAGTTGCCCTTGCCCAAAAACCCGAAGTTCATGGGGAAGGAATCGGTGGCCTTGAGCATCATTTCAAGGTAGAACGCGCCCGGCGTGCAGGTGGTGGCCGTGGTGCCAGCGGCCGGACCGGTACCGCCGCCCACCATCGTGGTCACGCCAGAGGCCAGCGCCTCGGTTATCTGCTGCGGGCAAATAAAGTGGATGTGGCAGTCGATGCCGCCCGCCGTGAGGATGTGACCCTCGCCGGCCACCACTTCGGTCGTCACGCCCACCACTAGGCGCGGGTCCACGCCGGGCATGATGTGCGGGTTGCCCGCCTTACCAATGCCCACGATGCGCCCACCCTTAATGCCGATATCGGCCTTGTACACGCCGGTGTAGTCGAGCAACAACGCGTTGGTAATCAGCAGGTCGAGCGCCTCGGTCTGCCCGATGCCGGCCGCCTGCCCCATGCCATCGCGCAGGGTTTTGCCCCCGCCAAACTTGCATTCCTCGCCGTACACGCAGTAGTCGCGCTCGACCTCAATCAGCAAGTCGGTATCACCGAGGCGCACCCGGTCGCCCACGGTCGGGCCATACATAGCGGCATACGCCTGCCGAGAAAGGGGTAGGGACATGAGTTCAGGGGGGAATTTATTGTGTTTATTTACTCCTTAAACTACTCTGCTAAATGCGTCTTGTCTTGACTCTAATCTGCCTGCTCTTAATTATTAATTGCTCTTGCAACTCGTATGAAAACAACATTTGCAAGAATCAATTACAAGTAGTTGAAAAGCTGCGCGGAAGTGCGTTTTATAGGAGGGGCAATTCTAATCTTTTATTCTTTTATGCGTCTCAAAACGGTAAAACGAACGAGTACTTCTTCGATATAGGCAGTGGAAAACTCACGTTAAAACGTCACAGCTTGGAATACCAAGAAGTTGGTGCTAGAGTCAACACTATCTCTTATGTGTCGAAGCTTATGAAGGAACTCGACTCACTTGAAATTAAGGAATATGATGGTCGGCCTGATGGCTTAGGAACGCTCCTCAAAATGCATATGAAAAACGATGATTGGGTGACTTTTGCAGAAGACTCAAGCCATATCACATATCCAGCGACGTTACAATATCTTAGAAAGACAAAAAGCTTCTGTAAAAACTGGTATAGAAACAGTTACTAAAGCTTCCCCAACGCCTGCTGCTTGCCGGCCTCATCGAGCGGGCCATCAATCCAGCCGTTGCCGCCATACACGCGGCGCTCGCCGGCCAGCGCTACTAGCTGCACGCGCTTGCGCTCGCCCGGCTCGAAGCGCACCGCTGTGCCGGCCGGGATGTTGAGCCGGAAACCAAAGGCTGCCGCCCGGTCGAAGTCCAGACCCGCGTTGGTTTCGAAGAAAGGGTAGTGCGAGCCCACCTGTACCGGCCGGTCGCCCCGATTGAGCACTTCTAGCTCGATAACAGGGCGGTTGTCGTTCAGGATAATGTCGCCGTCGGCCAGCAGGTACTCGCCTGGCACAGCGGCGGGCACCGGCGCAGCGGCTGGGGCCGTGCGGCTTAGGCCGCTGCCGTAAAGCGCCAATTCGGGCGAGCCGTGCTCGCGGCAAATGGGTTGGTGCACGGTCACGAGCTTGGTGCCGTCGGGGAAGGTGCCTTCTACCTGCACCTCGTGCAGCAGGTCGGCCACGCCCTCTAGCACGTCGGCCAGGCCCAGTAGCTGCTTGCCCTTGTCCATGAGCGTTGCCACCGATTCGCCGTCGCGGATAAACTCAAGTAGCTGGGTGGCGAGCAGGGCGGCGGCCTCGGGGTAGTTGAGGCGCAGGCCGCGGGCGTAGCGCTTCTGGGCCACTACACCGGCCTGATGGAGCACAAGCTTATCAAGGTCTTTGGGAGCGAGGTGCATAGTAATAGGGGAGGTGCGAGCCGCTAAAGTAGGGGTAGGGACTTGCACTGCCAAGCTAGCGGCGCGAACGAAGCGCCTACCCCCAAGCCTTTCTTAAAGGGGAGGGGGTGGGCGTTCGTTGAAAGTCACACGTGCGTCCAGACGATCCAGCCGCCGTAGCCGATGCTTAGCGACGACGACAGTACCACCGCACTGGCCCGCAGCCGGCGCCCAGCCCGCATACGCAGCGTGAAGGGAATGCGCATGAGCCCCACCGCCGCTAGCATCCCTAACACCGAGCCGAGGCCGAAGAGCAGGATATAAGCGATGGCACCGGCTGGGCGCGGAATAGCGCTTAGCACCGCCAGCACCAGGGCCCCGCTGCCAGCTAGCCCATGCACCAGCCCCACGGTGTAGGCAAAGCCCGCCTGCCGCTGCGGTTTCTGAAACGATTGGTACGAGTTTTTGTCAAGCAAACGGCTGATGCCTAAGCCAATGAGCATAACGCCTACCGCCGCCTCGAAATAGCCCGAGTGTAGCCAAGTGGCGCGGCTAAAAATTATAATCGACCCGAATAACACCAGCATAGTGGTGTGCCCCAGGCCCCAAAATAACCCATCGCGCAAGGCCGGCCCTAGGCGGTCGTGGCGCGTCACGAGGGTACTCACGGCCAGCAAGTGGTCGGGCTCGAACGCGTGGCCCATGCCTACCACGGCCGCGAATAGGAGGGGTAGGAGGGTGTGCATAACGAGTTTTACTAAGCCAGTAGGGGCAGCTACACCGCCCGAATCATCCAAATCTGGCAGCCAAAATGGCCGCTATTACCCAAAGCTTCTGGCAAATAGGTGAAGCCCAACCGCTCGTAGAGCGGAATGGCCTGGGTCAGCTCGTCAGTAGTTTCGAGGTAGATGTGGGCGTAGCCAGCGGCGCGGGCGGCGGCAAGGCACTGATTAATGAGCGCCTTGCCTACCCCCCTTCCGCGGGCAGCGGGGAGTAAATAAAGCTTTACCAACTCGACCGTGTCGGCTGGCAGATTTTCGGTCGGAAAGATGCCGCCGCCGCCCAAGATTTCCCCATCCGCTTCGGCCACGAAGTAGGCGCTGCGGGGGATATTCTGAAACAGTTCGGGCAAGTGGTCGGTGGCCGCGTCGTAATAGGCAGTGCCGGGCTTGGCTGCCCCAAACTCGGTGAGCGTAGCGCGGATGACGCGAGCTAACGCCGTTGCATCGTCGGGCGCGATGGGGCGGATATTGATTTCTGAATTCATATAATGGGCTAGCGTGCCCTAACGCCTCACTCTACCCCCTGCTCTCCGGGAAACGAAAGCCGGCCACAACCGGACGTAGCCTGCCAAAAAGCTTGCTTTTCTTAGAGGGGGTAGGGCACTAGTATAATAGGTTATTTCAGCAACTCATGCAGCACCGTCTGCATCGAAAACGTGCGGTTGCCGGCTTCCTGAATGATGAGCGAGCCCGGCGCATCGAGCACGGCGTCAGATACTTCTACATTGCGGCGCACGGGTAGGCAATGCAGAAATTTGGCGTCGTCGGTCAGGCGCATGTGCTCGGGCGTGAGCATCCAGCTCGGGTCGTTGCTTAGCATCTGGCCATAATCGCGGTAGCTGCTCCAGTTTTTGGCCTGCACGTAGTCGGCGCCTTCGAGGGCCTTGCGCTGGTCATATTCGATGGTGGCGCCCTTTGTGAATTTAGGGTCCAGCTCGTAGCCGTGCGGGTGGGTGATGACAAAATCGACCCAGTCGATTTCCGAAAACCAGTCGCAGAACGAGTTGGGTACGCACTGGGGCAGCGCACGCACGTGCGGTGCCCAGGTCAGCACCACTTTCACGCGCTCCTTTTTCTTGGTTTCGGCCACCGTAATGAGGTCGGCAAACGACTGCAAGGGGTGCAGCGTAGCGCTTTCCAGGCTGATAACTGGTACCGTGGCGTATTGCAGAATCTTGCTCATTACCTCCTCGCTGTAGTCGGCTTCCTTGTCCTTCAGCGTGGGGAAGGTGCGGACGCCCAGCACGTCGCAATACTGGCTCATCACCGCGATGGCATCCTTAATGTGCTCCTGCGTCGAACCGTTCATCACGGCCCCATCGGCCATTTCCAGCGTCCACGAGTCGGTGCCGGCATTCAGCACCCATACCTGTGCGCCAAGGTTATAAGCCGCCTTCAGGCTGCTCAGACGGGTGCGCAAGCTAGGGTTGAAAAATATCAAGCCCACAGTTTTATTCTTACCAACGTGCTGATAGCCGAAGGGATTTTTCTTAATTTCTAGTGCTTGGTTGAGAAGTGCTTGGTAGTCGCCTGCATCAGCGAAAGAAAGGAAGTTTTTCATCCTGCAAAATTGGCTCGCAAAAGCGGCAATCAATCAGAGCAGCAGCCAACGCAGTTTGGTAATCACCGCAGCTAGTCCGATAGACAATTTGACAGCATGAAGCTTCTGCTAATAACGCGCTCAGGCACAGATAAAAATCAATCTTTGACAAAGGCACTCGTAAGCGGCTTCACCTTCATTTTTATCGATTCGCTTGCTTCTCGTGAAACACCTGCCTACCCTCTTACTTCTGCTAGCTCCCGCCCTAGCCCAAGCGCAAATCACCGATGCCAGCATCGTAAAACCCAGCACCCATGCCATTACTGGCGGCTTAAGCTACACCAGCAACCAGCAGCACCACCGAACTAACTAGCAGCTCGACCTAGGCCGACTACAATGTCAGCCAGTTTTATATCACGCTTAGCATTGGGTATTGCGCGGCCAACAACACGCCCGTAGGTATCAAGCCTAAGTTACTCGGTAGGTAGCGCCCAATGCCGTCACTACTACCGTCGTGGGCCCCGTGCGCCTCGCCCTCGACGGCAGTAAGGTGCTGCGCCTGGGTGGTTTCGTAGGTTACACCAAGATGTTTGCCGACAACTTCGGCACGCTCAACGGCGGCTACCAAAATGTGTGCTGCCAAGACTAATCAACCACCAATCCCTACTGTCCGCCGACACCAAAGGCGCGGGCTACTAGGCGGCCCTCACACCTGGCATTTCTTACTGGCTCGTGCGTGCCTTTAGGATAAGTCTACTATAGGAAGCCTCAATTTCAGCCCTATCAATCACGAATATCCTACCGATTTGGGCTCCACGCTCACTAATTGTGACCGTTACACCAACGACTTTGGCGCCAGCTTCGGCCCGAACCAATTTGTGCTCAGCACCGCGTATTTCATAGGCCGCCCCGAGTAATTAGATTTTAGCATGCACTTAAAAGCCCTGCTTGTATCAACAGGCAGGGCTTTTATTATTTACTATAAAGCAGCATTACATCGCCTTATATTCATTCCAGCTTTTGATCTTTAAATCCTTCATTTCCAGAGTGCAGAAGGCTTGGATAAACGCCTTCGCTAGTCGCGCGTTGGTCAGCAGCGGGATGCCAAAATCCACGGCGGTGCGGCGGATTTTGTAGTCATTGTCCAGCTCGCCTTTCGACAGGTTTTTGGGAATATTAATGACCAGGTCAATTTTCTTCTCCTTCAAATACGTCAGCACGTTGGGCTCCACGTGGTCGTCGGGCCAGAAGAGGAGGCTACTAGGCACGTTGTTTTCAGCGAAGAAACGGTGCGTGCCCTGGGTAGCGTAAATCTGGTAGCCTTTTTTTACGAGCAGCTCGGTGGCCGAGAGCAGGGCCAATTTCGACTTAATGGGGCCGCCGGAAATGAGTACCGATTTCTGCGGGATTTTGTAGCCCACGCTCAACATTGATTTCAGCAGCGCCTCTTCGGCGGTGTCGCCCAGGCAGCCGACTTCGCCGGTGCTCACCATATCTACGCGCAGCACCGGGTCGGCGCCGGGCAGGCGGGTAAAGGAGAACTGCGGGGCCTTCACGCCCACAAAGGGTAGGTCATAGACTCGCTCGCTCTCATCACGCTCCACTTTCTTACCCAATAGGATTTGCGTGGCCTTTTGGATGAGGTTGTTGCCCGAGATTTTCGACACGAAGGGGTAACTGCGCGAGGCGCGCACGTTGCACTCAATTACGCGGATGACGCCGTTTTTTTCCAGGAACTGAATGTTGAACGGGCCACTGATTTCGTAGCGCTTGGCAATCTTCTCGGCAATGATTTTGAGCTTACGAATGGTGCCCACGTACACCCGTTGGGGCGGGTAGTACATCGTCGCGTCGCCAGAATGCACGCCAGCAAACTCGACGTGCTCAGAAATGGCGTAGCTTATGATTTCGCCGTGGTCAGCCACCGCATCTAGCTCTATTTCCTTGGCTTCCTGGATGAATTCGGACACCACCACCGGGTATTCGGCGCTGACCTCGGCGGCCGTTTTTAGGAATTCTTCCAGCTCGAAATTGTTGGAAACCACGTTCATAGCTGCGCCAGATAGCACGTAGCTCGGCCGGATGAGCACCGGAAAACCGACTTCCTGCACAAACTCCTGCATGGCTCCGAGCGAGGTCAGCTCTTTCCAGCGCGGCTGGGCAATGCCCAGTTCGTCCATAATGCTGCTGAACTTGTGGCGGTTTTCGGCCTCGTCGATGCGGGCGGCCGAAGTGCCTAGGATAGGCGCGTGGGCTTCTTCGAGGCGGGTAGCGAGGTTGTTGGGAATCTGGCCGCCGGTGCTCAGAATCACGCCACCGGGCTGCTCAAAATCCAAAATGTCCATCACCCGCTCGAAGCTCAACTCCTCGAAATACAGCCGGTCGCTGACGTCGTAGTCGGTCGAAACGGTTTCGGGGTTGTAGTTGATAATGATGGTTTTGTAGCCCTCGGCCGCCGCCGTTTGCACGGCCTGCACGCCACACCAGTCAAACTCCACCGACGAGCCGATGCGATATACGCCCGAGCCTAGCACCACCACTGACTTCGCGGTTTCGCGCGTCAGGTCGTTTTCAGTGCCGTGGTAGGTGGTGTAGAGGTAGTTGGTTTTGGCCGGGAATTCGGCCGCCAGCGTGTCAATCTGCTTCACTACGGGTAGCACGCCCAGGGCCTTGCGGCGGGCGCGCACCAGCAGCTCGTCGGCCTTCACGTCGCCCTCGCCCAGCAACTTTACGGCAATTTGCTGGTCAGAGAAACCGGCTTTCTTGACGTCGCGCAATAGCTTGGTTTCCAGACCATCCACGCCTGTATTGCGGCGAGCGGCAAGCTGGTTGCTCAGCTCAAAAATGCCGTAGAGGCGCTGCAAAAACCAGTGGTCAATCTTGGTCAATTCGTGCACCTGCTCCAGCGTGTAGCCGGCCTCAAAAGCGCTATTGATAGCGAAGATGCGTTCCTCGTTTGGCTCGCTCAGGAGCTGGTCGATGGCGGCGTTATCCAGCTCGTCTTCGGGCCGATTGGCCACGAAGCCACGCTTGCCGGTGTCCAGCATCCGCAGGCCTTTTTGGATGGCTTCCTCGAAGGATTTGCCGATGGCCATTACCTCGCCCACGCTCTTCATAGCGCTGCCAATCTGGCGGTTAACGCCTGCGAATTTGCCCAAGTCCCAACGCGGTAGCTTCACCACTACATAGTCGAGCGCCGGCTCAAAGAAGGCCGAAGTGGTCTGCGTTACGCTGTTTTTTAGCTCGGCCAGCGAGTAGCCTAGGCTTAGCTTGGCGGCCACGAAAGCCAGCGGGTAGCCCGTGGCCTTGGACGCCAAGGCCGAGGAGCGCGACAGGCGCGCATTCACCTCAATCACGCGGTAATCTTCGGAAACGGGGTCCAGCGCATACTGAATGTTACACTCGCCCACGATGCCTAGGTGCCGAATGGTCTGGATGCCGATGCTGCGCAGCTTGTGGTACTCGCGGTTGCTTAGTGTCTGCGACGGGGCCACCACGATGCTCTCGCCAGTGTGAATGCCAATGGGGTCGAAGTTCTCCATGTTGCAGACCGTGATGCAGTTATCATAAGCATCGCGCACCACTTCGTACTCCACTTCCTTCCAGCCCTTCAACGATTCTTCTACCAGAATCTGGTCGGAAGTGGTGAAGGATTTTTGGGCCAGTGTCCGCAGTTCGTCCATGTTATTGGCGAAGCCGCTGCCCAAGCCACCCAGTGCAAACGCCGCTCGCACAATGATGGGAAAACCGATTTTCTCGGCCGCCGCCAACGCGTCGTCCATCGTCGTCACGGCTACGCTGCGGGCCGAGAGCACGCCAATCTGCTCCAGCTTCTCCTTGAAAATATCCCGGTCCTCGGTGTCGATGATGCTCTGCACGGGCGTGCCCAGCACCTTCACGTTATACTTCTCAAACACGCCGGCGCGGTACAGCGCCACGGCGCAGTTCAGCGCTGTTTGGCCGCCAAAGGCCACCAGAATGCCATCGGGCTGCTCCTTTTTGATGACTTCCTCTACGAAGTAGGGCGTCACGGGCAGGAAGTACACATCGTCGGCAATGTTGTCCGACGTCTGCACGGTGGCAATGTTGGGGTTGATGAGGATGGTACGAATGCCTTCCTCCTTCAGCGCCTTGAGGGCTTGCGAGCCGGAATAATCGAACTCCCCGGCCTCGCCGATTTTGAGGGCGCCGGAACCGAGGATGAGAACTTTATTGGGTTTGTTCATGTGCGTAACCTCACCCCCGGCCCCCGCTCCGTAGGTAGAGGGTGAGCCAGGTGATTTGTGGGCTTATTTTTAAAGCTTAAGAGTAGATTTCTTCCCCATTGGGGAGGAGTAGGGATGGGGTTAGCGTTGCTTATACTCCGCTACCGCTTTCAAAAAATCATCAAACAGAAACTCCGTGTCCTGGGGACCGCCGGCAGCTTCGGGGTGAAACTGGGTGGAAAAGAATGGCTTGGTTTTGTGCTTGATGCCTTCGCAGGTGCCGTCGTTCAGGTTCTCGAACAGCATGTTCCACTCGGCGGGTAGGGTAGCAGTGTCGACCGCGAAGCCGTGGTTTTGGCTGGTGATGTAGCAGTGCTGGGTGCCGGTGAGCTTCACGGGCTGGTTGTGGCTGCGGTGGCCGTATTTCAGCTTGAAGGTGTCGCCGCCCGCGGCCAAGCCCATGAGCTGACTACCCAGGCAGATGCCGAATATTGGCTTGTCCTGTTGCAGGGCTGTGTGCAGGTGCTGGATGGTGGGGGCGCACATTTTGGGGTCGCCAGGACCGTTGCTCAGGAATAGTCCGTCGTAATCCAGAGTAGTGAAATCGTAGTCCCAGGGCACCCGAATCAACTCCACGTCGCGCTCCAGGAAGCAGCGGATGATGTTGGTTTTGGTGCCACAGTCTACAAGCACTATTTTGTGCTGGCCGCTACCATAGTGCTGCACGCCGGCCGGGCTCACTTGAGCCACCAGGTTGTCGAGGTTTGGGTCGTGCAGGGGCACGTCCGTTTCGGCCACTATTTTGCCCAGCATGGCGCCTTTCTCACGCAGCTTCTTGGTGAGCATGCGAGTATCGACGCCGAAGATGCCGGGGATGTTATACTCCTTGAGCCAGTCGCCGAGGCTTTTGGCGGCATTCCAGTGGCTGTGCTCCTCGGAGTAGTAGTTCACCACCAGCCCGGCAATGTGAATCTTATCCGACTCGAAAATCTTGGAAATCGACTCGTATAAGTCCTCGCCAGGCACGCCGTAGTTGCCCACCATTGGATAGGTGAGCACCAGAATCTGACCAGCGAAGGATGGGTCGGTGAGGTTTTCGGGGTAGCCAGTCATGGCCGTGCTAAACACCACTTCGCCCGCCGCGGAGGTGAACGCGCCAAAGGATTCGCCCTGGATTTCAGTGCCGTCTTCGAGAACTAGTTTTACTACTTGGGACATCTAAGTTGTTGCTGTTTTAGAGACGCAAAGTTATTAAGTCTTCATCGTTGCAGACTATGTTAATATGCGTCGTTCTGGTATAGGCTGATAAACGAAGAGACGCAAAATATTGCGTCTCTACATTCTCCTAATCCAGTGCCGAGGCTTGTTGAATGACTTCTACTGACTGCTCAGTCAGGGCATACAGTGCCTGTAAAAACCGGTCAATTTCGGCCTTGGTGATATTGAGTGGTGGCAGCAGCCGCAGCACCGTGGGGTCCGAGGCGTTGCCCACGAAAATGTGGAATTCTGACAGCAGCTTGTCGCGAATTTCCTTGATGGGGAAGTCGTATTTGATGCCCACCATCAGGCCGCGGCCCCGAATTTCTTTGGCCCCGGCGTGGGCGAGCAGCTCGGTGCGGAGATAATCGCCCATTTCGGCGGCGTGAGCGAGTAGCTGCTCACCCTCCATAACTTCGAGTACAGCCAGCGCAGCAGCGCAAGCCAAGTGGTTACCGCCGAAGGTGGTGCCCAACAGGCCGTAAGATGCCTTGTATTCGGGTGCAATGAGGATGCCGCCGATGGGGAAACCGTTGCCCATGCCCTTGGCTACCGAGATAATGTCGGGCCGAATGCCCGCGTGCTGGTGCGCGAAAAACTTGCCGCTGCGGCCGTAGCCGCTCTGCACTTCGTCGGCAATCAGCAACGCGCCGTACTGCTTGCTTAGCGCAGCTAGTCCTTGCAAAAATTCATCGGAAGGCATGATAATGCCGCCTACCCCCTGAATTGGCTCGATAATTACGGCGCACACGTCGCCGGCTTGCAGAGCTGTTTCCACGGCCGCCAGGTCGTAGGCCAGGAAGCTGACGGCGTGGCCCGCATTGAAAGGAGCCACAATTTTGGCGTTATCCGTGGCGGCTACCGCACCCGAGGTGCGGCCGTGAAACGCACCCTTGAAGGCGAGCACGCGGGTTTTGCCAGTGTGGAACGACGCCAGTTTCAGCGCATTCTCGTTGGCCTCGGCCCCCGAGTTGCACAAGAATAGCGTGTACTCGTCGTAGCCCGATACCTGGCCCAACTTCGTGGCTAGCTCGCGCTGAATCGGAATCTGCACCGAGTTGGAGTAGAAGCCGATGTTTTGCAGCTGCTCGGTGAGGCGCTGCACGTAGTGCGGGTGGCTGTGGCCAATGGAAATAACGGCGTGGCCGCCGTAGAAATCCAGGTATTCCTGGCCCTTATCGTCCCAGAGTTTGGCCCCCAATGCCCGCACCGGCGTGATATTTACCAGCGGATAAACGTCGAATAAATTCATGGCTAAAAGAAAGAAGCTTTGCTTTGCAGGCCCATCGTTTCCGGTAGCCCAAACAGCAGGTTCATATTCTGAATGGCTTGGCCCGATGCGCCTTTCAGCAAGTTATCCAAGGCCGCAGTAATTAGTAGCTGGTTGCCGTGCTTCTCCACGTGCAGCAGACATTTGTTAGTGTTAACTACCTGTTTCAGATGAATTTCCTTCTCCGAATCCACCGTAAACGGCGCGTCCTGATAATAATCTGAGTACAGCTTTTGTACTGCTGGTATTAAAAGTTCGCAAGTAGTATAAACCGACGCGAAGATACCGCGGGTGAAATTGCCTCGATAGGGAATGAAGTTAATCGGCTGCTCGAAGCTTGGCTGCAAGCCCACCAGCGTTTCGCCAATTTCACCCAAGTGCTGGTGCGTGAAAGCTTTATAAATGGATACGTTGCCCGTGCGCCAGGTGTAGCCGGTCGTTTCGACCAGGCCCCGGCCTGCGCCTGTCGAGCCCGTAATGGCCGACACGTGCACCGCTTCTTTTAAGTGTCCGGCCGCTGCCAGCGGCAACAGCGCTAGTTGAATGGCCGAGGCAAAACAGCCCGGGTTGGCAATGCTATCGGCTGTGCGGATTTGCTCGCGGTTAGCTTCCGGCAGGCCGTACACAAAGTGGCGGCCGGCTACGTCGCGGTCGGCCGCCAGACGAAAATCATTGCTCAGGTCAATTACTTTCGTGGAGGGGGGTAGGGCCGTTTTTAGCAGCCACTCGCGGGAGTTGCCGTGGCCGAGGCACAGGAAAACCACATCCTCATCGCCGTGCAGTTCGCTGGCAAAAGTGAGGTCGGTGTCGCCCAGTAGGTCGTCGTGCACCGAGTGCAGCGGCTGCCCGGCCTGCGTCGAGCTTATGACCGCTCCGATTTCTACCTGCGGGTGGTGCAGCAGCAGCCGCACCAATTCGCCGGCCGTGTAGCCGGCCCCGCCCACGATGCCCGCTTTAACCAACTTGCTCATCGTTCAGGCTAGCGTGGATTTTCAGCTGGTTGCCGAAGATTTTGATGAAGCCGCGCGCGTCGCGCGAATCCCAGGCGTTGTTCTCCTCACCATAGGTCGCCACCTTCGACTGCATCATGTCGTATTTCGATTCAATGCCCAGCAGCTCAAAGTGGTAGGGACGCAGCTCCACGAACACCGTACCCGTTACGCGTTCCTGCGACGACACCAAGAAGGCCTCAAAATCGCGCATGGCCGGGTCGAGGTATTGCGCCTCGTGCAGCAGCGTGCCGTACCAAGTCGCCACCGGCTCCTTATGCAGCTGCTGCCAGCGCGAGAGCGTGTGCTTCTCCAGCAAGTGGTGCGCTTTGATGAGCAGCAGCGCCGCCGGTGCCTCAAAGCCTACACGGCCCTTAATGCCCAGAATAGTGTCGCCCACGTGCGTATCGCGGCCGATGGCGTAGGCCCCAGCCAGTTCATTCACCTGCTGAATAAGTGACACAGCGTCCATGCGCTGGCCGTTCAGGGCTACTGGCTCGCCTTTCTCGAAGGTGATTTCCAGCTGGCTGGGCTCCGTCTTGGAGAGTTGGGTGGGGTAGGCACTTTCGGGCAATGCCTGGCGCGAAGTTAGCGTTTCGACGCCGCCCACACTGGTGCCCCAAATCCCCCGGTTGATGGAGTATTTAGCCTTTTCCCAGCTCATCTCGAAGCCCTGATCCTGCAAATACTGAATCTCGGCTTGGCGCGACAGCTTCTGGTCGCGGATGGGCGTAATAATCTCGGTATCAGGCGAAATAACGGCGAAGGCCACGTCGAAGCGCACTTGGTCGTTGCCGGCCCCGGTGCTGCCATGCACGATGTACTCGGCGTTTTCGCGCTTGGCATACTCAGCAATGGCGAGCGCCTGAAACATGCGCTCGGCGCTCACGCTCAGCGGGTAAGTGTCGTTTTTCAACACGTTGCCAAACAGCAAGTAGCGTAGGCAATCGTGGTAAAAGCGCTCAGTGATGTCGATTACCTCGTGCTTCACCGAGCCAAGCTCGTAGGCGCGCTTTTCGATAGCAACCAACTCTTCGGCCGAAAAACCGCCCGAGTTCACAATAACGGTGTGCACTTCCAAGTCGTGCTCACGCACGAGGTTCACCACGCAGTACGACGTATCGAGGCCGCCGCTGTACGCTACAATTGCCTTTTTCTTCATGGTCTGTAAAACGAAGGGATACTTCGTTAATCATTGTTAAGCAGTAGAATAAATAAGCCTGATGCCAAACGGAGTGTCACTCCGTTTTACAGTTTATGCTTCCTCCTCGGGTGCGGGCAGCGGCGAGGTGATGTCTTCGAAGACCATGCCCGTGCA
Organism: uncultured Hymenobacter sp.; assembly: GCA_964652535.1. Classification (GTDB taxonomy): domain Bacteria; phylum Bacteroidota; class Bacteroidia; order Cytophagales; family Hymenobacteraceae; genus Hymenobacter. The sequence continues at coordinate 6,517 of CAZZDR010000014.1, read as the reverse complement.
CAAGCACATTTTGCGCTCGTTTTCCATCAGAATGCCGAAGTTTTTGCAGCTCTTGCAGCCTTTCCAGAAGTCCTCGCTGGTAGTTAACTCTGAGAACGTCACTGGCTTGTAGCCCAGGTCGCTGTTGATTTTCATCACCGCCAGGCTGGTGGTGATACCGAAAATCTTAGCATTCGGGTACTTAGTGCGCGAAAGCCGAAACACCGCCCGCTTGATGGCGCGGCCTAGGCCGTGCTTGCGCAGCTCAGTATTGACTACAAGGCCCGAATTGGCCACAAACTTGCCACTCTCGAAGGTTTCGATATAGCAAAAACCCGCCAACTCGTCGTCTACAAACGCAATTACAGCGTTGCCTTGCAGCATTTTAGACTTCACGTACTCCGGCTCGCGTTTAGCGATGCCGGTGCCGCGCTGCTTGGCCGATTCGATGTACCATTGACACAGCAAGTCCGCGTACTGCGCGTCTGCTGCTGTCGCAACCCGTATTGTCATTTATGTAAGGAGGAAAGACTTAGGAAAGAGACGCAGTTTACCGGCCCTCGCACCACGCGAGTTAGGGCAGAAAACCCGAAATCTATCGGTAAGTAGCTGAGCGCGTTAGCGGTGGCCCAGCGTAGCTGGCTCGCAGCCAGCACCCGGCGGTTGAAGCCGGCTAGGGTCGTCGCAGCAAGGCACTAACCAGTGGGCGCACGCTTTCGCCACCCATCAGGGCTAGGGCAGAAAGCTGAAAAGTGGCGCGAACCAAGTAAGTCATTGCAATAAAACAGCCAGGGGGCCAGCCAATGAGCTAGCAAACTAGGGGCCATAATGAAGTCGCAAAGGTAAAAGTTCCTACTTTTGCCCGCAACAGAAAAAGCGTTTTTTTTCGCCGCTGGAGTAGGGGTAGGCGATGAACAAATTATGAACAAGCCACAGGTAACTATTTATAAAATTGGGGGTGGCATCATTGACGATGCTGCTGAGCTGACCAAATTTCTGGCCTTATTGTCTCAGGCCGACGGCCCCCGCATTCTAGTGCACGGCGGCGGCAAGGGCGCCAGCACAATGATGCGCGAACTAGGGATAGAGCCCCAACTTGTCAACGGCCGCCGCATCACCGATGCCGCCACGCTCGACATTGTAACGATGTTTTACGCCGGTAAAACCAATAAACAAGTAGTGGCAGAATTGCAAAAGCTGGGCGTAAATGCGCTTGGTCTGAGCGGGGCCGATGGCAACGTAATTCAGGGCAGCAAGCGCCCGGTACAGGATATCGACTACGGCTTTGTGGGAGACCTCACGCCGGCTAGCGTCGATAACGCGTTGCTAAAAAGCTTGTTAGAATCTGGTATGACGCCGGTGCTGTGTCCTATTATCCACGATGGGCAGGGCCAACTATTAAATACCAACGCCGATACCATTGCTTCAGCCGTAGCCGTGGCGCTAGCCATTGAGTACAACGTGACGCTACATTATTGCTTCGAGAAAAATGGTGTGCTACGCGACGTGGCCGACGATAATTCAGTAATTCCTGAAATTAATTCGGCTACCTACGCCGAATTAAAGCAGCAAGGAATTATTGCCGATGGCATGCTCCCAAAACTCGAAAATGCTTTTTCGGCCCTCAATCAAGGGGTAGCAAAAGTAGTTATTGGCCACGCACTGCAACTTAATTCTGATTTACGGACGGTGCTATGTCTGAATTAATTGCGCAGCTGAGCGATGATGCGATTGAATTATTAAAGCAATTAATTCGAACGCCTTCCTTCTCTCGGGAAGAAGCTGGAACGGCTGATATTCTGATGGATTTCTTGGTGCAGCACAGTATCCCAGCGCAGCGCCAGGGAAATAATGTGTGGACGGTGAGCCGCGATTTCGACGCGCAGAAACCCACCATTTTATTAAACTCGCACCACGATACGGTGAAGCCGGGCGTGGCCTGGACGTATCCACCTTTTGACGCGGTGTTGGAAGGTGATAAGTTAACGGGTTTGGGTAGCAACGATGCAGGCGCATCGGCCGTGAGTCTGCTGGCTGCGTTTCGGTATTTCTATCAGCGAAATACAGCATTTAATTTAATCTGCGCTATCACAGCAGAGGAGGAAATATCGGGCGCTAACGGCATTAAGAGCATTCTACCCGAATTAGGCAAAATTGATTTGGGCATTGTGGGTGAACCTACCGGAATGCACGCTGCCGTAGCCGAAAAAGGTTTGCTGGTACTTGATGGCGTAGCCCGCGGCCGCACTGGGCACGCCGCCCGTGACGAAGGTGATAATGCGCTTTATAAAGCGCTGGACGATATTAATTGGCTGCGTACTTATCAATTTCCGCAGGTGTCGGATTTACTCGGTCCGGTGAAAATGACAGTGACGCAAATAAGCGCCGGTACTCAGCACAACGTAGTGCCCGACGAGTGTCATTATGTGGTGGATATTCGGACCAACGAGTGCTACTCAAATGAGAAAATAGTAGCCATGGTACGTGCCCACGTGCAGGCCGAAATCACACCACGTTCCACGCATTTGCAGTCGTCGGGATTAGGCTTGGAACACCCGATTGTACGGCAGGCGGTGGCAATGGGTAAGCATACCTACGGCTCACCCACGCTCTCTGACCAAGCGCTTATGCGGTTTGATACTTTAAAAATGGGGCCAGGCGACAGCGCCCGCTCGCACGCGCCGGACGAGTATATTTTGCTAAGTGAAGTCCGTGGCGGAATCGCAGACTATATTAAATTACTGACTGATTTTAATCTGTAAAAATGGAGTGACACTTCATTTTACATGACTGTTGAATAGTATGAAAATCTGGGAAAAAGGCTTCTCCGTTAACGATAAAATTGAGCAGTTCACGGTGGGGCAGGA
>CAZZDR010000014.1:0-3571 GCA_964652535.1 uncultured Hymenobacter sp. | reverse complement strand
TATACCGAAAAAATCGGCGCAAAAATTCTGGAATTAGCCGATTTATTAATTCGGCAGGGTGAGAAATATAAAAACGACTTGCTGCCGGGCTACACGCATTTTCAGGCGGCTATGCCGAGCAGTTTTGGGCTGTGGTTTGGGGCGTATGCCGAGCATCTAGTGCTGGATATGAGCTTGCTGGAAGCTGCGCACACGGTGGCCGACCACAACCCGCTGGGTTCGGGCGCGGGCTTTGGCAGCAGCTTCGGTATCGACCGCGAGCAGACGACGCGTGCTATGGGTTTTGGCAACGTAGCCATCAGTGCAGTGGGCGCACAAATGCTGCGTGGCAAAACGGAGAAGACGTTGGCTTTTGCTATTGCGGGCGTGGCGGGCACGCTGAGTAAATTGGCCTACGACTTGGTACTGTATAACAGCCAAGATTTGGGGTTTGTGAAGCTTCCTAAGGAATTCACGACGGGCTCCAGCATCATGCCGCACAAGAAAAACCCCGATGTATTTGAATTGGTGCGGGCGCATTGCAACCGGTTGCAAGCCTTGCCGAATGATATTATTCTTACCATCAATAATCTGCCCAGTGGCTACCATCGCGATTTCCAGATTTTGAAGGAAATATTATTTCGGCCGATGACGCAGTTTGCCAATATTCTGGATATTCTGCTTTTTGCTGTACCGGTGCTCGAAGTGGTACCGGGCGTGATTGACCAACCCAAATACGACGCTATTTTCTCGGTCGAAAATATCAATCAGCTCATTCAAAGCGGGGTGCCGTTTCGGGATGCGTACAAGCAAGTGGGGCAGGCCGTGGACGCGGGCACTTATGTCCCACATAAAGAATTTGCTACCACGCACCTAGGTAGTGTGCACCGGCCAGGTTTAGGTGAGCTAAGTGCCCGCGTGCAGCAGGTGCGCGCGCGTTTACCCTGGATTAGCAGCTTTTCGGAAGGGTAGGGGGTAGGAAGCTAGCAGGCCACGGCGTAGCTTAGCCGCCAAACTGCTGCTACTTTCTCCCAGAATCCTTATGAAAATCACGAAGCTGCTCGTCGCTAACCGCGGCGAAATAGCCATTCGCGTATTCCGCGCCGCCACCGAGCTGGGTATTTCCACGGTCGGTATCTATACCTTCGAGGACCGCAACTCGCTGCACCGCTACAAGGCCGACGAGGCCTACCAGATTGGCAAAGATGACGAGCCGCTGCGGCCTTACCTTGATATTGAGGCGATTATAAAGGTGGCGAAGGAGAATGGGGCGCAGGCCATTCACCCCGGCTACGGGTTTCTGAGCGAGAATGCTACCCTGGCCCGGCGCTGCCGCGAAGAAAACATCATCTTCGTAGGGCCGCGCCCTGAGGTGATGGAAGCCCTCGGCGACAAGGTGGCGGCCAAGGAGGTGGCACTCACGTGCGAGGTGCCGCTCATTGAGAGCAGCGAGGCCGACTTAGTCGATATCGACGTGGCCCTGACCGAGGCGCACCGCATCGGCTACCCCGTGATGTTGAAAGCTGCCTCGGGTGGAGGGGGTAGGGGCATGCGCGTAATTCGGGACGACGAGCAGCTGCAAAAAGGCTTCTTCGAGGCGCGCAATGAGGCGCAAAATGCCTTTGGCGACGACACGGTATTCCTCGAAAAATTTGTGGAGCGGCCCAAGCACATCGAGGTGCAGCTGGTGGGCGACCAGCACGGCCACCTCACGCACCTCTACGAGCGCGACTGCTCGGTGCAGCGCCGCTTCCAGAAAGTGGTGGAAGTAGCGCCGGCCGTAGACCTGACGGATTCGCTGCGCACGCGCCTCTATGAGTACGCGCTGAAAATCGGCAAGGCCGTGGGCTATGACAACGTGGGCACCGTGGAATTCTTGGTAAACCCCGAGCTAGACCGCATTTATTTTATTGAAGTCAATCCCCGCATTCAGGTCGAGCACACGGTGACCGAGATGATAACGGGCGTCGATTTAATCAAGACCCAGATTTACATCGCCTCTGGCTACCCCCTCGAGTCGCCCGAAATCGGGCTGGGGCCTGAGGTGGTGGTGCCGCGCATGGGCGTGGCCGTGCAGTGCCGCATTACTACGGAAGATGCCACCAACGATTTTAAGCCCGACTACGGTACCATTGTGGCGTATCGCTCGGCGGGCGGCTTCGGTATCCGGCTCGACCAAGGGTCTGTTTACCAAGGCGCTATTATCTCGCCGTTTTTTGATTCGCTGCTGGTGAAGGTGTCGGCGCACGCACCCACGCTGGCCGGCGCGGCCCAAAAAATGCTGCGTACGCTGGACGAGTTTCGGGTGCGCGGGGTGAAAACCAACATGCAGTTTCTGCAGAATATCGTGCGCAGCCCGGAGTTTCAGGCGGGGCACGCTACGGTCGATTTCATTAAGGATAACCCGGAGTTGCTGCAGTTCAGGACCCGGCTCGACCGAGCCACGCGCCTGCTGCACTACATCGGCGAGGTGGTGGTAAATGGCAACCCCGACGTGGAAGGCCGCGTGGACGAGCGCCGCCAGCCGCGCCGCGTGCCGCTGCCCCAGGCCGACCTAACCCTACCCCCCCCCGCCGGCACCAAACAGAAGCTGCAAGAGCTTGGCCCCGAAAAATTCAGCGAATGGCTGCGCGCCGAGCCGCTCATTCACTACACCGACACTACGCTGCGCGACGCCCACCAAAGCCTGCTGGCTACCCGCATGCGCACCATCGACATGCTGAAGGTAGCCGGGCGCTACGCCCAGCAGCACCCCCAAACGTTCTCGCTCGAAGTGTGGGGCGGGGCCACGTTTGACGTGGCGCTGCGCTTTTTGCACGAAGACCCGTGGGCGCGCCTGAGCCGGCTGCGCGAGGCGGTGCCGAATATTTTGCTGCAAATGCTGATTCGGGGGGCCAACGGTGTGGGCTACAAGGCCTACCCTGACAACCTGACCGAACGATTTGTGGCCGAGGCGGGCGCGAAGGGCGTGGATGTTTTCCGCATTTTCGACTCGTTGAACTGGATGAAGGGCATGGAGTCCTGCATCAACTTTGTGCGCCAGCAAACGACTGGCTTGGCCGAGGGCAGCATCTGCTACACCGGCGACATCCTGGACCCCAGCCGGCCCAAGTACAATCTCCAGTACTACCTGACCCTGGCCAAGCAGCTCGAAGACGCGGGCGCGCACATCTTGTGTATCAAGGACATGGCGGGCCTGCTGAAGCCCTACGCGGCGGCCGAGCTGATTCCGGCGCTGCGCGAGACGGTGAAGCTGCCCATTCACCTGCACACCCACGACACGAGCAGCCTGCAGGCCGCTACCTACCTCAAGGCCGTGGAGGCGGGCGTGAACGTGATTGACGTGGCGCTGGGCGGCCTTTCAGGCCTTACCTCGCAGCCCAACTTCAACTCGGCGGTAGAAATGCTGCGCCACTCGCCACGCCACCGCGAGTTCAACCAGCAAAGCCTCAACGAGTTTAGCGACTACTGGGAAGCCTTGCGCGAGCAGTACTACCCATTTGAATCGGGCCTGCTGGCGGGCACGGCCGAAGTGTATGAGCACGAGATTCCGGGCGGGCAATATTCTAACCTGCGGCCCCAGGCAGCGGCG
>CAZZDR010000013.1:23660-26986 GCA_964652535.1 uncultured Hymenobacter sp. | reverse complement strand
CGGCCGGCCGAAACCATCGTGACCGGCGAGGTATGCCCTACCTGCGGTGGCACGGGCAAGATTTCGGCCTCCATCCAGGTAACGGATGAGATTGACAACAGCATTGACGACCTGCTGGTGAATCAGAATCAGAACGGCCTCACACTGTACGTACACCCGTTTTTGCACGCTTACTACACCAAAGGCTTAGTAAGCAAGCAGATGAAGTGGTACCTGAAATACTATAAGTGGGTAAAAGTAATGAAAGACACGGCGCTGGGCCTCACCGATTTCCGCATCGAAGATGAGCACGGCGAGCAAATCGAGTTGCATTCGGCTTCCGCCGCCATGGCGCGGGCACAAGACCGAGAGGTAGTGGTAGAGGATGTCTAAACCGATGATTCGGCTAAATTAAGCGAATTTTGTAGCTGCCCTGCCACTGCCTGGCGAGCAACAAAAGAAGAGGCCGCCAAGTAAGGCGGCCTCTTCTTTTGGCGTGCATAAACGGCTTAATTCGACATATTAGGTCGAAATTTCTAGACTAGAATTTCAAACCTAGGTCTAAGGCAACCACGCTATTTTTAATGCTAACATCACTGAAACCACGGTTCTTTTCAAAGTAATGGTCGAGGTTGACCAAGCCATGGTGGTAGCTAAGACCAGCCAGCAGCTTAGTACTTTGCCCCAGTTGGTACTCGACACCTAGGCCACCAATAAGGTTGGCATCGACGGCAAAAACGTGGCTAGAAGCTTCGGTTTGAGCATTACCGTTATAAGTGTCAGTGTAGAATTTATCCCCGTTAATGCGCGTAGCTACTGGGAAACCAACCGACCCACCTACTTGGAAATAGACGCGCGTGGCAGGCGCAACCTCGTTGGTGAAAAGCTTGATGGTAGCAGGTATTTCGAGGTATTGAATAGCGATTTTCTGCGATACCGTTGGCCGAGTAGCTCCTGCTACCATCGCTTCTTGGTAAGTTAGGTTACCCCCCTTACCAGTCAGAAACAGGCCTGTATTGAAAGCGTAGTTTTCGCCGAAAAAGTAATCCACGAATATGCCACCACCGAAGCTTAGCTTGCCACCGTCACCTTGAAAATTGGTAGTTGAGGGCGAACTTGTCCGGAGAAAAGAGATGGCCGGCGATACCTTAAGACCAATTTCGACCTGGGCAAAAGCAGCGGGGGCTATGGCCAGCGCTGCGAGGGTAAAGAATAATTTCTTCATAAATAAGTGTGGAGGTATTTGATAATGCGGAACGTGGCGCCGCGTTAGGAAAGTGTAATTTTACGCGAAAATAGCTTGAGCTTGAAAGTATCTGCACTTATTACGGCCCTAGGGCTGGCGGCCGCGGGCCTGCTAGCCGGCTGCCAGCGCGACGCCGAGGGCGGCTGCCGCCCCGACCCCGCTAGCGATGCGCCTACTGTGGCCCTACCCTTACGCCACCTCGAGAAATCGTTTTTTCAGATTAAAAATCCGGCTGAGGGGTTGCAATTCATGCGCGCCAATCCGGTTTTTGCGCAGTACTACCTACAAGCGAGGCAGGCCCCGCCCGATACGCTGGCCAAAGCATTGGCCCAGTTGGCCAGCAGCCCCGACTTGCAGAAGCTGAGCCAGCAAACGGCAGCGGCCTTTGCCGACTCGGCAGCGCTGCGGCAAGACTTGGGGGCAATGTTTGGGCGGGTAAAGTATTATTTCCCCGACTTTAAGGCGCCGGCCGTGGCGACGACCTACGTGAGCGGCTTGCTGGGCAAAGATATTTTTATAAATGATAAACTTCTGGTAATCAGCCTAGACTGGTTTGCGGGGCCGCAGGCTAGCTACCGGCCCGACTTGCCCGCTTATATGCTGCGGCGCTACCGGCCGGCCTACGTGCTGCCCACTCTGGCGCTGGCTGTGTCGAGCAAGTACAACAAACACCAGCTCACGGCAACGTCGATGCTCGACCAGATGGTGGACCAGGGCAAGCGCCTCTACTTTGCGGGCCAGGTGCTGCCCTGCACACCCGACTCGTTGCTTATTGGTTACTCGGCTAAGGAGCTAAAGAACGTGAAGTTCAACGAAGCGCGCATTTGGGGGCATTTTCTGGAGCAGAATCTCCTCTATACGACTACCCCCTTCGTGATTCAGAAGTATGTGGGAGAGCGACCCAACGTGCCCGAGATTGACCGCACTTGCCCCGGCCGCGTGGGCCAATGGCTGGGCCTGCAAATTGTGCGCAAGTACATGGCCGAGCACACCGACGTGACCCTACCCCAGCTCATGGCCACAACCAATGCCCAACGCCTACTCAGCGACTCGCACTACCGGCCGAAAAAGTAATCGTGCGTTTAGGAGTTATGAGGTGCCCCATCAGCTTTTTAGGAGCAATTCATAACTCCTAATTCATAAAAATGCACATCGCGGTTTTCAACCAGTACCATACCAGCCCCGACTGCCCGGCTACTAGCCGGCACTACACGCTGCTGGCTGAAATTGCGCAGCACCACCAAGTTACGCTACTTACTACCCCGGCTTGGCGGCCCCAGCAGCTTACGCACGCGTGGCCTTGGGTGCCACCGGGCGTAGCGCTACTGGAGGCTAACATTCCGTATGACAACAAGATGGGCCCCGCGCGGCGGGCGCTGGCTTTTGCGCAGTATGCCGCTTGGGCTGTGCGGGCGGGGCGGCGCATAGGCCGCCCCGATGTGGTATGGGGCATCAGCACGCCGCTGACGGCGGCTTGGGCAGCGGCGCGGGTGGCGCAGCACTGGCGCGTGCCCTGGGTGTTTGAGGTGCAGGATTTGTGGCCTTCTTTCCCCATTGCGATGGGCGCGGTGCCGACGGCTCTGGCGCGGCAGCAGCTTTTTGCGCTCGAAAAACGCCTGTATGAACGTGCGGCGCATATTGTGCCGCTTTCGCCCGACATGAGCGCCTACGTGGCGGGCCTGGGCATCGCGCCCGCCAAAATTACTACCCTGCTCAATGGCACCGACCTCGACCTGGCAGCTCGCCCTACCCCCCCCGCCGTGGCCAAATTGCGCCAAGAACAGAGGCTGCTGGGCCAGCGGGTAGTGCTATATGCCGGCACTTTTGGGCGGGCCAATGATATGCCTACCGTAGTGGCGGCGGCCGAGGCCTTGGTAGCCGCCGATGCTACCGCGACGTTTCTTTTCTTGGGGCATGGCTACTATGCGCCGCTGGTGGCGGCGGCGGCGGCGCGCTGGCCGGGGCGTATCCGGCTAGTGGGCGGGCAGCCGCGCCACGCGGTGTTCAGCTGGTTTGCCCTGGCCGATGTGGTGGTAGTTTCCTTTTTGGGCTTACCCGTGCTGGACACCAACTCGCCCGCCAAGCTCTACGATGCGCTGGC
>CAZZDR010000013.1:0-23560 GCA_964652535.1 uncultured Hymenobacter sp. | reverse complement strand
TTTTGCTTACGCACCAAAAAGCCCGGCTGCAATTGCTTGCAACCGGGCTTTTGATATTAAGTAAGCTCAACTATGCTTACTTAATTTTCATCTTTTTGCCGTTCGACTTCACTTTTTTACCAGTGGGCACGGTGACGGTGCCGGGAGCCGGGGCCGTGGTGGTAGTCGACTCCATAGTGGTCGACGACGGGGTAGTATCCGTAGTCGTGCCGCTCATGGGCGAAGTAGTAGTGGTTGACGGAGTGGTCGTGGTTTTGCGAGTCGTGGTGGTAGTCGTGCCAGTTTGGGCATTGGCTGAGTAAGCACCAGCGGTCAGCATTGCAGCGAGAATGAGCAGCTTTTTCATCGTACTAACGTGTTTCAGTGAAGAATGGAGAAGCGCCGAATTTGCAGCGGCGGCGGTCGTTAACCACTCGCCCTTAAACGAGATACTTATTGAAAGGTTAAGCTTTAATAAGTAGCCATACTACGCCAACAGCACTCGCGTAGTGAAAGCCAGGCCGGCTAAGGACAGCCGCTAATTGCCTTCATTTGTCGCTTGCCGGGCTGATTCAGCGGCATTGCGAGGCTACCTTTGCAACCGCTCGTATTTCTGTTGTGAAGGCATTTTTCTCCTACCTGCTCATTTCGCTCGTGCTGCTGCAAACGTTCAGCCGCGAAATGTTGGTGGTTGATTTTACCCTCAACCGGGCCACAATTACGGCACGCTTTTGTGTGAACAAGGCACGGCCCCTATTGCATTGCGATGGCAAGTGCTACTTCGCCAAGCAACTCAAGAAACAGGAAGAGCGGGAGAGTAAGGCCCCCAACTCCTTAAAGGAGCGGCTGGAGATGCTGCCCACCGCCTTTGGCGGGCTGGTGCCGACGGCGCCTGTACGCTGGGCTACGGTCCCCATGGGCTATGGCGCTTTCAGGGCGATATGGGTGCCTGCTAGCGACGCCCACGGCGTGTTTCATCCGCCGCAAGCGCAAGGCTAGCCAAAACTATTTTAGGGGGATACTGCAGCCGCTATTGGCTGCTTTTTGCGCCAGACACGGTGCTACGCAGCCTATGTATCTTGCTGCCTATCATTTATTTTACTGCAGCTGCTGCGGGCATCATCTGCTGGTACTAGCGGAAGCCATCGGGTAAGATGGCGGGCTGTAACGCTGACATTCCTTCCGTCGGCGCCTGCGTTACTTCATGTCCAGTCGGCGCACGGTAGCAACCCGTGCTGGTAAGCGGCCTACCCCCTAGTTGCTAGCTAAGTTTTTCGTCTCCTACCTAGGAACGCGCTACGCGGCCCCAATTGGCCAAGGCCGACGTGCGGGCAAACCAAGCAGTTGCTGCACTTGGCAAGGCCGATTTGTGCCCGCTGTTGCGCTTGGCAAATACCTCTCTCCTTCCGGATTTTACTCTCTTTATGAGCACAAGCAAGAATACTTGGCTGCGGCGGCTTTTTCGGCTGCACAGCTGGCTGGGGCTGCTTACGGGCGTGCCGCTGCTGCTGCTAGGCCTGAGCGGCGCTGCTCTGGTCTTCCGGCCTGAGCTGGACCGGCTACTGGTGCCCCGGGCGGCGGCATTGCCGGCTGGGCGGCCCCCAGTGCCCCTCGATTCGGTATACCGCATGCTGGGCCACCGCTACCCGGCGCTGCACAGCATGGTTATCCGGCAGTTGCCACAACAACCCGGCGACAGCTACGAGTTTCGCTTGTATGGCAACGACGGCGACCCCAGTACCTACGACCTACTAAATGTCAACGTGGACCCCGGCACCGGACGCATTCTGCGCGAGGGACCTTACGCGGGGCTGGCGGGGGGCTGCCTCAACTGGCTGTACCAGTTCCACTTCAGCTTTCAGCTGGGTATGTATGGGGTGGTGCTCACGGCGCTGCTGGGCCTGGCGCTGCTGGCTTCGGTGCTGACAGGCGCGGTGGTGTATCGCAAGCAACTGGGCAAGGTGCTCCTGTTGCGCGCGCCGCTACGCCGCCACAATTGGCGCGTGCTGGCCTCCGACTTGCACCGCTATGTGGGCACCTGGGCGCTGCTGCTCAACGCACTGGTTTTCTTCACCGGCTTCTGGCTCAATCTGTTCGGCTTTGACCCAGCCATGTGGCGGATGCAGTGCCACCCGGTACCGCCCAACACCCTGATGCCGCGCTCGGTAGCTACGCTGCTGGCCACGGCCCGCGCCGCCAACCCTGCCCTGGTACCCACCCGGCTGCGCCTGCCCACCCAGCCAGGCAAGCCCTTCATCCTCACAGGCATCTTGCCCAGCCACGAGTTACCCTGGGGCCCCAGCGCTACGGTAGAGGTAGACCCTATCACCGGCCAGGTGCTGGCTAGCCGTGACAAGCGCACTGCAGGCTGGTCCGCGCAGTGGGAGGCACTAGTGGGGCCGTTCCACTTCGGCACCTTCGGCGGCTGGGCCACGCGAGCGCTTTATGTGGGGGTAGGCCTCACGCCAGGCTTGCTAGCGCTCACGGGTTTTGCGCTCTGGTACCGGCGGCGGCCACGCCCGGCGGGCCCCAAACTTTCCTAAGACCAGGGGGGTAGGGCCGCGGCGCAACGCCCGGTGCAGCCGTGCGCCGCCAGCGCCCGCTGCCCGCCATTTTTTCACTTACTACTCCGGGCTACTCGTCCGTGATTATACCCAGCTTTTGTGTATGAAATTCGCGCTTACCTGCTTCTTATTCTTACTGACTTCGCTCGCTTTCGGCCAGAGTATAGTGCGCGGCGTGGTGCGCCAGACCGATGGCCCGCGCGCAGGCGCCCCGCTCGGCGGCGCTACCATCAGCAGCCCGCAAGCTAGCCAGGTAGCCACTACCGATAGTGCCGGGCGCTTTGAGCTACACGGGCGGGCAGCCATTACGTCGCTCACCGTCAACCACCTGGGCTACTTGCCGCAGGTGATGCAGGTGAGTGGCAGCCAGCCGCTCACTATTGGGCTGGCGACCGATGCGGCCACCACACTGGGCGAGGCCGTGGTGACGTCGAAATACTACCGCCAGTACGCCACCCAAACCGTGTCGAGCGCGCTGCGGCTGCAAACACCGCTGCTCCAGCTATCGCAGCACATTCAGGTCGTAACGCCGGAGGTGATTTTTGACCAAGGCAGCTTCAACACCACCGAGAGCGTAACGCGCAACGTGAGCGGTGTGGTGCGCAACGAAATCTCCAATAACCTGGGCCCTAACCTTTACATGCGCGGCGGCCAGATTGCGCCGCTGCGCAACGGCGTGGACCTGACGCCTTACTACCGCGGTCCTGTGCCCGACGATGCTGCCCTCATCGACCGCGTCGAGTTCATCAAGGGGCCGTCGCTGTTTATGAACAACATTGGCGACCCGGCCGGCAGCTTCAACATCGTGACCAAGCAGCCCACCGGCACGCCACACCAATCGGCTACGGCTATGCTGGGCAACTACGATTTTTACCGGCTAGCCGCCGATCTAGACGGCAAGCTCGACAAGGCCGGCAAGCTACTTTATCGCTTCAATGCGATGGGCATGCGTACCAACTCCTTCGTGCCCGGCGACTACAACCGCCGCCTGCTAGTGTCGCCGGTGCTGCGCTATCAGCTCAGCGCCCGCACCGCCCTCACGGCCGAATACACGTTTCAGCATTTCAACTACGGCCTGTATAGCCCCATCGTGATGACGCCCAACGGCTTCGGCTCGCTGCCGCGCGACTTCACCATCAGCGAGCCCAGTGTAGGACCCATTCACGCGCAAAACCAGTCGGGCTTTCTCACGCTCACGCACCAGTTCAGCCCCGGCTGGCAGCTCACGGCACGCGGGGCATTTTTGCTGGAGAAGAGCGAGGGCCGCTACCTGTGGGTGACGGGCGTGAACGCGGCCAACCCCAACGTGCTGCTGCGCAACCCCAAGTACGACCTCGACCGCACGCAAGTGCTGTCGCAGCAGGCCTTTGTGAATGGCAAGTTCACCACCGGCCCGCTTGCGCACCAGCTGCTGGCGGGGGTCGATGTCAACCAGAAGAAGTTTCTGGCCGTCGATTACCTAACCTATAACACGACTACGGCCAGCGGCACCACCCAGCCCGTGTACTACCCTCTCGACGTGACCAACCCCGTGCACGGGGCCGAAATACCGGGCTACACCTCGCCCAACGGCCTCGCTGGGCGCAACACCGAGCAGACCATCAATTACTACTCGGTATATGCCCTCGACGAGGTGGCGCTGTTCGACAACAAGCTGCGCCTCACGCCCGGCCTGCGCTACACCGCTGTGCAAAGCCACAACCAAGTGCTGGGTGTAGGCAGCAGCTCGCACGACCGGGTGCTGACGCCGCGCCTGGGCCTGAGCTATAGCCTCTCGCCCAGCTTCTCAGTGTATGGCCTCTACGACCGCACGCTGGTGCCGCAGGGCGGCAGCACGAGCGCCGGCACACCCCTCGACCCGCTGCGCGGCAGCAACCGCGAAATCGGGCTGAAGAAAAACTGGCTCGATGGCCGCTGGACTTCAGCCCTGGCCCTGTATCACCTCACGCGCTCCGGCATTGCCGCCGTAGACCCCGCCAACAGCCTCTACCGCATCCAGGTAGGCGAAAACCACGCCCAGGGCGTGGAACTCGACGTGGTGGGCCAGGTAGTGCGCGGCCTCAACGTGGTGGTGAACTACGCCTACACCGACGCCAAAATCGACGGCGATACCAACCCGCTGCTGGTGGGCACCCGCCCGCCGCTGTTCGTCAAGCACGTGCAGAACACGTGGCTCAATTACGAGCTGCCCTCCCGGCTGGTGCGCGGCCTCAGCTTCTCGCTCGGCTACCAGTACCAGGCCGGCCGGGGCGGACGCTACGCCGTGGCCACGCCCTACGCTATCCCCAATTACTTCCGCCTCGATGGGGGGGTAGGCTGGCAGTCGCCGCACCTGAAGGTGAACCTGCTAGTAAACAACCTACTGAACCACAACCTCATCGCGACGCCCTGGCTGCGCAATGGGCTGTACTATTGGATTCCGCAGGCGGGCATCAACGGCCGGCTGTCGGTGAGCTATACGCTGTAAATGCAGAGTAGCGCTCCGTTTTCTGCTGGCCGCGGGGGGGTAGGGCCGCTTGGCAACGCCAGCACTTTGCGCAGAATAGCTCCCGTCAAATCGTGTGTACCAAGCAGCGCAAAGAAGGCGTTCAGCTATTGAAAACAGGCTTTTCTAGCTTAGAGAACGCATCTTAGTCTTGAAATCGAGTAACATACCGCACCTTGCACTAATATTCGATTGCTTTAAAACATCCTAGTCATGCCACGCTTACCAACGCGCTTTTTTGCTTTTCTTTTCTTATTATTCATCAGCTTACCCAGCAGCTTTGCCACACCAATTGTGCAGCTGCAACTAAAAGTATCACCTAGTAATCATTCATTTAGCTGCCAGTATACCTTTAGTTTACCTGCCACTGATACTACTTCTGTCGTGCGGCTAAATCTGAACCGGCAGTTTCCGCTTCAGCACCTGGCTAGTGCCCAAGCTATCCAGCAGCGCGTCGTGCGGCGCTACTACCCCTACTTTGCCGATACGATGCAGCAGGTAGAAGTGCGTTTTCCCGCGACTCTTCGCAAGGGCCGAAAGTTGACCTTTACCTATTCGGGCACGCTGAACAAGAATATGTACACTGCCCAAGTAATGGAATTCAGTGGACACTCCAACTGGGTTCCCTTTCGGCCCGGCCAGGAGTATGAGCTAGTTGCCTATACCCTGGAGGTGAATGCACCACCGGCTTACCAAGTGCGTAGCACCACGCTTGGCCAGCAGCGAGGCGAGCGGTGGAGCTTTCACGGGGTTACCAGCGCCATGGAGATCACGGCTTTTGTGGCCACCCAGTTTCAGCAGGTTGCTTCTACCAGCGGGCCACGCATCGCGGTAGTTAAGGTCGAACCACCCTTGCTCGGTCGTGACACCTTGATACTAAAGCGGGCCGAAGCCATCATTGCGTTTTATAACCGTTCCTTAGGAGCCCAGGATCCCATCAAGCGATTCACCATTTTGCTACCCGGCACCAACCGCGATGCGTTTGGCCTACTAGACAATGCCACTGTCATTACCTATCCGGACTTCGATGTAAAAGACAGAGAAGCTCTATTGATTTTGGCGCATGAAATCAGCCACAAGTGGTGGGGGTACGGCTCTGTTCACGATGAGAGCGAGTGGCTGAACGAAGCGTTTGCTACCTATTCCAGCTTTCTCTATTTGCAGGCGAGCGGCGATTCGACAGGCTACCGGGCCGAGTTAGCGAAGAAGGTGCAGTCGGCGGCAAACGCCCCGGCCATCATCGGTTTTAACCGAGAAAATGCTTCTTATCCCCTATTCCGCCGCGTGGTGTATGACAAGGGAACTGCCATCTTAGCAGCCTTGCATACCCGCGTTGGCACAGAAAAAATGTATGCCATTTTAGCGAAAACCGCCGCCAAGAAGGTTAGCACGACGGCTGCTTTTCTGGAAGTAGTCGCCCAAGTAAGTGGTCAGGATACCCGCCAATGGCTAACCGGTGAGCTGAGTCGATAGCGGCAAACTCGACGAAGTATTACATTGATTTAATCACTATTCTAAACGCCCCTACCCCCCTACCAGCCGCCAGATTTACGAAATCGGAACTTTCCGCAAAATGGCCTCGATTAAATCGTGGGTGCGAATGCCGTCGGCCTCAGCTTCGTAGGTCATCAGGATGCGGTGGTTGAGCACGTCCTCGGCCACATCCTTGATGTCTTCGGGCAGCACGTAGTCGCGGCCGTCGAGGTAGGCCACGGCGCGGGCGGCGCGGTGCAGCGCGATGCTGGCGCGCGGGCTGGCCCCAAACTGCACGGCCTGCGCAAACTCGGGCAGGTCGTAGTCGGCTGGGCGGCGCGTGGCAAACACCAACTCAATGAGGTATTTTTCCAGCGTATCCGAAATCTGCACCTGGTTTATCTGGTCGCGGATGCCGAAGATATCTTCCTTCGTCAGCACAGGCTGCACATCGCCCTGAAAACCGAGGTTGGCCATGCGGCGCATCACCTCCAGCTCGTCGGCTTTTTTGAGGTAATCGACGTGCACTTTCAGCATGAAGCGGTCAACTTGCGCCTCGGGCAGGGGGTAGGTGCCCTCCTGCTCCACCGGGTTTTGGGTGGCCAGTACTAGAAAGGGCCGGTCGAGCGGGTAAGTCGTTTCGCCGATGGTAACCTGGTTTTCCTGCATGGCTTCGAGCAGGGCGCTCTGTACCTTGGCGGGCGAGCGATTTATTTCATCGGCCAGCACGAGGTTGGCGAAGATGGGGCCTTTCTTGACCTCAAATACCGACTGGTTCTGGTTGTAAATCATGGTACCCACGAGGTCGGAAGGCAGCAGGTCGGGCGTAAACTGCACCCGCTGAAAGTGCAGGTGCAGCACCTGGGCCAGTGTCGACACGGTGAGCGTTTTGGCCAGGCCCGGTACGCCTTCGAGCAAGATGTGGCCGCCGGTAAACACGCCGATGAGCAGGCGGCTCACCAGCGTGCGCTGGCCTACCACCACTTTTTCCATCTCGGCAAAAGCCTGGCGAATGAGGGGGCGGTAATCGGGGGCGGAAGTAGGCTGCATGGGGCAAAGTAACGGCCGGCGGCGGGTTTGCGGGGCCAAGGCCACGCACTAAAACCCCTACCCTAGCGCGTTACGAGCATGCTTGGCTGCAACCTTATTCAGTACTTTCCGTCGTCGTTTAGCCAACCCCGGCCGATAGTTTCCCGTTTGGAAAGCCATAATTCTGTTCCTTTACTGAAGTTGGGCGCGACTTCACCTTACCTTTTCTGCCTGTGTCAGTTTATCTACGGCGCTTTCTCTACGTTGTCTTTGGGCTGATTGCACTGGTTTTGCTACTAGTCATTGGCGTGGTTGTGTACCTGCAGTTTCCGGCAGGCCAAGATTTTGTAGCACGTCGTGCCGAAGGTTATCTGCGCGACAAGCTCAAAACCGAGGTGCGGCTGGGCACCTTCCGCACCGATTTTCGGCACGCCATCAACTTTGACAATGTATACCTGGCCGACCAGCAGCGCGACACGCTGCTAAGTGTGGGCCACCTGGGTGTGAGCGTCGATATTTTTGCCCTGCTCAAGAAGCAAGTCAATATCAAGGACGTGGAGCTGGAAAACGGCCGCGTGCGCCTCACCCGCACCGAGCCCGACAGCGTTAACAACTACGACTTCATTATCAAGGCCTTCACCGACCCCACGGCGCCGGTCGACACTACTAGCTCGGGGCTGAAGTACGACATCGGCCGGGTGCATCTGGCCAATATTCTCTTCACCCAGAACGACCAGATAGCGGGCTCCGACCTGCGGGCCAAGCTCGGCGACCTACTTGTCAACATGGACGAGGTAGATGTGGATAACTCTGTGTATAAGGTGGATAACGCGACGCTACGGCACGCGGCCATCCGCATGGAGCAGACTAAGACCGCTCCCGAGCTTGACGACAAGAAACCCGAAAAACCGCTCGACCTAACGTTTGGCCTGAATAAGGCGACACTCGAAGACGTCGGCTTTGTGTATAAAAACGACCCGTCGGCGCAGTACATCAACACGCAGATTGGGCTGGCCGACGTCACCACCAAAAATATCGACCTGGCCAAGGAGCGCATAGACCTCGGCAAGCTGACGCTCAAAAACACCACGTTTGCCTACGCCCAGAACCAGAATGTGCCGGTGGCGCAGCGGGCCATTAACCCCGCCGAGGCCGTGCGCAAGGTAGACGAAGCTATCGACAAGGCTAGCCCTACCCCCCTCAAATGGCGCGTTACGCTCGAACAATCGGACGTGAGCCAGCTGGCGGTAAACTTCGATAACTTCAACGACCCCAAGCTGCGCACGCGGTACCCAGCGCTCGACTATAGCCACCTGCATTTCACTGACCTGGTGCTGAATACACGGGACCTGTCCTTTACCGAAAACCTGACCACGGTGAAGATTGACAACCTGGCAGGCAAGGACCAAAGCGGCTTTGCTATCACGTCGGCGCGGGCCAATGTGGTGTACGACTCGGTCGAAATCAAGCTCGATAGCCTGGACTTGGTGACGCCGCACACGCGCCTCAAGCGCAGCCTGGCTATGCGCTTTAAGAGTCTGGGCGGCATTGCAGATGACCTGCCCAACCTGGGCTTGAGTGGCGACTTGCGCACCACCCGGCTGGGCTTCCGCGACATCCTGTACCTGGTGCCGAGCCTGGCTGATACGCCGCCCTTTACCACCGGCCCCAACCAAAGCGTGCTGCTAAGCGGCTTGGTGAGCGGCCGGCTGGGCGACTTGCTCGTGCGCAATTTCGACTTTGTGGGGTTGCGCAACACAGCTAT
Source organism: uncultured Hymenobacter sp. (assembly GCA_964652535.1). Lineage (GTDB taxonomy): Bacteria > Bacteroidota > Bacteroidia > Cytophagales > Hymenobacteraceae > Hymenobacter. The sequence continues at coordinate 14,265 of CAZZDR010000013.1, read as the reverse complement.
GCAGGCGCGCCGGGCGCACATTGTGGGCCTGCCTAACGTAGATGGCCGCCTGTTTGTAGACCTTGATATTCAAAAATTTAGTACTACGCGCGCCGACCTGCTGAGCGTGCTACCCAAGGGCACGGTGCCCAGCAACATCAGCCTACCGCCTACCCTCTCGTTGAGCGGCACTTTCAGAGGACGGCCCACGACGCTGGCTTTCGATACCAACCTGAAATTGCGCTCCACTTATGGCAACGTGGCGTTCAGCGGTAAGCTAGGCGCGGCGCAGGCCAACGGGCAGCAGCCGCTGGTGGGCACGTTTGCGGTGCAAAACTTCGACGCAGGCAAGCTGCTGAAGGACCCAACTATCGGGGCCATCACAGGTACGGGGCGCATTAACGCCACTGGCAACCTGCAAGACCCCAACACGCTGGTGGGGCAGCTAACGGCCAACGTGCAAAGCGCCCGCTACAACGGCTACACCTACCACGGCGTGGCCACGACTGTGGGCATCGACCGGGGCAAGTACACCATTGCGGCCAGCAGTCACTCGGACCCCAACCTTGACCTCGACCTGAAGGCCGTGGTGAACCTGCGCGACGCCAATAACCCGAGCTATGAGGTGACTTCACTAAATCTGCGCGGGGCCAACCTCACGGCGCTGGGCTTCTACACTGGCGGCGACCTGCGCGTGCAGGGCGACCTGCAAGCCAACCTGCGCGGGTCGAGCCTGAACACGATTAACGGCACATTCAGCGGCGACCACATCGTGATTACAAAGGACAAGCAGCGCATTCCGCTTGATTCGGTGCAGGGCCGCATCGTGCAAACAGCTTCGCGCACGGCTGTGGATTTCAACTCGAACGTGGCGGCCGTCAAGCTCGATGGCAACGTGCATTTGGGTGATTTGGCTACCGAGTTGCAGCGGCACATCAACCGCTATTTCCGCCTGGCCGGCGTGACGCCCTTCCGCAAGGAGACTGGTAGCCAGCAGTTTACGTACTCGCTGCGCGTAAAAAACACTCGGCTGCTGCGCCGCCTGGTGCCAGATTTGAAGCGGCTGTCGCCCTTCGTATTGGCCGGCGACTATAGCCGCGCCGCTGCCCGTCTCACGGCAAAAACCGACATACGCTACATCCGCTACCAGAACTACCGTCTTGACTCGCTGACGCTGGACGTGAACTCGGACCCACGCAAGCTCGACTATGCGCTACGCCTGGCCCGTGCTCGGCAAGACAGTAGCTTCTCGCTGCGCCAACCCAGCTTTGTAGGTAATGTGGCCGATAATAAAGTGAATACGCGCGTGGCCATTTTGGGCGACAGCAGCAACCGCGAACGACTGGCCCTAGCTGGCGCGCTGGAAGTGCTGACGCAGGGCCGGGGTAGTGCCTACCAGTTTGCTTTTGCCAACGACCAAATTATTAACTATGACACCTGGACAGCGGGCACGGGCAACTATGTGCGCTACAACGCCGATGGCACCGTAGTAGCCAACAACTTGCGCCTCACTAATGGCAGCTCGGCCCTAGTGGTGCAGAGCCAGAACCCAGCCGTGAATACGTCGCCGCTGGCCGTGCGCTTCGAGCAGTTTCAACTTAGTATTCTAAGCAGGGCCATCGGCCAGCCTGACTCGACACTGGGCGGCACACTCAATGGTGAGGCCGTGGCCCGCAACCTGGGCACCAAGAAGCAGGCCTTTACGGCCAATTTGACTATTAAAGACCTGCTGTATAGCAAAACAGTACTCGGCGACCTGAGCCTGCAAGCCAGTAACCCAGTGGCCGACCGCTACGATGTGAACGCCCGCCTCACCGGCGGCGGTGGCAACGACGTGACCCTACGCGGGGCCTACCGCACTGTGGGCCCTACCCCCCTCGATTTCGTGCTCGACGTGGCAAGACTGAATGTGAAAACAGCAGAGCCATTTTCGGCGGGGCAAATAAGCAAGGCCACGGGCTTCCTGAGCGGGCGGCTCGACATTGCGGGCACCACCAGCGCGCCACAGGTGCGCGGCCAACTCATTACCTCGCCCGATGCCAGCTTCGTAGTGCCGCAGCTGGGCTCGCCGTTCCGGCTCGTGAGCCAGCCGGTAACGTTTGACGACAAAGGCATTGCGTTCAACAACTTCACGGTGCTGGACTCGGCCGGTAATAAGGCAGTAGCCAATGGCTACTTGCTGACCAAAAACCTGATTGACTACAACTTCGACCTGCACGTAACAACTGACAAGTTCTTGGCCGTGAAGAGCCGACGCACGCAAGACAACACGTTGTATTACGGCCGCTTGGTAGTTGATTCGGACACCCGCCTCACAGGACCGCTCACGCTCATCAAAATCGATACGCGCGCCACGGTGGTAAAGGGCTCAGACCTGACGGTGGAAAACCCCGCTGCTGACCCCAGCGTGGTAGCCCGCGAAGGCATTGTGCAGTTTGTGGACTTGAAACCCCGGCCCAAGCCGCACCTGGTGGTATTGACCGACCCCGACTCGGTAAGCAGTAGCACCATGGGCTACGACATCACGGCCCAGATTACGATTACCGACGACACGCCCTTCACCATCGTCGTGGACCCAGTGAGCGGCGATAACCTGCGCGTGCGCGCCGCCGGCACGCTCACCACTACCCTCGACCCGAGCGGCAACCTCACGCTGAACGGTCGCCTCGACGTGCGCCGCGGCAAGTACAAGCTTTCGCTTTATGGCTTGGTGACGCGCGAATTCATCATTGCCCGGGGCTCGTCTATCGCCTGGACCGGCGACCCGTACAATGCCGACCTCAACCTGACGGCCGTTTACAAGATAAAAACGGCCCCGGCCGAGCTGCTGGCCGGTCAGGGCAGCGACAGCCAGTATGCGAACACAGTAGCGCGAAATGCCCTACCCTTCAGCGTACTCATAAAAGTGACTGACCAGCTGAGCAAACCCACTATTGGCTTCGATATCACGTTGCCCGAGGACCAACGCGGGGCGCTGGGCGGCGAAGTAGAGGCGCGGCTGGCCCAGCTGCGCCAGCCCACTAACACTTCAGAGCAAAGCAAGCAGGTGTTTTCGCTGCTCGTACTAGGGCGGTTTGTACAGCAAAATCCGTTTGAAACTTCGGCCGGCGAGGGCATCGTGGCCAGCCAGCTGCGCGGCTCAGTGAGCCAGGTGCTTACCGACCAGCTGCAAAACCTGACTGGCAAGTACCTGGCCGGGCTGGGCATTGACTTGGGCGTGACCAACCAAGCCGATTATAGCTCCGGCTCGGCCCAGAGCCGCACCGACCTGAACGTAGCCGTGCGCCGCCAGTTGCTCAACAACCGCCTCACCGTGCGCCTAGGCACCGATGTGCCGCTGGGTGGTACCTCGGGCAACCAGGCCAGCCAGGGCAACGCTAGCAACTTTGCCGGCGACGTGAGCATCGAGTACACCGTCTTACGCGATGGCCGTCTGCGCTTGCGCGCATTCCGCCAAAATGCCTACGAGGATATCGACGGCAACATTGTGCGCACCGGCGCTTCGCTGGTTTTCCAGCGTGACTATAACAACCTGCAAGACCTATTTGCCAAGATAGCGCCTGAGGTAAAGCGCGACCTGCGCGATGCCCGCAAGCAGGATAAAAAGGATACCGAGGAGCGCAAGCGCCGTGAACAGCAGCAAGCTGATTCGGCCGCTGCCATAAGCACCCCAAGCACTGCCCGCCGCGACACCACCCGCCGCCCGGCCACCAGCCAGTAAGTTAGCATGAAGCGTATTTATTTGAATAACACTCCTTTTTCTACCTCTTGGCGAGCCATGGCCGGCCAGCTAGCCAGCCGTTGGTCAAGCGGCTTAGGCCTGCTGTTGCTGGCTTCCTGCTCGGGCCTCAAGTATATTCCAGAGGGCCAGAAGCTGTATACCGGTAGCAAAGTGAGCATTGACGCACCAGCCAAGCTACGCAACCAGGCTGCTCTGCAAACCGAACTTGAAACAGTGGTGCGCCCCAAGCCTAATATGTCTATCCTGGGTTTGCGGCCAAAGCTCTATTTCTGGCATTTGGGCGTGGGTAAGGAAAAAGGCATCGGTCATTACCTGGCTGGCAAACTGGGCGAAGCGCCTGTGCTACTAAGCCAGGTGCAGGCCAAGCAAACGCGCGACCTAATGACCAACCGCCTCCAAAACCGAGGCTATTTTCATGGCAGCGTAAGCAGCGAAGTAAAGGCGCAGGAGAAGACGGCGCAGGTTGATTATACCGCCCGCCCCGGCCAACAATACCTCATTCAGGATATCCGCTTTCCTCAAGGCGACTCGCTGATTGAAAAAGCTATCCGCAATACGCAAGCAGCCAGCTTGCTGAAAGCGGGCGACCCCTACGACCTCGACGTATTTACTAATGAGCGGGTACGCATCGACTTAGCGCTCAAAAACGAAGGCTATTACTACTTCAACCCCAATTACTTACTTTTCCAGGTCGATACTACGCTACAGGGCAAGGCCAATATTTACTATAAGCTGAAGGGCGAAACACCAGCCCGCGCTAAGCGCCCTTACTGGCTTAAAACGGTTAGTCTCAACACGAACTACGTTCTCACCGACACCACTAAGCGGGCGCCTATTCGCTTCGAGAAGTACCTGTATTATCCTGACGAGAGTGTGTTTCGGGCGCGGGCCATCACGCGGACCGTTTTCTTGAACCCAGACAGCCTATTTCGGCAGCGGCGGCGTGACCAGACCTTGAGCCGCCTCATGAGCTTGGGCACCTTCCGCTTCGTCGAAATTAAGTTTCGGCCCTCGGCGGCCGGCGACTCGGCTGGCCGGGCCCGACTCGACTCGGATATTTTGATGACGCAGATCAAGAAAAAAAGCCTGCGAGCCGAGCTGCAACTGGTGAGCAAAAGCAACGGCTTCACTGGGCCGGGCCTCACAGCACAGTTTCGCAACCGCTCAGCGCTGCGCGGAGCCGAGCAGCTGCTTATCAATGCCGTGGCTTCGACCGAAACTTCGACCCGCGCCCCGGCTGGGTCTGAGAGCCGTAGCAACACAGGTCTCATTTCCAATGAGTTTGGTCTCAATGCCCAGCTTATCGTGCCGCGTCTCATCGCGCCCAAGCTGCCCTTTTTAAATCCGCGCCTCGTCAATTCTGATTTCCAGCCGCGCACCAATTTTGGAGCGGGCGTGCGCTACGTATCGCGTACTGGGTACTTCGCTACTACCAGCTACAACTTCAACTACGGCTACAGCTGGAAAACCAAGATTACCAACGAGCAGGAGTTGAAGCTAATTGATGTTTCGTACAACGCCGTCACGACCGAACAGGCTTTCCGAGACGTACTCGATGCCCGGCCGTTTCTAAAGCAGGCCTACCAGGCGCAGTTTATCCTGGCTAGTTCGTACCGCTACACCTACAACCAGCAAGTGCTCGAAAACCGCCGCCAGCAGATTTTCTTCCAGGGCATGGGTGAGGTGAGCGGCAACATTGCCAATGCCATCAGCAGCGCCGTGGTGGGTGCCAAAACGCCTACCGAGTACTACACTATTGCGAACCAGCGCTTTGCGCAATACGCTAAGGTTGACTTGGAGCTGCGTGAGTACTACCGCATCAGCGAGAACCCGACTTCGGGCAACCGCATTGTGGGGCGCCTGCAAATCGGGGTGGGCCTGCCTTATGGCAACTCTAGCGGCGGTACGCTCCCCTACCTGCGCCAGTATGGCATCGGCGGCCCCAACTCCATCCGGGCTTTCGCCGCCCGCCAGATTGGGCCGGGCTCCTACAAGCCTGCGCCCGGCGATGTGGTGAGTAATTATTACGACCAGGTGGGCGACCTGCGCCTGGAAGGCAACATCGAGTACCGCCAGGACTTGTTTCCTTACGTAAAAGGCGCCGTGTTTCTGGACGCCGGCAATATCTGGCTTGTCAACAACGACCCCCAGCGGCCAGGTGGGCAGTTCGTAGCTAGTCAGGCTCTCAAACAATTGGCCGTGGGTACGGGGGTAGGGCTACGCATCGACGTTCAGTTTTTCGTCATCCGCTTCGACTACGCCATCCCGCTGCGCGCCAACTACGGCACTCCCGACGACAAGTCCGGCCGCCTGAACCTAGCCATTGGCTACCCCTTCTAAAAAACTGCTGTGGTTCGAGCTGTTCTTACTTGCTTGGCAGTATTAGATATGGCCGCCGCTACGAGGCTATCTATATACAATGGCTTACTTAGCCGCTCACTTCCCACGTAGCAAGGAGGGCGCTCGTTGTTTTTTGCAGTTCGCCTTTCTCAATAACTGCTGGATGAATGCCTTCATAACGCCTTTATGTGCACCGCGCGTAGCTAATGGGTGGTGAGCTGGGGCAGCCGGGCGGGGCGGCCTAACTAGTTTTTAGCTAGGGACAGGGGGTAGGGCCCTAGAAAACAGGAGCAACGGTAAACCGTTGCTCCTGTTTTTTTATTAGGTTTCGGTTGCACGGCTAGGAAGAAGCCTCGAAATAAAAATCAGTCTTTCCAACCTATCACAATCGATATCGCAGCTACCGCAATCGTTTGCGGACTTTTAGCAACTTATTTATTTGATTTATAGATTTTTATTTATTTTACTAAGAGACCTATCTTTAGCTACGGATCCAAGCTGGGCAGCACGCGCTGCCTGGTAGTTATTTTTCCTTTTCCCACCTACTACTTCTTCTCTATGAAGAAACCTCAACTCTTAGCGCTTGCGCTGGTAGCTGCGCTTGGCAGCTACTCTCCTCTCTTGGCTCAAAACGCCCCCGTGGTAGTAGAGGCCGAAACCGGCACTTCCACCAACCCGGCCACACCCGTAGCCGGAACCACTACCGGCGACTGGGCTGCCCGCACCGTAGCCGCCAGCGGCACCACGCCGGCCATTACCTACGTTACCAGCCTGACTACTGCCGGCGGTGCCAGCCCTGGCACCGACCCTCGCGTGCTCACGTATACCGTTACGTTTCCGGGGGCGGGCTCATACGATTTCTATGCCCGCGTGCGGGTAGGCCCCGATGGGGGCGGCGCCAACGACGACAGCTTTTTTTACGCCAATAGCTTTGGCACCCGCACCGCAGCAGCAGCCACCTGGGTCACGGTCAATGGGCTGAATAACGTGGGCTACACCTCCGACCTAAACCTGACGGTAGATGGAGCCGGCAGCGGTACCACCGGCGTTTGGAAATGGGTTAACCTCTCCAAATTTCAGGCAAATGGCAGCGCGGCCACGACGTTTACGGTGCCCGCCGGGGCCCTCACGCAAACCTTCCAGATTGGGGCACGCGAAGACGGCCTGGACATTGACAAGTTTGTATTCGGCGCCTCAGGTCTAAATTTCACTCCCGCCAAGCTCGATGCTGGTCAGCAAGGCTCGACCACGGCGCCCGCACCGCCCTTCGTGCCTACTGGCCCGGCGCTCGCCACCGGCAAGCCCAAGTACTTGGGCTCGGCCTACAGCACGGCTCAGTCGCCGTACTTCACCAAGTATTGGAATGGAGCGACGCCCGAAAATGGCGGCAAGTGGGGCAGCGTAGAAGGCACCCGCGGCACCTATAACTGGGCCGACCTCGATAGCGCCTACAACCGCTGCGCCAAAATTGGGGGCATGTTTCGGCTGCACACCCTCATCTGGGGCGCCCAGCAGCCCACCTGGCTCAAGAGCTTGTCGGCCGCCGACCAGCTCACCGCCATCAACGCCTGGTACCAGGCACTGGCTACCCACCTTGCGGGTAAAAAAATCGACTTTATCGACGTAGTGAACGAGCCGATTCATACCCCACCCACGGGCAAGGTTACGTTTGGCAATACGGCAGGCACCGATGACCCGACCGGTGGCGGCTACATCAATGCCCTGGGCGGCACCACTACCCTGGCCGACGGTACTACGCAGTATACCTGGATTATTAAATCCTTCCAGCTAGCTCGGCAGTATTTTCCGAATTCTAAACTGATTCTTAATGAGTACAGCATAGAAAACGACGGCAATAGCGCCCGGACCTACGTACTAATGATTAACCAGCTGAAAGCACTCAATCTGATTGACGGGGTAGGCATTCAGGGCCATGCCTTTTCTACGCAGTACGCAACGGTAGCCACGCTACGCGCCAACCTAGACCTGCTTGCTGCCCCCGGCCTGCCGCTCTACATTACGGAGTACGACTCGGATGGTCTGAGCGACGCCGTGCAGCTTGCCGAGTATCAGCGCGTATTTCCGTTGTTCTGGGAGTACCCCGCTATCAAGGGTGTCACGCTGTGGGGCTACCGCCCCGGCCATTGGCGCACCGCGCAGGGCGCCTACATCGTGAATGCCGATAACACGGAGCGCCCGTCCATGATGTGGCTGCGCACCTACATCCAGAATACTACGCTGGGCACCAAGGCCACGGCCGCAGCTACCGCGGGTGTATTTCTCTACCCCAACCCCACTCAGGGCGGGCGCGTATCGCTGAGCTTACCGACTAACTTGGGCCAGCAAACCATCGACGTATCGTTATTCAACACACTGGGTCAGACCGTTATGCACCAAACCCTACCCCCTTCGGCTGATGCACTACGCACCCTACCCCTACCTGGCGTGTCCAAAGGCCTGTATACCGTGCGCCTGCAAACCAGCACGGGCACCCTTAGCCAGCGCCTGACGGTAGAGTAATTTTAGCGTCATCTTCTCCTTTAATCCTATCTAGCGGAGAACCCTATACACTGCAGCCCCCTGGCTTTTCTGCCGGGGGGCTGCTTGTCTGAATGACCTACCCAACTCGTGCTTAGGCAAGCCTGTTTGGCCGCTACATTCGCTTTTCTTTCAATTTATGCTTCGCAAACTCCTACCCTTCTTCGCATTGGCAATGTTGCTGCTGGCACGCCCGGCCGCGCATGCCCAATCCGTCTACTCGGCCACCGACCCGCTGGCCCACACCTTCAGCATCGTGGCCCGCGACCCCAAAACCGGCGAAATGGCCGTAGCTGTGCAAAGCCACTGGTTTTCGGTGGGTACCTCGGTGAGCTGGGCCGAGGCTGGCGTAGGCGTGGTGGCCACGCAGTCGTTTACCAACAAGTCGTTTGGCCTACGTGGCCTGGCCTTATTGAAAAGTGGCAAGTCGGCCCAGCAGGCGCTCGACGAGCTGCTGGCCGCCGACGAAGCCCGCGAGGTGCGCCAGGTCGCTATCCTCGACAACCAGGGCCGCGTGGCTACTCATACCGGCAAAAAATGCGTAGATATGGCTGGCCACCAACAGGGCAATCAGTTTTCGGTGCAAGCCAATATGATGCTGAACGCCACCGTGTGGGGCGCCATGGCCAAGGCCTACGAAGCCAGCGCTGCTCTACCCCTCGCCGAGCGCGTGCTCGCTGCCCTCGACGCGGCCCAGGCCACCGGCGGTGACATCCGTGGCCGGCAGTCGGCCGCGCTGCTCGTAGTGCGTGGCACGGCTACCGAAGGCCCCTGGGCCGACCGCCTTGTGGACCTACGTGTAGACGACGCCGATAAGCCGCTAGTGGAGCTCCGCCGCCTGCTCAAGCTGCACCGCGCCTACGACCACATGAACGCCGGCGACCTCGCCGTGGAGAAAAACAACATGCCGCTAGCCATTCAAGAGTATCAGGCAGCCGAAAAGATGTTTCCTCAAAACCTGGAAATGAAGTACTGGCACGCCATCACACTGGCCAATAAGCAGCAGGTGCCTGCTGCGCTGGCCCTGCTGAAACCCATTTTTCAGCAAGAGCCCAACTGGCGGATATTGACCGAGCGCCTGCCCAAAGTAGGGTTGCTCACCGTGAGCCCAGCCGAGCTAAAGCAGATTCTGACGCTGAAGTAACAGCAGTTGTCAAAAGCAAAAGAACGTTCTGCTGAACGCAGCCGAAGCAGGACGTTCTTTTTTGAAATCCTCTACTTCTCTTCCTTTATGCGCCAGTTCCTACCCCTCCTTTTCCTCCTCGCCAGCCTCAATGCCCGAGCGCAAACTAAGCCGGCGGCTACTGCGGTGCCGCACAACTTCTTCACGCTCACCAACTTCAAAACGGAGGGTGGCGCGGTGCTACCCCAAGCGAGGGTAGGCTATGGCACCTACGGCCACCTCAATGCCAAGCGCGACAATGCCGTGCTATTGCCTTCGCACTATATGGCCGGGCACCGGGGCTACGAATGGCTCATCGGCCCCGGCAAGTGCCTCGATACCACCAAGTTGTTTCTGGTCACGACTGAGCTGTTTGGCAACGGTAAGTCGTCGTCGCCGAGCAATACACCCGAGCCATTTCATGGGCCTCGCTTTCCGGTGATGACTATTCGGGATAACGTGCAGGCCGTGCACGAGCTGCTTACCAAGGATCTGAAGATAACGCACTTACGTGCGCTCATTGGCTTTTCGATGGGCGCGCAGCAGGCCTTTCAGTGGGCCGTAAGCTACCCCACCTTTGCCGACCGCATCGTGGCTACCTCGGGCACGGCCAAAAACTACCCACACGGCGTAGTGCGCCTCGAAGGCCAAATCGCCGCCCTCACCGCCGACGCGGCCTTCCAAAACGGCGACTACACTACGCCGCCCACCAAGGGCATCGAGGCCTTCGCCACTGTCTGGACCGGCTGGCTATTTTCTCAAGAATGGTGGCGCAAAGAGCTGTGGCGCAGCGAAGAGAAACCCGGCGTCACCTTCGAGCAAGTGCTGAATAACTACCGCACGCACTTCATCCCCGGCGCCGACGCCAACGACCTCATCGCCCAGATGCGCACCTGGGAATACCACAACGTGGGCACTACCCCCGGCATGAGCGGCGACGTAGAAAAGGCCCTACGCAGCATCAAAGTACCCGTTCTCTACATGCCTTCCGAAACGGATTTATATTTCCCGGTGGGCGATGCGCGCTACGAGGCGGCCTTTATTCCGGGCGTGCAGCTGCTGCCCATTCCGTCGCTGTGGGGCCACACCGCCGGCGCCGCCAGCAATCCCGCCGATGCGAAGTTTTTGAACGAGAATATTGGTCGGTTCTTGGCGGGCAAGTAGCGTGGACTTTGTAGTCCGCGTACGAGCGTAGCGAGTATTGTCGGCTGCCTAGTCGCGCTCGTGTTTTCAGTCCTTAGCATGCTTGCAAACGACGATACTCGCTACGCTCGTACGCGGACTACAAAGTCCACGCTACTTCTTTTTGCCGAAAATGCTTTTGGGCAGTAGCATGTGGGCGCCGCGGGTGCCGTCTACCACCTGCGTCACATTGAGGTCGGCAGCTACACTGCACAGCATGTAAGCGTCGTCGTGGCTCAAGCCCTTGGTTTTCATCAAGAAGGCAATCATTTCGCGCACGGCCTGCTGGCTGGCTAGTGTCAGGTCTTCGTTGAGGCCCATGCTAATGTAGTGAGTCGGCGACTCGGCGCGGGGCATGTCCTGATGCAGGTCTTTGCGCACTATAAACTCCAGATTACCAACTAGCGAGGTTTCGAGCGCCGTGATGTCTACTTCGCCATTGCCCTGGCCAGCGTGGCCGTCGCCCACAAAAAAGAGCGCGCCCGGCACGTGTACCGGCAGGTAGAGCGTGGTACTCACCACAAGGTCTTTGTTGTCGAGGTTGCCGCCAAAGATGCCAGGCGGCGCACTATTTACGCGGCCCATTGTGGGCGGCGGCGCTACCCCCATACTCCCGAAAAACGGGTGCAGCGGCAGCTCAATACCCGGCGCAAAATCGGCCACCATCCGCTTCTTATCGAGCGGAATAATCTTCATTTTAGCGTAGCCAAAGTCTTCGGGAATAAACCCGCTTTTTGGTCCAAACCCGTTGTAGGCGTATGGAATGGCCAGCTCAATGGCCTTAATGCGTACCTCTAGCACATCACCCGGCTCGGCGCCTTCCACAAAAATAGGCCCCGTCAGAATGTGGCCGCCCGGCCCCTTGTTGGTCACTTTATCATAAATATCGCGTAGCGACTGCTCGACCTGGGCCGGCGCCACGCCCGCACCTTCGAGGCGGGTAGGGCTCGACGTGAGCAAGGTGTGTACCTGCACCGTTTCGCCCGACTTGATGAGCATAACCGGCGGCGCATCGGCCGAGTAGTAGCCCCAGGCCACGGTGCTAGGGCTAGCCAGCAGCTCGTGCTGGACCTTGGGCAGGCGCTGCGCTTGGGCGCTAACGGCAGTTAAAAGCGCAGCAGCGAGTATAAGGAATTGCGTATTTTTTTTCATGCTGGAAAGTACGCGTTAATTCTTTTTGGCTGCATGAAGGGTGTAAAAAAGAGGGGGTAGGGACTGAAATACGCGGTGCATTTCAGTCCCTACCCCCTCTTTTTTAGGGAAGTTCTTAATGAAGTAGCGTAGACTTTAAGTCTGCGAGTGTAGACAGCTGATATTCTGCTTCTGCGCTTGCGGACTAAAAGTCTGCACTAAGCTAGCTGTTCATCACTTTCTCTTGACGCATAACCGACTCTAGGTGAACAGCTTCCATGTAACGCTCCACGAAATCTTCGGTGAGGCCCACTTGCGCGCCCTGGCGCTTGCTACGCTCTAAAATCTCGTTGAGGCGGGCGGTTTGCAAGATGGTGATATCGTTGTCTTTCTTGTACTGACCGATTTTTTCGGACACAGCCATGCGGCGACCTAGGAGCTGCATTACCTCAGCGTCGAGGTTATTGATTTGCTCGCGCAAGCCAGCTAGCGCGTTCACAAACTCTTCTTTGTCAGTGCTTTCGTGGCGCCACACCAGATTGGTGATAAGCTCCTTCAGCACCTCGGGCGTGATTTGCTGCTTTGCATCGCTCCAGGCGTTGTCGGGGTCGATGTGGCTCTCAATCATGGTGCCGTCGAAGTCGAGGTCGAGGGCCTGCTGGGCCACGGCGAATAGCGTATCGCGGCGGCCGCAGATGTGGCTCGGGTCGTTGAGGATGGGCATGTCGGGCATGCGGCGCTTCATCTCGATGGGCAGGTGCCACATCGGGGCGTTGCGGTAGTCGGTGTTGCCGTAGCTCGAAAAGCCGCGGTGAATCATCCCGACCTGCTTCAAACCTGCTTTTTGCAGGCGCTCGATGGCGCCCACCCACAGCTCCAGCTCGGGATGGATGGGGTTTTTCACCAGCACCGGAATATCTACGCCACGCAGCGCATTAGCGATTTCCTGCACCGAAAACGGGTTGCCGGTAGTGCGCGCACCCACCCACACCAGGTCTACGCCGAACGCAAGGCAGTCCTCCACGTGCTTGGCAGTAGCCACTTCCACCGCTACGGGCAGGCCGGTTAGTTCGCTAGCCTTCTTGAGCCAGGGTAGGCCTTTGGCTCCTACCCCCTCAAATCCGCCGGGCTTGGTGCGGGGCTTCCAGATGCCGGCGCGCAAGGCTTGCACCTTGCCGGTGGCCGCCAGGCGCTGGCAGGTTTCGAGCACTTGCTCCTCGGTTTCGGCCGAGCACGGGCCAGAGATGAGGAAAGGCTTATCCTCGGGTTTGCGGTTGAAAAGGTCGTTGAACATGAGTGTGAAAAGTGTTTATGTGTATTGATTATCAATTGCTACTGTTCTGCTTCTTGTCAGGCACCATCGAATGGCGTTGCGCAACGAGGCGGCCAAGATGCTTCTTATCGTCAGCAGGACGTTCTTTTTTGCGGTCAAGCGTTCAGGGAATAATCTTGCGAATAGCGTTGGCTTGCTCTAGCTGAGCCGTGAGGCCAGGGTAGTCTTCCTGTACCAGCAATTCGCGCAGCTTTTGCAGCTGGTGCAGGTGCTCGTCGAGCACATCGAGCACATTTTCACGGTTTTGGCGGAAGATGGGCACCCAGGTAGCGGGCGCACTCTTGGCTAGCCGAACGGTGGAGGCAAAGCCGCCACCTGCCAGGTCGAAGATGCGCTGCTCGCCACGCTGCTCTTTCTCTAACACGGTGAGGGCCAAGGCAAACGACGTGAGGTGCGAAATGTGCGACACATAGGCGGTGTGCAAGTCGTGGTCGGCGGCCCCTAGGCGCAACACCCGCATGGGCAAAGCCCGAAACAGTGTTTCGACTGTGGCTACGGCATCGGGGTCGCTGGCTTCCGCATCGCACACCACCAGCGTCTTACCTTCAAACAAACCGCGGATAGCAGCATCGGGACCTGAGTATTCGGTGCCCGCCATGGGATGCACCGCTACAAACCGCCCCCGGCGCGGATGCCCCGCTACGGCGGCCAGCAGGTTGCCTTTCGTCGAGCCGACGTCAATCACGAGTTGCTGGCCGGTTACCAAATCCAGCACCTGAGGTAGCACAGTGAGCATTGCATCCATTGGCACCGCCACCACGACCAAATCGGCCGGGGCCACGGCCGCGGCTAAGTCGGCGCCAATTTCATCGACCAAGCCTAGCTCTAGCGCACGGCGCGCGTAGGCCGGGTTGTTCT
>CAZZDR010000012.1:16459-28302 GCA_964652535.1 uncultured Hymenobacter sp. | reverse complement strand
GCCAAGTCGACGCGGGAGCCCAGCCGCACCAGCGCAAACTGGCCCCGACCGGCTTGTTCGCCAATGGTTACCAAGTCGCGGGGGCTGGCTTGAAAGCTGGCAATGCGCAGGAAGCGGGGCGTGGCCGGGTCGAGGGCGGCCGCGGCCGTAAAGGCGGCCGTATCGTCCATTGTCGTAAAGTCGATGTGCCAGTCGGCATCGTCCCAGTAGCCCACCTGCTGCTGCTTGAAGTCGAGCAAGGGGATGCCGTAGGTCAGCACTTCGGCAAAGGCGCCGTTTAGGATGGAAGTGGCCGCAATGGGAGCCTGGTCGAGGTGGTCGCGAAACTCGCGCCGCAGGTCGAAGTTGCGGTTCAGGCCGGGGGCCTGCTGGGTGTAGTCGCTGGCAAAGTCGGACGGGATGAACCGCGGCACGCCGGCCGCGACAGCTGCAGCCAGCAACTGCGTTTGGGCCCCAATTATTACGTCGCGCAGCCCCGCCAGCACCGATACCACGCAGCTTGCCCCCTGGCAAGCCTGGGTGAGGGCCGCGTGGTCATCAAACGCCACGCGCTGCACCTCAACACCGAGCTGGGTTAAGCGCGTAATCTTCAGGGAGTCTGTTTCGGGGCGCACCAGCGCTCGCACGGCTGCCCCACGCTGCCGCAGGGCTTTTACGATGCGGCTGCCTAGGTCGCCGGTAGCACCGGCCACTACAAGTAGAGGATTCATGGGAGGAAAAAAGAGGGTAGGAGAGCCGCGATTTAGCGGCCCATTAACTAGCCCAAAGGTCCCCCGTTCCTCACCCGCCTCGCGCCTGATTCTTGCGCGCTACTTACACATTCTTGCGCTTTTGGCGCGCCACCTAGCTTTGCTGAAAGGCCCGCGGGCTCTGGCCCACGGCCCGCTTGAACGCGGCGGCAAAATGTGCCGGCGAGGCAAAGCCCAGCGCATCGCCAATCGCAGCCACCGGTAGCTCACCAGCTCGTAGCAGGCCCTGGGCCCGCCGGATTTTCCAGTGCAGCACATACTGGTAGGGCGAGTGCCCGGTAGTGTGCTTGAAGCAGCGGGCAAAGTGAAACACGCTCAAATTGGCCAAGCCCGCCAGTACTTCCAGCGTGATGGGCGCCTCCGCGTGGGCTTCTATGTACGCATCGAGGCGGGCCAGCACGGCCGTCGGCAGGCAGGCCCCGCGCTCCCCGTCCAGGCGACGCTCAAACGTAGCGTGGTGCTCGATGAGGTGGTAGCTGAGCGTCGTTACCAGCGACTCGGCATACAAGTTACCGAGGGTATGCACCTGCCCAGCGGCGGCCAGCAGTTGCTGCCCGAGTTGGGCGAGCAGGCCGTCTTCGCAGCGGAACCGTTCGTGCAATGCAAAATAGCGCAAGTCGAGGTCGCGGCGGGCCCGCGTTTCCAGCGCCTGCGCATCCAGATGCACATGGATAATATCGACCCGGCTATCCCAGTTAAGCGGCCCGTATTCTCCTGCCGGGTACAAGCCCACATCTCCGCGCCGAAATACGTCGGTCTCTGTGCGCGTGCCAGTGCGGCGGCTCGACACCACGGGCTGCGCGCCTTGGTGCACGAGCAAGAGGTGCTGCTCGTGGCAGTGCGCCGGCATCGCCATTGGCTCTAGTTGGTAGCGCTCAAGCCGGATACCAGGCCAGGCCAACGCAACACTACTGGTCAGGGCCGGGCGGTCGTATAGTTCGGAGGTGTAGGTATAGGTAGGGAATGCCGCCATGAAAGCAAGAAACCGCCCGCCCATAGAATAGTTGGCTTTCCCTGCTCGGGTAGAGTAATCGCTACCCCCTCCTAACCCGAGTGGTAGTGGCAGAAATCGAAGGTGAGCGGCTGCGTACTTACCTAGCCACCAGCCGCTAATGAATCACTTCCCGGTGCACCAGCGAATGATTTGTGGGGCTTAATGCGCAGTGCGGTATAAGACGACAACACATGCGAGCACATGGCCCAACAACCGGCGCGGCCCGCCTTGCGTTGGAATGGATATGAAATCAATTCGTTTTCCGGATGGCACCGAAGTGCCAGCGCTTGGGCAGGGTACCTGGATGATGGCCGAACAGCCCGCCCAACGCGCCGCCCAGCTGGCCGCCCTGCGGGCGGGCGTTGAGCTGGGGCTAACGCTCATCGACACAGCCGAAATGTACGCCGACGGAGAGTCGGAGCGCCTGGTGGGCGAAGCGCTCCGCGGCCTCCGCGAGCAGGTGTTTCTGGTTAGCAAAGCCTACCCCCAAAATGCTTCGCGCCAGCAGCTACCGCAAGCCTGCGAGGCCAGCTTGAAGCGGCTGGGGACCGACCGGCTCGACTTATACCTGCTGCACTGGCGCGGCCGCGTGCCATTGGCCGAAACGGTGGAAGCCATGGAAAAACTAGTGGCCGCCGGCAAAATTCGGCGTTGGGGCGTGAGCAACCTCGACACGGCGGACATGCAAGAACTACTGGCCGCTGGGGGCGCGGCCTGTGCCACCGACCAGGTGCTCTACAACCTAACCCGGCGCGGCCCCGAGCACGCATTGTTGCCGTGGCTCGCAGCCCGGGGCATGCCGGTAATGGCGTACAGCCCCGTCGAACAAGGACGGTTGCTCGACCACCCGCGGCTGCTAGAAGTTGCTGCGGACCTAGGCGCGACGCCGGCGCAGGTGGCCCTAGCCTGGGTGCTGCACCAGGGACAGGCCCTGGTTATTCCTAAAGCAGGCCGCGTGGCCCACGTGCAGGAAAACCGGGCTGCTGCCGATTTGCACTTGTCAGACAGCGACTTGGCTGCGCTGGATGCTGCTTTTCCGCGCCCAAGCCAGCGCCGGCCACTGGAGATGCTGTAGGCTGCACCTTCGCCGCTACCGAAGCACTACCCCAGGCTCTGCGCTGAGCATATGCGCCTACTTGGCGGTGGTAGGGCGTCTGCTGCTCAAGTTATACCGCCAGGGCATAAGCCAAGGAGCGCAACTACCCCCTGAGGGGCTGGCGCGCGAACGCGTGGACCTGGCCGAGGTGCTCGAAGAAGTGCCCCTGGGTAGCGCCCTTGCTCGCCGCTACCCAGGGGCTCATCGGCAAAGCAACTGGTAGTTTTGACTGCGCGCTCAGCGGTGGCGGCCCCAGCGCCCTTTGCTGGCCGCTTCAAAAAACGCGCATATTGCTGCCGCTCGCATGAATCGTTTTGACCGTATCGTTGCCATTCTTCTCCACCTGCAAACGCGCCGCGTAGTGAGCGGCCCTACCCTGGCTGCGCAGTTTGAGGTGAGCCTGCGCACCATCTACCGCGACATTCGCACGCTGGAGCTGGCCGGGGTGCCGCTTGTTGGGGAGCCGAAGGTGGGGTATTCGTTGGCCGAAGGCTACCGCCTGCCGCCCGTGATGTTCACCCGCGAGGAGGCCGCCGCCCTGCTTACGGCCGAAAAGCTGGCCGCCCGCCTCACCGACGCGCCCACGGCCCGCCTCAGCGGCGCGGCCATGGATAAGCTGCGCGCCGTGCTGCGCCGCTCCGACCGCGACTACCTCAACACGCTCACGCCCCATATTCAGGTGGTTGGGCCCAGCGGCTCGCCCACTGCATCCAACACGTACCAGCAGCTGGTACTGGCCGTGGCCACCCAGCAGGTGGTTCGCATCGGCTACCAGGCCACGGCTACCGACCCCGTAACTGCGCGCGATATTGAGCCGATTGGGCTTTACCTCACGCAGCATTGGCACGTGGTGGCGTATTGCCGGCTGCGGCAGGACTTTCGCAATTTTCGCCTCGACCGGATGCAGCAGCTAGCCCTTACCGCCGAAACCTTTGCCTCGCGCCCCGAAACCCTGCAGCAGTACTGGGCCGAGCGGGCTAGCCAGGGGCAGCGCGAAAGAGTAGTGCTGCGGTTGCAGCTGGCGAGCACGCCGCTCAACTTGGTGCAGCGCCTGCACGATACCAAGCGCCAGTACGGCTGGGCGCACGAGCAGCCCCTGCCCGATGGCAGCGTGGAGATGACACTGTTTTTGGGCTCCTTGCCGTACCTGGCCGCCTGGCTGCTACCCTACGTCGGGGCCGTGACCGTGGTAGAGCCGCCCGCCCTGCGCACGCACCTGTGCGAGCTGGCGCAGCAGGCGCACACTTTTTTTTGCCAGCCAGCCTGATATGCTGACATAGGGCTGTCAGGGGGTAGGCGGAATTTTGTGGAGTAGAGCAACAGGTGCTCTGGATTAACGCCCACTTTTTTCCTCCATACCATGTTTAATGTATTAGCTAACATCAATTGGCTGAGCGTACTGCTGGCTTTCGTCGCCTACTTCTTGCTCGGTGCCTTATGGTACATGGTGCTGTTTCCGCAGGCCTACAAAGTATCGCTGGGCAAAGCCAACGAAACGTTGAATAACCAATCGGCTTTGTTTATCGTGGGGCCGGGCGTGTGCGTGCTGGCGGTCATTGTGGCCACTACCGTGCTGTTTTACGCCTTGCACATCACCACCTACGGCGATGCGCTGCGTTTGGCGGTCATTGTGGCCCTAGGCTATCTGGTAGCCAATACCACCAACATCGCCATTAACCCCAATATTCCGCGGCCCCTTCTCTACAGCGCCATCACCAGCGCCTACCATACAGTCGGCATCACGCTCACTTGCCTGGTGCTGGCCGCGCTGCGGTAGAGCTCGCTACCATGGCAAAGCAAGAAGCACACGTGGTGTGCCCCCAAAACCGACACCAGTGGCGGCAGTGGCTGCAAGCGCACCACCACCAGCGCGATGGCGTCTGGCTGGTTTATTATAAAAAGAGCGCTGCTACCCCCACGCTGACGTGGAGTGAAGCCGTAGATGAAGCCCTGTGCGTTGGCTGGATAGACAGCCAGGCCAAACCGATAGATGCCGAAAAATACCAGCAGTTCTTCAGTCCTCGCAAGCCGACCAGCGGGTGGTCAAGGGTCAATAAGCAGAAAGTGCACCGGCTACTTGCCGAGGGCATGATGACGCCGGCCGGCTTGGCCGCTATCGAAACGGCCAAGCAAAACGGCTCCTGGACTCTGCTCGACGAAGTAGAAGCACTGCGCCTACCGGCCGATTTAGAACAAGCCTTTGCGCAGCAGCCTGCGGCCCGAAGCTACTTCCTACAGTTAAGCCGCACCGCGCAGCGGGCTGCCTTGCTGGGGCTGGTGCTGGCCAAGCGGCCCGCCACCCGGCAGAAGCGCCTGCTGGCCATCCTGGAATTAGCAAATGAGCAGCTCAATCGTTCCAGTAGCTGAATATGCAGATTTGCAGAGTAATAGCTACAGGTTTCTTTGGCTAAGTGAGCGGTATTTGATGGGGTAGGGGGCTCAAAAAGTAATGGCCAGGCCACCGAGCACCAGCTCCGTCAGGGGCGCGGCTTTGTTGCGCAGCGCGCTAGTTGCAACTCAGTAGAAGATGAAACCAGCTTAGAAAGCAGCTCCGCCTCCGCCAAGCTGAAACGAAGCCCAGCCGCTGCTGCTAGTGCAGCTGTAGCGAGCCCAGCTACTTTGTTCAGCGACTAGTAGGGGGTAGGGCGGTCAGTCCGCTTTAGCAGGTAAAATACCGCTGGGTAGTTACTTTCACGCATGCTTTCTACCCGCATTGCTTCTTGCCTAGTGGTTCTCGCGCATGTGCTGGCCGCCACCCCAGCTGCTTTCTGCCTGGCCCGCACCCAGCACCCGACCCAAGCGCGGCCCGCCAAGGTCCGCATCAAAATGGGGCGCTGCGACCAGCAGGTGATGTACAACCTGCCGGCTCAGCGCTTCGACGAAACCGCCCGCGCCATTGCTCACGCCACCGGCTGCTTCATCCGCTACCCCGACAAGTCGCTGGTTAATGTGCCCGTGCAGGCCGTCCGTGGGCGGCTCACGCGGCGGCAGGCGTTGCGCGTGGCCATGCACGGCACCTCCCTGCGCGTGGTGCGCGAAACTCCCGACTTGATGGAGGTAGCGCGCGTGCCAGCCCGCTAGGGCTTAGCAGATGCTACGGGCTTATTGCCCACCGGCCCGCCGCTTCTCATCTTTTGCGCCATCGGCACGGCAGCTGGCGGCTGGTTGGCCGCAGCCGAAATTCCTGGTTGGTCTACCCCGCAAATCGGCCACCGTATCTCGTGAAGCATGCTTCCGCCAGCAACACCAGGGCTGTCTGCTTTTGCATTGTCAAACAATTTCACCCCGAGCACGCTGGTGTGCTTGGGGTGAGCGGCCCACGGCCCAGGCAGCACTAGCTAAGCGCACTCCTAACTTTTAGAAGGCAAAACCAGCATGAAAGGGGGTAGGGCGCGCAATCCTGTGGCTTGCAAGAAAAGCCACCCTGCCCGTAGTCTGTAGAAGAAAAGCTACCCGGCGTCGGCAGCGTAGGGCAGGTACACCGAAAAAGTCGTGCCCACGTTCAGCTGGCTACACACCTCGATGTGCCCCCCCACGTTTTCGACGATGCGCTTGACCATATACAGCCCAATGCCCGAGCCTTCTACGTGGTTGTGCAGCCGCCGAAACATGGTGAATAGCTCTGGGTGTCGGTTTTCCTTGATGCCCAAGCCGTTGTCTTGCACGCACAGCACCAGGTACTTGCCTTCCTGGTCGGGATGGCAATAAATACGCACCTGCGGCGGGCGGTCGGGGTGGCGGTACTTTACCGCGTTGCTGAGTAGGTTGTACACTACCGAGCGCAGGTTTTTGGGCGAAAACAGTACCTTAGCGCAGGCGGATACGTCCACTTTTAGCTGCGCCCCAGAGGCCCTGATGAGCGGTTGCAGGTCATGGCACACGTCCTCAATAATGGGTTCCAGCAGTACCTCCGTCACCAGTTGGTTGTGCTCCTTCTGCAGCTTGGTAATATCGCTCAGGTGGCCAATCGTGCGCTGAAAGCGAATGACCGAATCTTGCATCATAGCCAGTAGCGGCACTACGTCGTAGGCCCGCTGCACCTCGATGGGCAGTTGGGTTTGCAGCTCGGAGAGCAAGCCTTCGATGTTAGTGATGGGCGATTTTAAATCGTGCGAAGCGGTGTAGATGAAGTTGTCGAGGTCGATGTTGGTGCGCGTGAGCTGCTTGTTGGAATGCTGAAATTGCTGCTGCGAATGCCGCAGCGCCGCTTCTGCGTGTTTGGCCTCCGTAATGTCGAGTACAAACTTGACGCACTCGCTCTCGCTCAGGCGCTTGCCCGCCGACAGCCCCCACCAGCGCGAGCCGTTGGGGCGCACGTACTGCTTCTCAAACGGAGTGCTTTCGCCCGTGGTGCGCAGCTGCTCAATGGCCTGGTGCGTGGCCGCTACAAACTCTGGCGCCGTTAGGGCGTCTAGGTATGCTTGGCCATTGGCTAGCTCGGCGCGCGAGTAGCCACTTATCCGCTCGAAGGCAGCGTTGCTGTCGTGAATGCTCCCGTCCAGGCCAAAGAAAAGCACTCCAACTGTGTCGATGGACAGCGCTTTTTGCAGCCGCTCTTCGCTGCGGCGCACCGCTTCTTCGGCCTGCTTGCGGTCGTGAATATCGACGGAAGAGCCAAACCACCGGGCTACCTGCCCGCTTATCGGGTCGTAAAACGGCTCAGCGCGCACCAAAAACCAGCGGTAGGTGCCGTCGGCCGCCCGAATGCGGTGTTCGACTTGGAAGTTGGTGCCAGCGCGGCGCGCTTCTTCAAAGGCCCGCACCGTGTGGTGCCCATCTTCGGGGTGCACAAAGCTGCCCGCTATCGTAGCCGCCGTGCTCGCCTCGTAGGGCACGCCCGTGTAGAGGCTCCACTGCCGGTTGAAAAACTCGGTGCAGCCTTCTGCATCCGTTATCCAGATTATCTGCGGTACGGCGTCGGCCATAACCCGAAACCGCTCCTCTGACTCGCGCAGGGCCACTTCGGTGCGGGCGCGCATCACGGCGGCCCAGGTGCGCTCGGCCGTTTCTTCGAGCAGCGCCAGCTCATCGCCAGACCAGGTGTGGGCCGTGGGGTAGTGTATGAAGAGCACGGCTACGAGCCGCCCATCCTTGAGCAGCGGTACGTTTACGGTAGCGCCAAGCTGTAGCGCGGCGTGGGCGGCTTTTTCCTCGTTGGTAAGCGTCGGGTCGTGGGCAATGTCGGGGCGCACCACCGTTTGGCCCTCCTGCAAGGCGCGCCGTAGTTCGGCGTCGTAGTCGTCGCAGTGGTAGCGGCCTTCGATGCTGGGCACGCCACTGCGAGTGTAGTTGCGGGTAACGATGAGGTGCTCGTCGGCCTGGTCTTCGGCGTAGCCCACGCGGCTGGCGCCCAGGTACTGCCCCAGCGCACAAGCCGCCTGGTACTGTATGTCGGCCGCGTCGGCCAGGGGGCGCAGCCGGTCGCTGAGCTGGAGCAGAAATGCGTGCTGCTGCTCGCTGCGCCGCAGGGCTTCTTCGGCCTGGCGGCGCAGCGAGATGTCGTTGAACAAGACCGCCACCCGGTACTGGCCGGGCTCGCCTACCCGAAAGGCGTAGGCGTCGAACCAGCGATGCAGGGGCTCGGCCCGCTGCTCAAAGCGCACGGGCTTGCCCGTTAGCACGATGTCGCCGTAAATATCAAACCAGTGCTGCTCGAGCTGGGGGGCCAGCTCCACGATGGTGCGCCCAGTGGCATTCACGAGGCCTGTTTGCTGCTCAAAGGCCGGGTTTACTTCTATAAAGCGGTAGTTGTAGGGCCGCTGCTGCTCGTCGAAGAGTACTTCAATCAAGCAAAAGCCTTCGTCCATGGTTTCGAAGAGCGTGCGATACTTTGCTTCGCTGGTGCGCAGGGCGGCTTCCGCCCGCCGGCGCTCGGTCACGGACTGGGTGCGGCCGGCCACGGCTTCTACTACCCCGTCGGCGCTAAATAGGGGCACAAAAGTATAGTCGTATTCGCCCTTTTCGCCGGTGGGGCTGGTGTAGGCCGTTTCGCCAGCTACCGGCTGCCGGGTAGTGGCCGCCTGCTCAATTTCGGCCTGCAACTGCGTGGCTAGCGGTGCCGGGTAGTCCAGGTCAAAGAAGTTTTTGCCGGTGACCTGCTCTAGCGTCAGCCCCCACAAGTCCAGCAAAGGCTGGTTCACGTAGCGGAAGCGTCCGTCGAGGTCGAAGAGATACACAAACTCTTGCAAGCCGCCTAGTACCGCGTCGAAGCGCTCTAGCTGCTGGCTGCGCTCGGCCAGGCTACTAGTTGGCTCCGTGGCTGGGGTAGCCACGCCCGGCGCAGCGCCTACCTCGGTGAGGCTGAGCAACAGCCCGCCGCTCACCCGCTGGCTCTCGACCTGCACGAGCCGTTGTGTGCCGCCAACGGGGTAGGTGCCTTGAAAACTGCCCGGCTTGAGCGAGGAAAAAGCGTCGCGCAGGACTTCCCAGCTGCCATCGGTGCGGCTGCTGGCAAACTGCTGCGTGAAAGTGACCGCTGGCTCGGCCGGCAGGTGCAGCCAGCGTTGGGCAGTGGGGTTGAGGTAGGCCAGGGCCATATCCACTAGGGCACCCGCCTCGTCATACACGGGCGTACAGAGCACCAACCCACTAGGTGACAGGTCGAACACCGTGGCGAGCAGCGATTCGGCGGGAAACAAGTCGAAGGCTTGAAACGGAGGAACGGTGGGCATGGCTGCACAGATATAGCGCGTGAAAATACACGCCCGCCGTGAGGCTAACTGCATCTGCCGCAGGAATAAAATGCAAAAACCGGTAAGAAGACTCGTCAGACCCGCACCCTACCCCTAGCCTACAGCAAGAGAATCAGCCAGTCGTTGCCCCAATAAAGAGGAGCTGGCTGCCTATTTCTTTCATCTTCAAAAAAGTCAAAAACAACTCTTTCTTGCTTGCCTGCACGTGGCCGTTGCCCTGGCAGTGCCGGCGCGGTGGAGGAAGCTGTGTGGCAAGCTTCGGCACGATGTGCATGTGTGAGAATTGCTGAATTTCCTTTGTGATCAAGGTCTTGCTGGAAAAAGTAGCCATGCTACGCTTGCGCTGCGGCACAATGGCGTTTGGGTAGATGGCCTCTAAGTGGCCTGGCGCGCTGCGGGTGCCGCCGCCGCGCCGGCTGGCTTAGTGCAATTTTGCTGAAGGGTATGGGGGCGGGCCTTTTACGCTCGCTGCCCACAGCTTGCCCAGCGCCGCTGTATTGTTGCGCAATATGCTGGGGTAGGCACAGCCCGAGCCCCACCGCAGCCTCTTACCTTTGTCCTTTATGAAGACGTTCGCCTTGCTGGCGGCCCTCGGGCTAGTTAGCTCCCCTACCATGGCCCAATCTTTTACCGCTATGCAGTGGCTGCACAAGCCCAAACAGGTATCGGCCACGCCAACCCAGTTGCGGGTGCAAGTAGAGGGTGGCACCGACTTTTGGCGCGTGACGCACTACGGCTTCATCCGGGACAATGGGCACTTTTTGTTTCAGGAGCAACAGGGCGACTTTCTGGCTAAGGTCAAGGTAGTGGGGCACTACCACGAGCTGTATGACCAAGCCGGCCTAATGATTCGGCTCGACGAAAAGAACTGGATTAAAACCGGTATCGAGTACGTGAAGGGCGTGCAAAACGTGAGCGCCGTCGTCACGCGCGAAGTGTCGGACTGGTCGGTGGTGCCGCGGCAAGACAGCCCGCCGGCCGTGTGGCTAACCTTGCTGCGAAAAGGGGACTACGTAGAAGTGAAGTACTCCTTCGATAACAAAGATTTCAAGATGCTGCGCCTGGCCTACTTCCCGCCCGCGCCCGGCAGAAAGGTGAAAATCGGCCTGATGTGTGCCGCGCCCGATGGGAAAGGCTTCCCCGTCGAGTTTGAAGACTTCTCCGTAACGCCCGTCAGCAGCTCAAAATAAGCTGCGCGTTTTAGGCAGTGGCACGGGGGGTAGGGGCTGCTTGCTGCTGGTAGAGCAGCGCGCCCGCTGCGGCCAGCAGGGGCTGGTCGGTCGTGCGCTCTTGGCAGCGCTGCATATCGTAGTGGCACAGCGTACCATAGGGTTGGCCTTGCGCATCGCGAATGAGCACGCCACAGTACGACATAACTGGCGTATCTACGAGGCCGCGAAACGCGGGGTCGGTGGCCGCATCCAAGATTTCGAGCGGCTCTTGCTGGCGGCCGACCAAGGCGCAAAACGTAGCCGCCAGGGGCGTGTCGTCGCCCTGCTGCACCAGCGGCTGGTTGCCGTCTACCAAGGCCTCATTACGCAGCATATCTCCCTCGAAGCGAAACAGGCCCGTGTAGCGGTGCGGGGTCCGGCGGTTTAAGTAGGCCAAGGCGGCATGCACGCCGTGCTGCTGAACTAGCGTGGTAAATTCCGTTATTTCACTTTCCATGGCGTGGTCCATCTCTCTTGCTTGCGGGCTTAATAAGCCTTATAACAACTGCTGGACGAAAGTGGTTACGCTCCTCTACTAGCTAGGGGATGCCGGAAAGCTAGTAAGAGGGGTAAATAGATGGTTAACCAGGGGCAGAGGCAGCACTTATACTAAGTTGCTAAACGGCGCCGGTTGTTTGACGACAACCTGCCAGCGTTCCCTTTTGGCTTGAAGCCAGTAGTGTCTATTGGTACTGATAAGCACTAATTTGCTGTAGTTCTCTGCTCCAAACACAAGGCGCTGGGGTAGCTTTTTAGCACTGAGAAGGGGGGTAGGGCACAAGCGTTTCTAGCCTACATGCCCCGCGCTCGTAGCGCTCCTTGACCCGGGCATTCGCCTGATTTCGGCCCCATCTAAGACCCTGGCAGCAGCTCGCCCCTTGGTGCAGGCTTTGTGGTGGCAGCTCCTCAAAAGAGCAGCACGACTTTACCTTGTGTCTGGCGCGATTCGAGGTCGCGCTGCGCGGTTTGAACCGCCGCAATGGGGTAGGCCTGAACGGGAAGGAGCAGTTTGCCGGCCCGGAAGTAGCCCAACAGCTCCTCCATATACGCCCCAAACTTTGCCAACTCGGCAAAAACCGTGTAGCCCCGGACCATTTGCTG
>CAZZDR010000012.1:4700-16359 GCA_964652535.1 uncultured Hymenobacter sp. | reverse complement strand
GCCGCCAGCACGAGCACCGACGCGTAGGCTCCGGTGTTGAGCAGGCCCACGGCCGTTGGGCCTTGGGCTAGTAGGGCCGTGGCTTCGGCATACCCCAGCTCTGCGGGCAGCGGAATTACCTGCGCGGCCGGCGCCACCACGTATGCGGCGTAGCCGCCGCTAGGCAGCATGGCCATTACCCGCTGGCCCACCTGCACGGTGGCTACCCCGTCGCCCAAGGCCGCTATGGTACCCGCTACCTCATAGCCCGGCACGTAGGGCAGCGCCAGCGGCGTCGGATTGCTGCCTTTCCGCTGCCAAATGTCGGCGTAGTTTACCCCAGCTGCCGCTACTTCAAGCAGCACCTCACCGGCTCCCGGCCGGGGCCTAGGCACGTCTACTAGCTGCAACACATCGGCATCGCCGTATGCAGAAAACTGTACTGACTTTATATTTATATATTGTTTGATAGAACTTTACTAAAAGTTCGGCGTGTGCGTGCCCGCCTACCCCCACCCGTGCCGGCAAATGAGCTGGTAAAGCCTGCGGGTACTTACCAAGGGATTTTACCCGTGACGGGCGTGTTTTCCTCGCTGATAAATTTGCCCGAGGGGCCGTCGTCGCCCACCAGCACGTATTTCACCAGGCGGGTGGCGGCATCTGCCACGGTGCCGGTGCCGCGGTGGTGGTTGAGGTCGGTGGCCGTGAAGCCTGGGTCCACGGCATTTACCTTAAAATTGGTATCACGCAGCTCGTAGGCCAGCACAATGGTGTACATGTGCAGCGCCGCTTTGGAGGCCGGATACACAGCTCCTTTGTGGTGAAAGTATTTCCAGGTCGGGTCGCTGCTCAACGTCAGCGATGCGCCGCTAGAGCCTACGTTGACGATGCGGGGCTGCGGCGCGCGGCGCAACAGGTCGATGAATGCCTGCGTGACCTGCACTACCCCAAACACGTTGGTAGCAAATACTTGCTGAAACACGGCGACCTCGGCCCCGAGGGCCGCTTGCGGCATGCCGCCGGTAATGGCCGCGTTGTTGATGAGGGCGTCGAGGACCTCCGTTTTGCGGCCGATTTCGGCGCGGGCCGCTTGCACCGAGTCGGCACTGGTGACGTCTAGCTGGATGGCTTCTACTGCCAAAAGCCCTTCGGCTTGAAGCTGGGCGACGGCTTGCTGGCCGTTGGCCAGGTCGCGGCTGCCCAGGTACACGTGGTAGCCCTGCTGGGCGAGTTGGCGAGCGGTTTCAAAACCAATGCCTTTGTTGGCACCGGTTATCAGGACGGTTTTCATGGGAGGAGCACTTAAGTACCCCACAAAGGTCCCCTGGCTAAAAAGGCCAGCACTTGCCATTTGGCAAAAAGCGCGTTAGCGAATGTTTTTGCGAATGCGGCTCAGCGAAGACTGCGTGATGCCCAGAAAGGAGGCCAGGTAGGAGAGGGGAATGCGGCCGGCCAGCCGCGGGTAGTTCTCAAAAAATTCTAGGTAGCGGGTGGTAGCATCCTGGGCCACCATGGGGCTGATGCGCGCCAGCTTGTCCATCAAGTGCCGCGACGTCATCTTGTGCACCATGTCGCTCCAGCCCACGATGGTGTGGGCGAGCTCGTCCCAATCGCGCTTAGAAAAAAGGAGAAGCCGGCAATCGGTCACGGCCTGCACATACTCCGGCGAAGCCAGGCCGTATTCGAGCCCGCGCAGGTCGGCCACCAAGTGGTGCTCATCGACAAAGTTGCGGGTAATTTCGTCGCCCTTATTGTTGTAGTAGCAAATTCGCAGTACGCCTTCCAGCATAAAGCCTACGTGCCGGGCCACCTGCCCAGCTTCCAAAAAATACGCGTCTTTGGGCAGCAGCAAAGTAGTGGTTTTGCTCGCAATCAGGTCTTGTTGGCGCTGGTTGAGCGACCCAAATTGCAAGAGGTATGTGAAGAGTTCTTCCATGAGGCAAAGTACGCGGGCAAAGCAGGGGCCGCAGTTGCCATTTGGCAAAAACGGTGGCCAGGTAGTGGCAGCATTGGGTAGCCTACTTTGAAGAAAGCGGAGCCTATGCGTGCTCCGTGCGCAGCAACCCAGGCGTGCCAGCAAGCGGCAGTTACTTGCCTTCGAGCGGCACATGCGTTCTTAACCTTTCTGGCCGAACTCGCTTACTACCCATACCCCCTCATGTGCTACCTACCGTTGAAGCGCCTGCCGATGCGCATGCGTGCTATAGGTAAGTGCTTCTTTCATCCCTTGCATGCCACCCGAATTGCGCCCCCCGCTCCCTCCCTTTACGCTCGAAACGGCCCGCCAGAAAGCGCGCTTGGCCGAAGATGCCTGGAATTCGCGCAACCCCGAGCGCGTCGCGTTGGCCTACACCGAGGCTAGCCAGTGGCGTAATCGCGACCTGTTTTTGTGTGGCCGGGCGGCCATCGTCGCTTTTCTCACCCGCAAGTGGGGGGTAGAGCACGAGTACCGGCTCGTGAAGGAAGTGTGGGGCTTTTATGAGAACCGCCTGGCGGTCCGCTTCCAGTATGAATACCACAACGAAGCGGGCCACTGGTTTCGGGCCTACGGCAACGAGCAATGGGAATTTGACGCGCAGGGTCTTATGCAGCGGCGCGAGGCGAGCATCAACGAGGTGCCCATCACGGAAGCCGAACGCAAGTTTCGCTGGCCCCTGGGGCCCCGGCCGCTCCACCACCCTGGGCTGGCCGACGAATGCCAGTAAGCTAGTAGCTAGGGCGTTACTCTTCAGTGGGCAGTGCTACTACGTGGTAGCTGCGCTCATTATATTGAGCGCCTACCCCCCCCTGTGGGGGATAAATTTCTGACTAGCAGCCTCAGCCGTTGTTCAGTGCAGTAGGGGGGTAGCGGCCGGCGCCAATGCGTCGGGGCGGGCTTGCCTTAGTGCGTCGGCCCTACTGCGTCGTAAATCACGACTTTCTCCCAGTAACGGGCATAGTTGAGCCGAAACTCGTCGTGAATGGGGTGTTGCTGGTAGCTTAACTCTGCGGCAGCACTTTCGAAGAAGCACAACCACGAGTACGTGTAGCTCCGGTCGATAACGGCGCGGTCGGTGGCGGCTGGGGTGCCGATGTGTGCCAGCGCAATGTCCGGGATGCCCCGTAGCTTCTGCAAGCCTTCCAGGAGTTTGGCCTGGTCCGCAGCGCTTGCCGTGGCAGGGGTGTAGAACAAGACGTGGTGCACGAAGAGGTTGGGAGCAGTAGGCGTGGTCATGGGAAGAGAAGTAACGGCGGCAAATGACAAGCACAGCATTGTGCGTCCGCCGGCGGCAAAGTACGGCGGCGGCCGCTGACTGCGCGCTCGTCGCTAAATACCTGCCGTAAGGCGGCAGGCCGTTGGCAAGCAGTTGCTACCCCCTCTCTAGGGTAGTGTGCCTGCGCCACATAGCGCATCCGCGAGGCGGGAGTAGCGCAGCTTCTTACCCAAGGTAGCCCCCAGTGCAGGCAGTTGCGTAGGGGTTTCATACGAGCGCAAAAGCTGCTTTTGAGTTGGGATGTCGTTCTGTAACTATTGCCCAAAATGACGTAGCTGATAAGAGAAGCTAAGCAAGACATAGCGTGATAACACGCGGCTACGCACATCTTCCAGGTAGGTGTCTGTAGCGTTGCGCACCACGCTGCGGTTCTGGTTTAGTAGGTCGAAAGCGTAGAGCTTCACTTCGGCCTGCCTATTAGCAAAAAGCTGGTAGGCCAGGCCCGCATTCCAAAGCAGTGCCTGCTGATTGTAGCCTGCGGCTAAACCGGTAGTATTAGTAAAATAGGCCTCGGATGTGAGCACCCAGCGGCCCGGTAGGCGCCAGTATACGTCGCCACTGATAGTCTGCGTAAAGTAGGCCCTTTGCGCAGTTGTAGCGAGCGAATACGTGGCCTGCTGGTACATGAGATTGGCCTGTAAGTCGATTTCTAGATGCTCGTTGTAAGTCGAGTTGGCGCTGAGGGTTTGGCCCAGGCTCCAGGTGTGAGCCACGTTGGGCTGGTCGTTGATGAAGCTTGGGCTGCGCGTGAAGCTGCCCGTAGTGCTGGCATTTAGGTTGAGCTGGTGGGTGGGTAGGCGTTGGCCCAGCGCCACAAAACCGGTAGCCTGAAAAAAGCCATTGGCATTGATTGGCCGGGTCGTGCGCACCCCCGCCGCATCGAAGGTGCTGGCTGCTACCAGGCGATGCTGCACTGCGCTACTGCTCCACAGCGCCATCACGCTCCGTCCCCGGGCCGGGTCGAAGTGGTTGTAGGTAGCCAGAAGACTATGCGCATACTCGGGGCGCAAATCTGGATTGCCGAGGCTGATGCTGAGCGGGTTGCTGTTGTCGGGCACCGGCTGAAGCTGGCTGGCCGCGGGAGCTGTGAGCGCGGTGCGGTAGGTAAGGCGTAGCGTGCGGCTGCCCGAACCGGTGTAGCTGAAGGTGGCCGCTGGTAGCAGGCTAGCATACGTACGGCGCAGGCCGACGGCGGCAGTCTGGTTGTCGAGGCGCAGGGCTGCCTGCTGGGCATCGAGGCCCAGGCTGTAGGTGTAGCGCAGGCGGCGCGTTTGCCACGTAAGCCCCACCTGTTGCGCGTTGTAGCGGCTACTGAACGCATTGCTCAACAAGGTATTATAGCGGTCGTATTGCCCAGTGCCGGCATCATAGTCGGTGGTGAGGCGGCTGGCCTGGCTGGGCGCATTGGTGTAGCTATAGTGCGTTTCGAGCTGGTGGCGCAAGGAAAACGGCTCGGTATAAGCAAGGTTGACAATGGCGCTTTGCCGGGGCGTGTGCTGGTCGAGTTGCTGGTCAAGCAGTTGCGTGGTAGTGGGGCCAGTCGTTAGGTAAGTGGTAGCTGCCTGATTGAATGCTACCCCAGCTTGCTCGGCCAAGTTTAAGTTGAGATTAGCTGATAGCGTGCGCCCTACCCTCCGAAATTTGCGCATCAGCAGCGCATTGCCGCCACCAGTAAGGCTGTGGGACAGGGCCTCGTAGCGGCTACTGCTTTGGTTGAGCAGGCCGCTGCCGAGGCTGGTTTGCTGCATGGCGGTGCGCAGTTGGCTCCCCGTTTGGTAGGTGAAAGCGGGGGTAAGGCGCAAGCTCGTAAGCGAGTCGAGCTGGTAGTCGAGCCGTAGGGTAGCGCGCTGGCTGCTGGTATGTAGGCGGCTGGTTGCCAAGCCATCGGTGAGCGGCACAGCGGCACTAGCAGCGTCGGTAAAGTTCTGACGGTGCACAGCTTGCTCGTTGAGCGTGGTGGCGCGGGTAGCCAAGTAACTGCTGGCAACTTCCAGGCGCTTGCCCCAGGCATCGCGGTAGTTGAGGCCGCCCAACGCCGCCTCGGTAAGGCCAGTGGCGGCGCTGTTGGGCACCTGTTGGGCGCTGCCTGCGTTGCGCAGGCCCCCTGGGGCCTCCAGGGCCAGGCCCCCGCTGCCACTGTTGAGGCTGCCCGCGTTGCCACTAGGGTTGCCGCTACCGGCTGCTGGGTTGCCATCGTCGGTAAAGCCCTGGTTATTGGCATTATCAGCTTGGGCCAGGGCAGATAGCTGCCGGCCGTTGTCGAAGCGGTTGAGGCCCAGGCGGGCCTGGTAGCGGCCGTTGGTTCCGGTGCCAGCTTGCTCGGTGCCGAAGTAACCCCTGCGCTTATCGCGGCGGGTTACCAGGTTCACGGTGCGCTGCCGCTCGCCGCTGTCAATGCCCGAGAAGGTAGCCTGGTCATTCTGCTGGTCATATACCTGCACCTTGTCGATAATGTCGGCGGGCAGGTTGCGGCTGGCCATTTTGGGGTCGCCGCCAAAAAAGGGCTTGCCATCGACGAGCATTTTCACCGCTTGGCCCTGCGAGCGGATGGTGCCGTCGCGGTCGACGGCTAAGCCCGGTAGTTTTTTCAGCAGCTGCTCGACCGGGGCGTTGGGCTGGGTTTTGAAAGCGCGGGCGCTGAAGGCTACGGTATCACCGCTGATGCTCACGGGGGCCTGTTCGTGCGTTACGACTACTTCACCCAGCTGCTGGCTCTCGGCGAGCAGCCGCAGTGAAGGCACCTCTACGGCAGCCTGGGTAGCCAGCACTTCCACCGGCTGCTGTAAAGATTTATAACCTAAGTTATTAATCAATAGTAAGTAACGTCCCGGCCGTATTCCGCGCAGGGCGTAGTGCCCACTGCCATCGGTGAGCGAAAAGGTGACGTAGCTCGAATCGCGGGCTTGCAGCAGCGACACCGACGCCTCGCGCAGGGGCTGCCCCAAGACCGCATCGAGCACTAGCCCTTGCACGACGCTGTGCCCCGCCGCCGCGGCCGAGGGTTTGCCCTGGGCATAGGTGGCCCGGCTGGCCCCGCACAGCAGCACCAGCCAGGCCCCAAACATGAGTTTGCCCATCGGTTAGTGAGTGGCCGGGCTGGCAAATTGCTCTAGCACCTGCTGGCGCTTATCAGCTTGGGCCTTGGCCCGCAGCTCGTGCAGCGCCGCTTCGGTAATAGGCTGGGCCTGGGGGCTGGGGCGCACGGCTGCTTCGGCCACGGGCTCGGCGGTGAGCTTGGTGGCGAGGTACTCTTCTTGGTCGCTGCTAAGGGCCAGCACCACGCCCCGCACGGGCGTTAGCTCGCGCACCGGGGAGTAGGTGAAGGGTAGCTCGGTCGTGACCCACAGCGTGTAGGTTTCTCTCCTAAAAGGAACCGTGGCCTTGTGGCAGAGGTAGCCAGCTATCTTCTTGGTCTGGGGCAAATCTTGCCAACCGGTAGGGGGGGTAGGCGCAGCGTGCGGTGGCAAGGCATAGACGCTGCCACCGATAGTAGCTACCGTTGTGACGGTACCAGCAACGAAGTCGAAATACTGCGCCTCGGTGTCTACCGCCGCCGTGGTGCGGGTGGTGGCCACCGGGTTCTTGCTGGGTAGCATGTTGATGTTGCCACCCGCCAGTTGCATATGCTGTGGCTGCTCTTCCATGGCGTAGTGGCCGCTAAATACCAAGGTGCGTACCGCGCTCATCGAGCTGGGCAGCTCCACGGTCGAGCCGGGCCCATCGGTCTTGATCTCCTGGCCGTTGGGGTCAAGCATGGTAATTTTTACCCGGTCCTTATCCACGCGCTGGGTGGTTTCGTAGCGCAGGCGCCCGGCAGTGGGAGCGGTAGTTTGGGCGGTGGCCAGGGGGGTAGGGAGGCTGCCGGCGAGGGTGCCGGCCAAGGCTAGCCAGAGAAAATTAGACATGAGAAAACGGGGGTAAAAGCGACGCTGCAAAGGACGAAGCCCCCCGTGTAAAGCACTGTTATTCTTTGTTAATGATTGTTAAGGACACTTTTTGTGCCCGCGGCCGGCTGTACTTTCGGGTCACTTTTATTACCCCATGAAACGCCGCCTGCGCTTTATTTTTGGCTTGCTAGCCTTGTGTTTGCTCGGTAGCTACGGCTTTCAGGGCTACTGGCTTTATGGCAGCTACCGGCTGGGCCAGGCGCAGTTTGCCCGCGCCACCCGCGAGGCACTGGAAGCCGTGGTGCAGCGCCAGCAGCTCGGCCGCGCCAAGAAGGTATTCGACATCAAGTTCAACGACTACGCCGCGCCCGGCCAGCCCCGACGCTGGCAAATCGAGCGCCTCGATACCGTGCCGGCTTCGACGCAAAACGCCCGCCGCGCGTTGGGTACGCCCACGGTACTCCGGCTGCGGGCACCTGCTGGTGCCCGCCCGCGCGTCAAGCCTCTGCCAACCGAGCAGGCCCGCGCCGCGCACACCGACTCGCTGGCGCGGCAGCTATCGCGCTTTGTGATCAGCAACTGGTACCGCGAGCGGCCCGTGAACCTGGCCCAACTAGCCCGCGCTTACCGCGCCGAGCTGCGCCAGCGCCAGGCCGAGCAGCCGTTTCGGCTCGATACGCTGGGGGCCAGTGAGGTGCCTGCGGCGGCCATACGAGCGGGCTTCTTGCTGCATACTCGGGCCGTGCCGCTCAACCCGGTGCAAGGGCCCGCGGTGGTGGCCTCATTTCGGCCCCCTATGGCCCATGTGCTGCGGGGCATGGCGGGTAGCCTGCTTGGTTCGCTGGCGTTGCTAGTACTTACCACGAGCTGCTTGGCCCTGATGCTGAGTACAATACTGCGACAAAAAAAGCTGTCGGAAGTTAAAAATGACTTCATCAACAACATGACCCACGAGCTAAAAACGCCGCTGGCTACGGTGTCGGCCGCGGTAGAGGCGTTGCAAAACTTTGGGGCGCTGCGCGACCCGCACCGGACGGATACTTACCTGAGCATTGCCCGCCAGGAATTGACGCGCCTTTCCGACCTGATTGAAAAAGTGCTGCACATTGCCGTAGAGGAGCACCAAGGTCGCATCCTGACCCTGCACCCCGAGCCGGTGCAGCTCGCCGACCTGGTGGCGGAGCAGGTAAGCCGCCACGAGCTGCAAGCCTCTAAACCCGTAGACTTTGACGTGGCCATAGCTGCCACCGAGCCCCTGCTCCTCGACCGCTTGCACCTGGCCGGTGTGCTCAACAACCTGCTCGACAATGCGCTTAAGTACTCCGGCGAGCGCGTACGTATCCGCATTCGCGGGCAGCAGCAGGCGGGGGGCTGGCAGCTCACGGTGGCCGACGATGGGTTTGGCATCGCGCCCGGCTACCAAGCGGCGGTGTTCGACCAGTTCTTCCGGGTGCCGACTGGCAACTTGCACCCCGTCAAGGGGTTTGGGCTGGGCTTGTACTACGCCCGCCAAGTGGTGGCTGGGCACGGCGGCCGCATCAGTTTGCGCAGCGAGGTAGGCCGCGGCAGCGAGTTTAGCATCTGGCTGCCATTGGCACTGCATCATGAATAGTCAGCCCGTAGCCTTGCCCACGCTGCTGCTCGTGGAAGACGAGCTCTCCCTAGCCCGCATCGTGCAGGATAGCCTGGAAACCAGGGGATTTGCCGTGCACCATGCACCCGATGGGGGGGTAGGCTGGCAGCTTTTTCAGCAGCTGAGCCCCGACCTAGTGGTGGCCGACGTGATGCTTCCTGTGTGCGATGGCTTTGAGCT
Source organism: uncultured Hymenobacter sp. (assembly GCA_964652535.1). Taxonomy (GTDB): domain Bacteria; phylum Bacteroidota; class Bacteroidia; order Cytophagales; family Hymenobacteraceae; genus Hymenobacter. The sequence continues at coordinate 7,426 of CAZZDR010000012.1, read as the reverse complement.
GGCCCGCCGCATTCGGCGCGTCAATGCCACGGTGCCCATCCTGTTTCTGACGGCGCGCGCGCAGCCAGCCGATGCAGTGCTAGGTTTCGAGCTGGGTGGCAACGACTACGTGCGTAAGCCGTTCAGCCTGGATGAGCTGGTGGTGCGCATCCGGGCGCTGCTGGGGCGGGTACCCGCCCTGGTGCCGCCCCCAGCGGCGGGGCCGCTAGCTATCGGGCGCTATCGCTTCGACTACCCGCAGCAGCGCCTGCGCCTGGCCGATGGCAGCCAACCCGATGCGCAGCTCACGCACCGCGAGGCTGAGTTGCTCAAGTGCCTGCTAGACCAGCACACGCAGGTGCTGACGCGCACGGCCGTGCTGCGCGCGCTGTGGGGCGACGACAGCTTTTTCAACGGCCGCAGCCTCGATGTCTTCATCACCCGCCTGCGCCGCTACCTGCGCCACGACCCCAATGTGCAGATACTGAATGTGCGGGGTGTTGGTTATAAGCTACTGACATAATGGATTTTGGTAACCAAATGGGGCGGCTTGCCACTGCTTTGGGGGTAGGTGATTCTTGAAAGCCTACCCCGCCCCCGGCGCTCTAGACCGACAAAAAAGCGGTGAGTGCTCCGGTATGCGTCAGCGTGAGCTGGTGCATGGCCCGGGTGCACGCCACGTAGAGCATGCCCTTGTCTACCTCCGTTTTATAGGTAGCAGCTGAGGCGAAGGGCACGATGACCTCATCAAATTCGAGCCCTTTCGCCAAGTAAGCCGTGGTGACGACGACGCCTTCCTTGAAGGTCGTAGACTCGGCCGTGAGCAGCTGCACGCCGGGCCCTGGCAGCGCCTGGTGCACCTGTGCCGCCTGCCGCAGCGTTTTGCAGATGATGCCCAGCGCCTGGCTCCCGCCGCCTTGAAAAGCCGCGACCAACTCCTGGATGGCCAGCAGCTCCTCAGCCGGGTTGTCGAAGCGCAAAACCAAGGGCTCACGGCCGTGCCGTTCGAGGGGTAGCAGGTCGGGGTTGGGCGTGATGCGCTGCGCGAAGGCCGTGATTTCGAGGGTAGAGCGGTAGCTGCGGTGCAGCTTCACAACCTCGGCCTGCGGAAAAACGCGCTCAATAGTTTCGGCTGACGAGGCGCTGTAAGGGTTTACCGTCTGGTTGACATCGCCCAAAATGGTCTTGCGGCAGGTAAACAGGCGAGCCAGCACAGCGTAGTGCACGGGCGTGTAGTCCTGCATCTCGTCGATTACCAGGTGCTTCACGTGCTCGTAGGCGCTGAGGCCTTCCAGCCGCAAGCGCAGGTAGATGAGGGGGAAAACATCTGCGTACTCCAGGCGCTGGGCCGGCTCGACGCGGCAGAGCTCGGGCCGGCCCAGCCAGCGGTAAAAATCGCGGTAGAAATCCAACACCTGCGTAAACTTGAACATGCGCGGAATGGCCTCACCAATGATGGATTTTTCCTGTCCAGTCAGCTTACGCTGGGTGGCGTCGCGCACGTAGGTGCGCACATCCTGGGCCACCAGCGGAAAGCGTTTTAGCATTGGCACCCGGTGGTAGGCCTTGAATCGGCCCAGGATAAACGGCAGCGGCACCAGGAGCCGCCCTAGCCGCAACTCGCTACCCGTGAAGTAGTTGTTTTCTACGTGCAGCAGGTACTTGTTCAGCTGGCTCAGAAAATCGCCCGACGACTTAAACCGGATGCGCTCGACAAACCTGGGGTCGGGGTGCTCTAGCAGCGCCGATACCTGCTCGAAAAAGGTCTGAAACGGGTACTTGTATTCGAGCAAATCGGCCGCCAGTTCTTCCATGCCCAGCTCCGGAATGTGCTCCTCGCCGAGCTCGGGCAAGACGTTGGAGATGTAGTCGGCAAAGACCTTGTTGGGCGAGATAATGAGCACGTCCTTGGCCGTAATCGTTTCGCGGTAGCGATACAGCAAGAACGCAATCCGGTGCAGGGCAATCGACGTTTTGCCCGAGCCTGCCACGCCCTGAATGACCATCACCGACGCGGTTTCGTTGCGAATCACCGCATTCTGGTCGCGCTGAATGGTGGCGACGATGTTTTTCATCTTATCGTCGGAGGACTTGGCCAGCTCGCGTTGTAGCACATCGTCGTGAATGTTCACGTCGTTTTCGAGCATAAACTCCAGCTGCCCGTCGCGAATCTTGTACTGCCGCTTGAGGTCGATGGTGCCCTGCATCGTGCCGGTAGGCGTGGGGTAGGAGGCCTCGCCCAGCTCGTAGTCGTAGAACAAGGACGAGATAGGCGCCCGCCAATCGTAAATCAAATTTTGCCGCTGCTGCTCGTCCAGAAAGGAATACACACCGATGTAAACCGGCGACTTCTCCCGGCCCTGCGGGGTAAAATCGAGCCGCCCGAAGTAGGGCGACTGGCTCAGCTTGAGCAGCTTGCGCTTGCGGGCCACGGCGGCTTCGCCCGTGAAGGCCATGCGGTTGATAGACTGGTCGGCGGCCACCATATCCGCATCGTCCATGCTCGACTGGTGCTCGTGGATGTACTCTTTTTTCTGCCGCAGCTCGCTGGAAAACTGCTTCACGGCGTCGTCGCCGCGCCGGATGGCCAGCGCGAGCCGCTCCTTTATTTCTTCCAGATAGGCTCTTTCTGCTTGTTCCGTGGCGTTCATCCGGGGGGTAGGGCTTGGGTAATGGGCCGCAAAGGTGGCCGCAAATTCCGGTTCGGAGCCGCGCCGATAAGCTGACGTAGGCGCACAACCAGCCGC
>CAZZDR010000012.1:0-4600 GCA_964652535.1 uncultured Hymenobacter sp. | reverse complement strand
CCCGCAGTCGCCACCAAAACTGTTCGTTACTACCCCTCTTATTGAATTGCTTATGTCAGCCGGAACTCGGCAATGAGCGCGGTGCTGCCGCCACGGTCATCATCGGTCACCAGCAGCAGCTCCCACTGGCGGAGGCCTAGCGTGCGGCGCACGGCCAGCCCCTCCACCTTGCCTAGGTAGGCGCGGCCATCGGCCCAGGTGAGGCGCGCAAACGTGGCGGTTTGGGCCTCCAAGTCCAGGTGCCCCACAAAAGAACCCAGCGTGGCGCCATCGGCCACGGCATCGGTAGTAGCCTCGACCGAGGCCGTAACCAGCAGCTGCCCCTCTACCAAGGTGGCTCCGGAAAAGCCCGCCAGGTAGCCCCCAAGCTGCGGCAGCGCAAACGAGTGCACCCGCAGCGAAGCAGGAGCGGGCAAGTGCGGCTGGAACAAATGCGCCAGCGTCGCGGCCAGCGGCAGCTCAAAAACGAGGGCTGGCCCGCCCCCCACTGGCCGCTGAAAGAGCAGCAACCCAGTTGGCGTGGCCGCTGCCGCTTCGAGGTTGAGCGCCGCGCCGGTGGGCAGCTGCGCCCGCAGCTGAGCATAGATAGGGCGCAGGTCTACCCGTTGCACAGCGCGGGGAGCGGCGCCTTCGGGCGAGGCTGTGGGCGTGGGTAGGCTCACAAAGTAGCCCGTTTCGCGCGACGGCAGCGACCCCGAGCCGCAGAGCAGCAGGCCCCTACCCCCCCTGGGGGCGGCCACAGCCACCATACTTTCCAGGTCAGGCTTACTGGCTTTCGGAATCCGCCCGGTCCCAAATTCAGTGCTGGCAAACAGCGCTACCTCGGCCACCGGGGCCAGCGTGGCCGCGTCGAGCAGGTACAGCAGCGGCGCATCATCACTGACGAGGTAGGCGGTCGGGCCAATAATTTCTACCCCCGAAGCGGAGGGTAGGCGAGGAAGCTGAATTTCGGCAAGCAGCGTAGCGGTCACGGGCAAGAAGAAGGCGAACACTCAAAAGTACAAGGCTAGCCAAGCAGAAAGCGTTAGCTGGTGTTCAGTGCCCTATGCACCTAGCGGTGCCGAGTCAGGGTGGGCTTGAAAAAACGCTGCCAGCCGGGCCAAACCGGGCCGATGGCTTCGCCAATTCGACACCGGCTCGACACTGGCGCGGCGCTACTTAGTCGGCCCGCTGCGTATGGGCTGTCTGATCAAGCTCCCTAGCCCTAGGTGTTATATTAGTTAAGGTTGGTAAGTACGTAATTGACCCCTAGTGGACTATGAGTCATTTGGCAGATGATGGGAAACTTGTCGTTGCGCAGTATCCAGAGTTCGGTGGCGTCGCCCTGGGCTACCACGTGCAGCACATCGAGCGGCTGGCCGCCGAGCAGCAGTGGGTGCGCGGCAGTATCGTCGCGCAGGTCATACACCGTGTTATTATACTCAAAGTGGTGCTGGGCGAGCAGCGTGGCGTAGGCGCTTTTTGAGAGCAGCATAAACGTCTGATTATCGGGTAGGCGCACCGGCTGGCCGGGCAACGGCTGGGCCACGTGCAGCGCGGTGCCCTGCTGCCAGGCCGCGGGCGATACAGCGTACACGCCGCCCGCCAAGTTGCGAATGCGCCACTTCAGCTTCAGCGTATCGGTGGCGCTGGCAATGGTTAGCTCGAAGGGCGCATGCTGGCCGTGCAACTCAAACATATAGTTAAAGGTGGTGCCTACCCCTACAGTAGGCTTTGGGTCCTGGGCACGGGCCGCGGCGCTACCTAGGGCAGCGAGCGACAGCAGCAAAAACGTTCTTAGCATACTACTCATAAGGTTATTCGGCAACAGGCGGCAACACCCGTGTGCCCCAGTCGCCGGGCTGCGCGGTCATTTCAAACACTAGCTCGCCGCCCTGCACCAGTGCTTGGTGGGTTAGCCACGCCTGCCGCAAGGGCCGCCCATTGAGGCGGGCCGACTTTACGTAGCAGTTGGTAGCCGAGAGGTTGCGGGCGGTGATGCGGAAGTCTTTGCCGCCTTCCAGGTGCAGGGTAGTTTGGCGCACCAGCGGGGCGTTGAGGAGGTAGTAGGGCTGGCCAGCGTTGGGGTAGAGGCCCATCAACTGGAAGGCCAGCCACGACGACATAGCGCCCGAGTCGTCGTTGCCCGGCAGGCCGGTGGGCGTGGTATTATAACTCTGGGCGATAATCTGGCGGATGCGCTGGCTACTCAAGTCGGGCCGCCCCAGCCAGTGGTAGAGATTGGGCGTGAGAAACGACGGCTCATTGGCCACATTGTAGTACTTCTTCTCAAACAGCGTGTCGAGCCGCGCCCGGAAGGCCGCTGGTCCGCCCGACTTGGCAATCAGCACGGGCACCTGGTGCGGTACGCTCAGCGAGTATTCCCAGGACGTGGCCTCGTAGAAATAGGCGCACCAGTGGCACACGTACCACGGGTTTTCGCGGGTGAGCGGCGTGTACACAAAGGTCGGGTGCTGCCGCACCGAATTGCCAAACGGGATGGTGTCGAGCCACTTGCCAGCTGCATCGCGCGGCATGATGAAGCCCGTGGCACCGTGGTTGCGGTAGTCGGTGCGCCACAGGTTTTGCCAGTTGTTGGCCTGGCAGTGGTACTGCTCGTAGGTGGGTTGCTGCCCCAGCCCTTTAGCTACCACTGCAATGCAGTAATCGTCGTAGGCGTAATCGAGGGTGCGGTTGCCGGCGCGGTCTACACCGTAGGGCACGTAGCCCAGGCGCTGGTAGGCGAGCAAGCCGCCGCGGCCTTCCTGCTCCTCGTTGCCGCCGGGCGGCACGGTGGCATCCTTCAGCATGGCTTCTAGCCCCAGGCGGTAGTCGATGCCAGGCAGGTTTTTGACGTAGGCATCGGCGATGAGCACCTCGGCGTTGGAGCCTCCCTGGGTGCGGCCGTTGGCGTTGCCGCTGCGGGCCTCGGGCAAGTAGCCGTCGTGCTTATAAATGTCGAGCAGCGCGTTGACGATGGCCACCTCGCGCTGGGGCGCCAGCAGCGTAATGAGCGGATTAGACGTGCGATACGTGTCCCAGATGGCGTAAAAATCGTCATAGTACGGCGCGGTGCCGTTCCAAAGCGGGTTCTCGCCGGTGCGGTCCACGGGCATAAGCATGGTGTGGTAGAGGCCGGTGTAGAAAAGCTTTTGCTGCGTGAGCGGCGTGTCGGCGCCCAACTCGGCGCGGCTCAGCAGCGCATTCCAGCGCCCGCGCAGCTGACCTAGCACCTGGGCAAAGTTCCAGCCGGGGATTTCGGCCCGCACGTTTTCGCTGGCCCGAGCGGCGCTCAAAAAGGAGATGCCAACCTTGACTTTCAACGTATCGCCAGTGTTGCTGGCAAAGCGCAGCAGGGCCCCGGTTTTTTCGCCCGAGTCAGCTTGCAGCTTCTGGCCGAGCTGCAACTGCTGGCCCTTCCAGGTGGCAAACTCGGCCACTGGCGCGTCGAACACGGCGGCGAAATACACGGTGTAAGCGCGCCCGTTGTTCCAGCCGCCGCGGATGCGGCTGTAGCCGCGCACCTCGGTCGGCGACACTACTTCGACCTCCGAACCCACGAACTGCTGGGCTTCGCGGCCGTCGGGTTCGGGCTGCTCACCCAGGAAAAAACCGGCGTCGAGTTGCAGTGCCTTGGGCTGACCCTGGGGGTAGGCCAAGCGGTAGAAGCTTACTTTCGGCGATGCCGTAATCTCTACCTTAATCGCGGGTTTTGCAAGCTGGGCGCGGTAGTAGCCCAGCTCCACGTGCTCGGCCTGGCGGTGCGCCGATTTATCACCTAGGGCCAATGGGCCGCTAAAGGGCATGAGCAGGATGTTGCCGTACTTGGGGCCGCCCCCCGTGCCGCTCACATGCACCTGCGCAAAGCCCGTGACAGGCGTGGGCTCGGGCAGCCAGCCGCTGTTGGGGCTGCTGGTGCAGTCGGGGCTGGGCTTCACCATGCCGAAGGGCGCGGTGGGGCCGATAAAAACCCGGCCCAGCCCCTGCGAGCCAATGAGTGGGTCCACGTACCGGGTGTAGTCTGGGCTGGTTTGGCCAGCGGCCAGGAGCCGGCTAGCCAAGCCAGCCGCTAAGAGCAAAAGCTTGCCGAAACGCATTAAAAGGAGGGATAAACTAAGGGAAACGCCACTGACTTACAGCACCGGGCCGGGCCGGAAATACTTGCCGCCGGGGAAGCTGATGACGTAGTCCGACTTAAAGTGCGTGCTCGGGCGGTAGTAGTCGGTGCTGATGATTTGGGCACCCGACTGCATGGCCGCCTCAAAGCTGCTCTTGTCGTTGCGGCGAGCCTCCTGGGTATCGCTGTCGGCGCGGGTGCGGATGATGTAGCCCTTCTGCACTAGCGCTTTAATAGTAGCCAGGTCCTTCTTGGCGTTATTTAGGATGTGGATGGCCGCCTCGGGCGTGCCCGGCTCGGCATCGGCAAATAGCACGCGGCCCTTCAGCGAGGGGTGGCCCTGGATGTAGGTGGCGCGCTTCTCGCCCAGCTCATCGAGCACGAACACAAACTTGCCCTGGGCAGCGCGCAGCGTGGGCCAATTGCGGTGTAGCACGGCGCTTTCGAGGGTAGCGTATTTGCCGCGCACCTGGTCGGGGGTGATGAGCTGGTCGGCCCCTAGGT
>CAZZDR010000011.1:25088-29560 GCA_964652535.1 uncultured Hymenobacter sp. | reverse complement strand
TCGGAGGGTCGGCCAAAAGCGCCCATCGGGGTGCGGCGCATAGCGCGGTCGCGGCGGTCGGGGTCCGAGTTCATGGCCGTGCGGCTCATCTCGGTTTCGATAAAGCCGGGCGCGATGGCATTCACGCGCACACCCTGGCCGGAGAATTCAGAGGCTAGGACCTTCACCATACCCTCGACAGCCGACTTAGAGGCCGCATAGGCCACCACGCGGTCAATGCCGTAGTAGGCAGCCATCGATGAAATCATGAGAATAGAGCCGCTACGGCGGGCTATCATGCGCTTAGCGGCGGCGCGCGTCAGCGCAAATACGGCGTTTAGATTGGTATGAATGATGCGGCTAAAGTCCTCATCAGTCACCTCTAACGCGGGCTTTTTCATGTTGATACCAGCGTTGTTGACCAGGATATCGAGTGGACCATGAGTGGCCTCCAGTTCCTCAACCAAGCTATCGAGCGAGGCCAGATTGGCTACGTCATTTACTAGGTAGCTGACCCCTACCCCAAGCTCGGCGGCCGAAGATTTGAGCACTTCCTCGCGGCGGCCGGTGATGATGACCGTGGCCCCCGCCTGCACCATGCAGCGGGCTATCTCGAAGCCAATACCCGTGCCACCGCCCGTGATAAGAGCTACCCGCCCAGCCAGCGAGAAAATGTTAGGCTGGTCGGCGGGGGTAGGGACAGGAGCGGGGCTGCCGTTAGAGACTAGTACCGGAGTAATCATGGGCGTAAGCGAAGAGGGCAGTAGTAAGTATTACTTAAGTTGGTAGAGCTGTACAAGCTGTTTGATGTCAGCCAGCGAGCGGGTAGGTGGCACAAAGGGAGCCGGGATGGGCTGCCGCGCTACCGATTGAAAATAGAGCACGCAAGCATCGCGCCACCATAGTGCTTCCTTGCGTTGGGTTTGGAGGCGGGCCGCTACATCGGCATACAAAGCGGGATCGAGACTGGGCTGAGCGGCCGTCCACTGCTTTTGTAGCCACAGTACCGAATCGGCGCCGGTGTAGTAGCGGGTAGCCAGCTCGTTCCAGAGCGTGCGGCCGGTGCTAAGCTTTTGCGTCCAGGGTACGTGGTGAAACCAAAGCAGGTAGTTGACGGGGCAGGTTTGAGCATTGCCCCACTCCCGCTGCACTTCGGGCTTGTAGAAAGCCAGGGCATTGCTACCCGTCGCTGTGCGGTCAAAGCCTAGGCCAATAGAATCAGCTTTGTGGTAGTAAACGGCTGTCCAGTCGGGCCGACCCGACTTGGCCAGCCAGGGCTGCGGTCCATAGTGAATGCTTTCGCCCATGATGTGGTGCAAACCCAGTGGCATGGTGTAGCGCACGTAAATATTACGCGACTGCCCCAGCATAGTCGTGAGCGTGCGCACGGCGGCGGGCTCCGTGGTAAGCGTCATTTGCGTCCATTCCTTGGCGATAGCCTCGGCGCTGAGTGTATGGTCCCAGGCCAAGCGACCGAAAGCATACCAGTTGGCCTGGCCCACTGGGTGGCCGGTCCAGTTGCGGTCCGAGCCAATATTAGCCACGCCCGCAATAGCGCTGAGCGCGTGGTTATCAACCGAGCCATCTACCACCCGAGCCACCGTCGAGCCAGGGCCTTTGGCATAGGTATCGGCTTGCAACACCTCTTTGATGAGCGGCCCTAAATACACGAGGTGGGTAGCAAAACCCAGATACTCCTGCGTGAGCTGCACCTCCAGCACAAGCGGCGTGCGGGGCATAGCTCCAAACAGCGGGTGAAACGGCTCGCGGGCCATGAAGTCAATCGGCCCGTTCTTCACCTGAACCAATACCTTGGGGTCAAACTTGCCATCGAGAGGATGAAACTCCTCATATGCCTGCTTGAAGCGGTCACTGCTCCCAGCTTGGTACACAAAGGCGCGCCACATTACTACCCCCTCGTGGCTGCCTAACGCTTGGGCCAGCATGTTGGCACCGTCGGCGTGGTTGCGGCCGTAGTCTTGCGGGCCGGGCTCACCCTCCGAGTTTGCTTTTACTAAAAAGCCACCAAAATCGGGGATAGCCTTGTAAATCTCGTCGCTTTTGGCCGCCCACCACTGCTTCACTTGGGGGTCGAGTGGGTCAGCAGTGTTAAGGCCCCCGATAACTTTGGGCGCAGCCCACATCACCGACAGGTAGACCCGCTGGCCGTAGGGACGCATCACGCCCGCTAGGGCCGCCACCTTGCCGATGTACTCAGCAGAAAGGTAGCGGGCGCTGGCGTTCACATTGTTGATTACCACGCCATTGATGCCAACTGAAGCATTAGCGCGGGCATAGTCTGTGTAGCGCGGGTCTAGGCGCTCGGGCAGTTCGTACCATTTCCAGATGCTGGAGCCGGCGTAGCCACGCTCTACCGTGCCGTTGGGGTTATCCCAATGGTTAAGCATTCGGAAATTAATGCGCGGGTTGCTGCTCAGGTTAAGACCCGCTAGCGGCTGGCGCGTCTGTACCTGCCGCAGCAACGCAAATGCCCCGTAGAGCACTGCCCGGTCGGTGCGGCCGGTAACAACTAGGTTATTCCTCTCCGCGAAAATGTGGTATCCCTCTGCTTTCAATGGCTGGCCAGCGGCGCTGGCCTGGGCATCAACGCGCAGCACTATGCCGCCAGTGCGATTGCCCGCCGCGGCTATTACTGGCACCGGCTGGCCCAATAGCCCACTCAGCCCGCGTTGCAGTTCGGCACTAGCGGCGCGCAGCACCGATGTGGTGCCAGGGCTAGCCACAAACTGCGCAGCCCGAGCATATGCTTGGCGCTCACCCACATTACCCACACGGTCGTATTTCAGCCACAGCCGGTAGCCATCGTCGGCCCGGCTGGGCAAAACGGTTACCAGACACAAGAGAAGCAGGAACACGTTGCGTAGCAACACGGCGGGTGGGTGGGGAAAGTGGAGCGTAATGAGAGTAGCTGAACAGGTAAAATGGAGTTTTACTCCGTTTTACTTGAGCATGCGGCGCAGGCCGTATTCGAGACCACGCAGCTCGGCCAGGCCGCGTAGGCGGCCGATAGCTGAGTAACCGGGGTAGGTTCGTTTGGCAGTGCTTAAGTCGTCGAGCATCTGGTGGCCGTGGTCAGGACGCATAGGCAAGGCAGTTATTTCCTCCTCAGCTGCTTCACGGCGTAGCTCTTCCTCTACCAATGCGCGCACCACGGCATACATATCCACGTCGCCGGCCAGGTGGTCAGCCTCGTGAAAATTGCGCGGGTTTTCTTCGCGCTTGGTAGTGCGCAGGTGCACAAAATGAATCCGCGAGCCAAAGCGCGCTATCATGCCAGCCAAATCGTTGTCGGGACGTACTCCTAGCGAACCCGTGCAAAACGTGATGCCGTTGGCACGCACATCGCAGGCGGCCATCAAACTAGCCAAATCATTCTCGGTACTCACCACGCGGGGTAGGCCCAGCAGCGGGAAAGGCGGATCGTCGGGGTGAATACACAGCCCAATACCTACTTCTTCGGCCACTGGCGCTACCTGCTGAATAAAGTAGTGCAGGTTAGCGGTGAGCGCGGCGGCATCAATAGCCTTGTACTCGTTGAGATAGTCCTGAAAAGTTGCTAATTCGAATGCTTCCTCCGAGCCAGGCAGGCCTAGCAACGTAGTATTGGTGAGCTGGGCCACGGCTTCGGCGCTCATACTGGCAAACTGCTGGCGGGCGGCCTCCGCCACAACAGGCTCGTAATCGGCCTCAGCACCGGGACGCTTGAGAATGCACAAGTCAAACACGGCAAAATCCTGCCAAACGAAGCGCAAAGCTCGCGAGCCATCGGGCATTTCGTAGCTCAAATCGGTACGCGACCAGTCAAGCACTGGCATAAAATTGTAGCACACCGTGCGGATACCGCAGGCAGCCAAGTTGCGTAGCGACTGCTGGTAGTTGGCGATGTAAGCATCGCGGCTAGGCCGGCCTTTCTTAATATCCTCATGTACCGGCAGGCTCTCTACCACAGCCCAGTGCAGGGGAGAATGGGTCTGGTTGTCAGCTTCGATAAGCTGCTGCCGGGCCTGAATTTCGGCCACTGGCCATTCAATACCTACAGGCAGCTGGTGCAAGGCCGTGACGATGCCAGCGCAGCCCGCCTGGCGAATATCAAAGAGTGAAACCGGGTCATGTGGCCCGAACCAGCGCATAGTGTGCAGCATGGTAGCTCTAGCGTAAAAGTGCAAATTCTATCTATACCTTAAAATTGCGCTACCTATCTATTGCGCAGTATTTGGTAATAGGTTTGGGTGGAATCCGACTCAAATGTAACCCTATTATTACCACTCTCAAAAACTTAAAAAGCTTATTTTTAAAGAAAAAAAGCAAAAAAACTATCGGCAACGTTTTCGGAAACGTTGCCGATAGGTGACATTTGAGAAATATTTTTTTTGTCTTCTGTTTCGGACATCTTCTAAGTAGCTTAGGACGACCTTCGCATTATCTAACTTTCTTCCCACCCATATCTGATGATTAAATGTGTTAAGTGTGGC
>CAZZDR010000011.1:16185-24988 GCA_964652535.1 uncultured Hymenobacter sp. | reverse complement strand
AATGTGCAGGCGCTGGTAGCCAGCCAGGTTGATGGCCTACTCATCTGCCATTCGCGCGAGACGGAGAACTTCGACCACATGAGTTCCACGGCCTGCCGCGACATTCCCATCGTGCACTTCGACCGGGTATATAACCAGGAAAACGTATCGAGGGTGATGATTGACGACTGGAGCGGGGCCTTCGCCGTGACTGAGCACCTCGTGCTCGAAGGCTGTCGGCGCATTGCCATCTTGGCGGGGCCGGCTTCGCTGCTCATCAGCCAGCAGCGGCAGGCTGGCTACCTGGGCGCGCTACGCAAGTACGGCCTGCCGGTAGAAGAAGAGCTGATTGCGCACATCGACTTCCGCACCGAGTCGGCTGTGGCGTGCCTCGATGCTTGGCTGGCCCTACCCCACCCGCCCGACGCCATTTTTTCTATTAATTACACCAACGCCTTCGACCTGATCCTGGCCTTACGCAGCCGAGGCCAGCGTGTGCCCGAAGACATGGCCATCGTAGGCTTTGGCGACGAGTTTCTAGCTAGCCTCATCGAGCCCGGCCTCACCACTGTAGACCTGCACCCCTATCGCATTGGCCAGCAGGCGGCGCGCCTATTTCTGGAGCAGGTGCAGCTGCAAGAGCGTTTTCAGCCCCGCACCCACGTGGTAAAGAGCGAGTTGATTATTCGGCAATCGTCGCTCCGGGGGCAAGGGCAAGGATTTCAGCTGGCTATTTGAGCGATTTTACGACCCATACTGCCCACATAAGCAGCAGCGCCCAAAGCATACCCAAGCCTACTAAAACCAGGTTGGTGCTGCGTTGGCGAAAGCGGCTGCGCACGGCCCGAATACCGGTGCTAAGCGTGGCGAACAACGTGAAAAAGGGCAACGCCACGGCCCAGGGCGGCAGCACAAAATAGGTGTTGTGCATTTGAATCTCCAGCTGACTAGCCCCTAGGTGGTTAAACCCAATCAGCCAGCCTAGTACCCCAAATGAAATAGCCCAGCTACCAAGTAGCCAGGCTATTTCTAGGAGCGCGTGCCTAACATAGTTTATAGTCTTCGCACGCACAGATTACTGGCCGCTAAAAGCTCTGCACCATGTTGTTGTGCAGGGTGCGCGGGCTCCAGTAGCCACTGGCGATGATGCGCCGGATGGTGAAAAGTGGATCCTGCTGGTCGCGCTTCTCAGCTAGGCTAAAGGCAGCTACGAAACCGCGCTGCTTTAGCTCGGGGAACGCCTGCGTATTCCAGAGGCCGAAGGGGTAGGCGAAGTACTTAATTTTTTTGCCGGTAATTTCTTCTAGCGTCTTGGTAGGCTTGTCGATTTGGGTTTCCCAATCCTTACCCTGATACTTTTTCACGTTGTGGTGGTCCCAGGTGTGCGAGCCGATTTGGTTGCCTTCGTCGGAGAGCTGCTTCACCATGTCCTTGGTCATGTAGTGCGGCCGGCCGAGGCTCACAGTCATCACGAAGTACACGCCTTTGTAGCCATACTGCGTCAGGGTGGGCCGGGCGATGGTGAATTGGTCGAGGTCCGTGTCATCAAACGTCAGCATCACGGGCTTGCTGGGCAGTGGGGCACCGGTGGTGAGGTAAGCGTAGAGTTGGTCAGGCTGAATGCTGTGGTAGCCGCTGTCGGCCAGCATCTTAATCTGAGCCTTGAAGGCGGCGATGGGAATGATGTAGTCTTTGGCGCCTTTCGAGTCGCGGGCCGTCCAGTCCCGAATCTGGTGGTAGCACAAAATGGGTACCTGCGGCCGAGCGTAGATGGCGGCCGCATCGCCGGCCTTAGCCGCCGGAATAGTGCTGGGGTCGGGGCCAGGCTTGGCATTGGCTTCGTCGGCGGCGATGGCGGCGTTGCCCGAGGTGGGGGCTGCCTCGTCGATTTTGGCCGAGTCGGTATTGCCTATTTTTTCGGCAGTAGCGGCCGTTTTGGCTTCGCCAGTGGTGGCAGTTTTAGAGTCGCAGGCGACTAAGCTCAGCGTGGCAGCCAGTGTGGCAGCTACCGGAAACAGGTTTTTCAAGGAAGCAATTAGAAAGCCGGCTGCGCGCAACGCCGGACGATGAGTGTACTTTTGCACAAAGCAACAACCCCCACAGCGGATGAACAAACTACACGGCACCGGCGTAGCCCTGGTGACCCCTTTTAGCACTACCGGCGCAGTCGACATGGCCGCCTGGAAACGCCTACTAGATTTCACCATCGCGGGGGGGGTAGACTACTTGGTTATTAACGGCACCACGGGTGAGTCGCCTACCCTCACGCCCGACGAGAAAACGGAGCTTCTGGCCGTAGCCCGCCAGCACGTGGCCGGCCGCCTGCCGCTGGTATACGGCATTGGCGGCAACGATACGGCGGCTGTGGAGCGGCAACTGCGCGAAACGGACCTAACGGATGTCGTGGCCATCCTGTCGGTGAGCCCGGCCTACAACAAGCCTAGCCAGGCTGGCATTCTGGCGCACTACCAGCGCCTCGCCGACGCCTCGCCCCTACCCCTCTTGCTGTACAACGTACCCAGCCGCACGGGCTCCAATGTGGCAGCCGACACCGTGCTACGGCTGGCGCAGCATCCTAACATCATCGGCCTCAAGGAAGCCAGCGGCAACATGGAGCAGTGCTTGGCTATCCTAGCTAAAAAGCCGGCCGACTTTCTGTTTTTGAGCGGCGATGACATGCTCACGCTCCCGCTCATTGCCTGCGGTGGCCAGGGCATTATTTCGGTGCTCGCTAATGCGTTTCCGCAGCAGTTCAGCGACATGACCCGCGCGGCACTGGCCGGCGATTTTGCGCGTGCCCAGCAACTACTTTTCGGCTTGGTGCCCCTCAACCCGCTCATGTATGAGGAAGGCAACCCCGTGGGTGTAAAGGCCGCCCTGGCCCTGCAAGGCGTGTGCGAAGCTAGCGTGCGCCTACCCCTCGTTGCGGCGAGCGAAAGTTTGGTGGCACGCATTAAGGCGCTGCTTTAATCTATTACTTAGCCTATGAAGCTCACTCAAGTAGCCGACAACATTTTTACGGTGGAGGATTTTCTTACTCGCGCTGCGTGCTTGCAGTACATTGTACGCAGTGAGGAAATCGGCTACGAGTTGGCTAAGGTGAATACAGTTGGTGGCAGCAAAGTCAAAACAGATGTGCGCAACAACAGCCGGGCTTTTCACAATAGCGAGGAGCTAGCACAGGAACTGTGGCAAAAACTCGCGCCCTTTGCACCGGCTCGGCTAGGTAATAGCACGGCTCTGGGTCTCAACGAACTGTTTCGCTTTTACCGCTACCAGCGTGGGCACAAGTTCCGGGGGCATTACGACGAGAGTTATGTGCGCAATGCGCAGGAAGCAAGCTACTTCACGTTCATGGTGTACTTAAACGACAATTTTCAGGGTGGCGATACCACGTTCAGAGGCGTGCGCATCAAGCCGCGGCAGGGCATGGCGTTACTGTTCTTGCACAGCCTTTACCACGAGGGTAGCGAGGTGACACAGGGCGTGAAATACGTATTGCGCTCCGACATAATGTATCGTACCGAAACACCAGCTACAGCCACAGCCGTGTAGCTAGTTTCGGAGGCTGCTGGTTAAGCAGTAAGAATTACCCGCTGCTCGGGCGCAAAGGATTCGGCTTCGACGAAGATGCGTTTGAACTCGGGGTGTTTGGCCCGGATAGCCTTTTCGAGGCGGCCCACGGCGTCTTCGACTTGCTGGGCCGAGAGGTCTTGCTGAAAGCGTACGTCGAGCGCCAGAAATGCTTCGGTTGGCCCGAGGTACATAGACAGCGGCGGGTGCATGCTGCGCACGGCTGGGTCGGCCTGAGCCAGGGCTTGTAGGCTGGCGCGGGTGGTAGCGTCGATGCCCTCGCCTACTAGCAAACCGCGCGTTTCCTTGAGCATGAAGACAGCCATGCCGATGAGCAGCACGCCGATGGCCAGCGAGGCACTACCGTCGAGGTATGGATTGTTCAGCAGGTGCCCAAAGTAAACGCCGGCCAAGGCGATAACCAAGCCCACAAGCGCGGCCAGGTCTTCGAGTAGAATGGCGTACACGGCCGGGTCGCGGCTGGCGCGCAGGGCCTGCCAGAAGCCGGCGTCGCCACGCGTTTTGTTGAACTCGCGGAAGGCCAGCGAACAGGCGATGCCCTCGAAGAGCACGGCCAGGCCCAGCACCCAATAGTTCCAGGTGGGGTCGGAGAGCGGGGCGGGCGCTTTGATGTGAATCCAGCCTTCGTAGAGCGAGATGCCGCCACCCACCGCGAAGATGAGCACGGCCACAATCATCGTCCAGAAATACAGCTCTTTGCCGTGGCCAAAGGGATGCTCGTCGTCGGCCGGCTTGCTGGCTTGGGCCAGACCCAGCAGGATGAGCATGCCATTGCCGCTATCTACCAGTGAGTGAATGCCCTCGGACAGCATGGCCGCGCTGCCCGTGAAGAACGCCGCCGTAAACTTGGCCGCCGCGATGGCTAGATTGGCCCCAATGGCCCCGTAAACAACTACTTTAGAACCTCCTGCCATTTCAATTATCAGTTAACAAGTATCAAGCTGCAATCCTCAACGGGGAGCTTGCCCAACGGGTTTTCATCCATTGTTCATAATTAGCCGATGGGGTGCCGCCTCTACTAGGTGCTAACTACTAATTGATAATTACCAGCCACTGGCGAGTACGTCGGCAATGTGCATGGTCTTGATAGCCAGCTTTTCGCGGCGGATATACGCCTCTAGGTGCATGAGGCAACTCACGTCGGTGCTCACGATATAGTCGGCGCCGGTTGCTAGCGCATGCTCCACCTTTTGCTGGGCCATGGCCACCGAAATAGCCTCAAACTTGACGGCGAACGTGCCGCCGAAGCCGCAGCAGGTAGTGGTTTCGGCCATTTCGACGCGGCTTAGGCCAGCTACGCCATCGAGTAGCCGGCGCGGCGCCTCCTGAATGCCGCACTCGCGCAAGGCTGAGCAGGAGTCGTGGTAGGTGTAGGTGCCCGCCAGCCGGGCGCCGGGAATAGTGCTGACGTTCAACACATCGATCAGGAACTCGGTGAGCTCGTAGGTGCGGCGCTGCACGCCCTGGCAGCGCGCCGCCTCGGGCGTATCGGCAAAGAGGTGCGAATAGGCATTGCGCACCATGCCTACGCACGAGGCTGAAGGACTGACCACATAGCGGGCTTCGGCCCCGGCGAGGGGGGTAGGGAAATCGGCCAGAAACTTGGTGGCGATATCGCGGCTTTCTTCTTTGTAGCCCGCGTTGTAGGCAGGCTGGCCGCAGCAGGTTTGGGCCGGGTTGTAGTGCACCTGGCAACCGGCTTTTTCCAGCACCTTCACCATGTTGAGGGCGGTGTGCGGGTAAAGCTGGTCCACGAAGCAGGGAATGAAAATGTCGACTTGAGGCTTGGGCATGGCTGGGACAAACGGTGCGGAGTAGCTTTCTGGCAGAGGGCGCGGAGGATTTCGCGCAAGATGCAGAGGCTAGGCGGCGTGAGTGGGCGCAAACACTTGCGTGGCCTGCGCCTGTGCCATCACCAAGGCCTCCTTATCCAGACTCAGCGCCTCCCCTACCCCCTCCAGGTACGCCACTAAATTCTCGGTTGCCATATTGCCGGTGAGCACGTCGGCCGCCATAGGGCAGCCGCCGATGCCGCCGATGGCGCCGTCGAAGCGGCGGCAGCCGGCCTGGTAGGCGGCCTGCACCTTTTCGCGCCAGGTGCCGGGGGTAGTGTGCAGGTGCGCGCCAAACTCAATCTGCGGAAAGGCCGGAATTAGCTCCTCAAACAACGGGGTGATGAGCGCCGGCGTGCTCACGCCGATGGTGTCGGAAAGGGCTACGATGCGCACGCCCAGCGCCGCCAGCCGCTGCGTAAAGTCGGCCACCACGGCTGGGCTGTAGGGGTCGCCGTAGGGGTTGCCGAAACCCATCGACAAATACACAAGCAGCGTTTTGCCTACGCGTTCGCACAGGGCGTGCATGGCGGCCACGTCGGCTAGGGCCTCGGCGATGGTTTGGTTGGTGTTGCGGCGCTGGAAGGTTTCGCTCACCGACAGCGGAAAGCCCAGGTAGCTAATTTCGGGGTGGCTGGCGGCCTGCTCGGCACCGCGCTGGTTGGCCACGATGGCCAGCAGCTTGGTACGGGTCTGGCTGAGGTCGAGGCCGGCGAGCACCTCGGCTGTGTCACGCAGCTGCGGAATAGCCTTGGGCGACACAAACGAGCCGAAATCGAGCACATCGAAGCCCACAGCGAGCAACTGCTGAAGATAGGCCGTTTTGAGGGGGGTAGGGATAAAATCGGGCAGGCCCTGCATGGCATCGCGGGGGCATTCGGTCAGAACAACGGGGTGGGTAGGCATAGGAGGGCGAAGGTAAAGCGCAGTAGTGTGGACTCTGCGAGTCCACACTACTGCGCACCGAACTTGCCCGGCGGCGCGGGCGTTGGCTGAGTATGCTTTTTTCGTTCTCTTCAACCCCTGGCAAGCGGCAGGCCGGGGGCTTTTTGGTGCTGCTGCTGGCGCTGCTGGCTTCTTGCAGCAAGCCCCAGACCCTAGCGGCGCTCTTCCAAAAAACCACCCCGCACGACGACTACGCCCGCGCCCTCGACCGTGCCGGCCTGCAAGAAGCTGCCCTGGGCCGGCAGTGGCAGCAGGCCGCCGACCAGGCCCTGCGCGATTCGCTGACCGTGACGCTGCCCGTACTCGAAACCGGCTACTTTCGCCCCGAGCAGCCCACGGCGGCCAGCTACCGCTACGCCGTGCGGGCTGGCGAGCTGGTGCACGTGCGCCTCACGCTGGCGCCCGGCCCGGTGCTGGCTCCGCGCGTGTTTGTTGATGCCTTTGCCCTACCCCCCGGCCAACGGCCAGAATTGCTAAAGTGGACAGCCACGGACACCACTACCGCTGGCAGCTACGACTACAGCTACCAGGCCACCGACGACGCCCAGCACCTGCTGCGCGTGCAGCCCGAGCTGCTGGCCGCCGGCCGCTACACCCTGCGCCTGTGGCGCGGGCCGGGCCTGGGCTTGTTTCCGGTGAAGGGCCGCACCGATCAGGCGATTGGCAGCTTCTGGGGCAATGCGCGCGACGGTGGCGCCCGGCGCCACGAGGGCGTCGACATCTTTGCGCCGCGCGGCACGCCTGCCGTGGCGGCCACCGACGGCTACATTACCCGCACCGGCGAAAGCAAATTGGGCGGCCGCGTGGTGTGGCTGGCCGATGCCCAGGGCCAGCACCTCTACTACGCCCACCTCGACCGGCAGCTAGTGCAGCCCGGCCAGCGCGTGCGGGCCGGCGACACGCTAGGCCTGGTCGGCAACACCGGCAATGCCCGTACCACGGCGCCGCACCTGCACTTCGGCATCTACCGGGCCGGGCGCGGGGCCGTGGACCCCTGGCCGTTTTTGCACCGCGAAGACCCTATCCCTACTCCCCTTGCCGGGCCCGACCGCCGCGGCGAATGGGTACGGTCCCGACCGAGCCAGGCCACCCGGCAGCTGCCCGCTACCCTGCCGCTGCTGGTGCTGGGCCAGCGCGCTGGCTGGCTACGCGTAGCCTTGCCGAGCGGCCAGCGCCGCTACGTGGCAGCGCACGCGGTAGCTTCGGCGCAGCCCCTGCGCCGGTTGGTGCTGGCGGCAGCCCACGAAATTCAAACGGAGCCGGTTGCCTCATCCCCGCTGCTGGCGGCCTGGCCCCTGCGCACGCCAGTAGCGGTGATGGGCGAAAGCGCAGGCTACGCCTTACTGCGTGGGCCCCAGGGGCAGCAAGGCTGGGCCAAGATTTAAAACTTAGAGGGTTGCCTGGCGTATTTCGCGCTAATTGAGCGGGGCTTGTCCCCGCCCGTCGTTGAACAAGCATCGTTCAACGATGGGTGGGGACAAGCCCCGCTCCCTACTTCGTGATTCCTGTAATTACTTCCTTATTCTTCCAAAATCACTACCCGGCCGAGCTGGCGCGAGTAGGCCAGACGCTTTTCGGAAGTGGCGCTGGGGTAGTCAAAGCCCACAGCGGTGGCGTCGTTGCGCAGGGTGGCCCAGGCTTGGGCATCGAGCTCGGCGGGGCGGGTAGCAGTGGCGGGCACAGCGGGCTGCACAAAGTGACTATCGCTGAAAAACGCGTTCATGTTGCGTAGCACGTTGATTTCGCGTTCACGCACCGAAGCCGACTGGTTATCCTTGAGGGTGCGGTCGGTGAGCAGCACGCTGGCAGGCAGCACCTCGTGCCGCAGCGTATCGCCCTGGCTGTTGAGCACCACGAGGTGCAGGCGACTGGCGAGCACGCGCGGGCCACGCATTTGCAGCACAAAGGTGTCGGGTTTTTTGGGGTCCGAAAAAATGTGCGTGGCGCTCACAGTATTCAGCACCGTGGCCCCGGTCACACGCTCGCCTCGGCCCGCGGGTGGCGTAAACTCGGTGCGCGGGCTGCGGCCAGCCGTCGCGACTTCGCGCTCGGTATTCACGCACGAAACCACAGTAAACAAAACGGTGGCCACAGCGACCAGCGAACGGGTAGAAAGTATCAGCATCATAAAACAAACGGCTCAGCCCGGCGACCAACGGCCAGCAGCGGGTAGCCCCACCGTGTACGCCCCAGCGGCAAGCCAGGGTTCAAAACCAGCTCACCTCAAGGCCCAGCACCCAGCGCGGGGGCTCGGGCAGGCCAATGCCCGGCAGCAACTCGCTGAGGCGGTAGCGCCCCACCAGAGCCACCGAATTGCTGCCCAGGCGCAGCCCTACCCCCCCCTGCCAGCGCGCTAGGTAAGCGGGGCGGTGCTCCACTATTTCGCGCCGGCCGCCGCTAGCCAACGGGCCACTGGCGGTATAGTTGGCGGCCAGCGACCGGCCGCCGTAGGC
>CAZZDR010000011.1:1586-16085 GCA_964652535.1 uncultured Hymenobacter sp. | reverse complement strand
GCCGCCAGCCCGTAGCTCCCGTACAGGTGCCCAAAGTAGCGGCGATTGGGCCCTGTGCGGGGGGGTAGGGTGTCGGCGGCCACGTCGGTCTGGAGCAGCACCTGCTGGGCGCGGGCCGCCGGAGCAGCTACCAGCAAGCCGAGCGTCAGCAGCCCCGCACGCCGACGCTTGGCCTGCCTGGCGATTGTAGAAAAAGTCAAAATCAAGCGAGAAAAGCTATTGTGGTGGGCTGGTGCCAGCTTCGCAGTCCTACCCGCCAAGTTGGCCTGAAAGCTATTCTGCATATTGCCCCGTATAGCCTTGGTAGTGAACTCGTAATACATTACCGCCACGCGCCAGGCGGCGCGGCACCTGAACTACTAGCCGCTGGGTGGCGGCGCGCACCTCGTAGCGGTGCAGCACGCCACGGGCATTAGCCAGGTGCCAGTAGAGACGCGCCGGGTAGGTGGGCGAAGCCGGCAGGGCGGGTACAGCATCGGCTGGCGCGGCCTGCTCCTGGCCCACGGGCGCTACGTTGGCGCTGGTGGCCGTGGGCGTGCCGGGCGGCCGGGCGGGGGTAAGCGGCGTGAGCCAGTTGGCGGTGCTGGGGCTCAGCTCGTCGGCCTCGGCCACTAGGGGCAGCGGGCGGGCGGCGGGCACGGTGGCGGCGGGCCGCAGCACCACAGCCACCAGCGAGTCGTGCACCACAAAGTCAAATGTGGCGGCCACCTGCGGCGGCGAGCCCTGCAAGCGGGCCAGCAGGCGGCCAGCTTCGGGGCGGCCGTAGCCGTGGGCGTAGTCGTAGTACGGGTACAGCTCGCCGGCCTCGCGCACCCGCCGAAACAGCTCCATCGCGGGCAGCTTGCCGCCGCTGGCTTGCTGGGCACAGGCTGCCAGGCCGGCCACCAGCGGCGCCGAAAATGACGTGCCCTCGACCCGCTCGTAGCCGCCGCTGCCATTGCTGGTCAAGACAATGCCAAACGCCGACACATCGGGCTTGAGGCGGCGGTCGGCGCTGGGGCCCGTCGAGCTAAAGGCCAGGTGCAAGCCAGTGGCTGGGTCGAGGCCGCCCACGGCCAGGACCGAGTCGGCATCGGCGGGTGTGCCGATGCGCACCCAGTCGTCGTCGCCATCGTTGCCGGCCGCGCTCACCACCAGCATTCCTTTGCGGGCCGCCATGGTCGCTGCCCGCCCAATGAGCGAGTGCACGCCATCCATCTCTTCCGGAAAATAGCGTTGCTCGGTATACGCCAGCGACGAGCTGATAATGTCGGCGCCCTGCTGGTCGGCCCACTCCGCGGCGCGCAGCCAAGCCTCTTCTTCGGCGTAACGCTCACTGGCCAGGCCTTCGGTACGGGCCAATAAGTAGGTAGCAGCCGGGGCCAGGCCCAGCGCCGGGCCGCCGGCCAGTGTATCGGCCCCCGGCAAGCGGCCAGCCAGGCAGCCAAGTACCTCGGTGCCGTGCGAGCCTCCCCGAAACACGTTGGCCTGGTTTTTCAGAAAGTCATAGGTAGCCGCAATGTGGCCTTCGCGGCGCAGCACCCGAAACGCCGGGTGCCAGTTGGTGCCCCGAAAACCCACGTCGAATATCGCAATGCGCACACCCTGGCCCAGTAGCCCAGCCCGGCCCAGCTCGGCACGGCCCAGCGTGGCCGTTTGTTGGCGGGCCAGCTGGTAGTCGGCCGCACTCACGGTAGCGGCGCTGCTACTTTTTTCAGTAACCCGATGACTGGCAGGCCGCAGCCGGCTTTGCACGGGCCAGGCGGCCACAGCCGCCACGCCGGGCAGCCGCCGCAGCGCCGCCGCCTGGGCCGGTGTGGCGCGGCAAGCCACCGCATTAAACCAACGGCTGACCACGGTAACGGTATCGACGCCGGCGCGCACAGCGGCCACGTAGTCGGGCCGCGCAGGGCGGTCGGCGTAGTCGGCGGGGGGTAGGCCCTGGCGCCGGCGGCGCGCCCGCGCGGCCGGGCTGAAGTACTGCGCCGGGTCAAACCCTACCCCCTGCTTGTCACGCAACGTTACCCAGTATCGGCTTGCCGGCTCAGCGGCCCGCGACGCTTGCGCCCGGCCCCGCGTCGGCAGCAGCAGCCCTAGTCCGATACTCAGCAGTAAAAATAAACGCATAGTTGAATGTGTCCCCACCCGGCTCCCTGGCAAAAGTACCCCCGCGCCGCGCTCCGGCCGAAGCCGGGCAGCAACCTGCACGAAAGCCCGACCGTTTAGCCAAAGGATGCCGGCCCAAAGCTGGCTCTTTTTTACCGCTTTACGCACGTTATCATGGCTTATTTAGGAAATAAATGGGCACGCCCGGTACCGGCCCTACTGTTGGCCGCTGGCCTACTTACGCTACCCGGCTGCAATAAGAAAGAAATTGCGGCGCTGCAGCAGCAAAACTCAGAGCTGACCAAGTCGCGCGACCAGCTACAGGCCGAAAAGATGGCCTTGCAACAGGCCAGCAACCGTACGCAAGCCAGCCTCAACGCCGATTTGCTCAGCCGCAACAACCAGGTGAGCCAACTCAACCAGACACTAGGCACCACCGAGCAGGACCTAGCCGGCAAAAATGCCCGCGTAGCCGAGATGCAACGCATTCTGGATGAGAAGGATGCTGCCACTAAGGCCTTACGCCAAAAAGTAGCTGACGCACTCCTGGGCTTCAACTCGAAAGACTTGCAGGTGAACGTCAAGAATGGCAAGGTGTACGTGTCGCTTTCTGAGCAACTGCTCTTTAAATCAGGCGCTACCAAAGTAGACCCGGCCGGCCAGGATGCGCTTATCAAGCTGGCTAATGCCTTAACGGACAACAAGGACATTAACATCTTGGTCGAAGGCCACACCGACAACGTGCCCATCAGGGGGGTAGTAAACGGAGCCAAAGACAATTGGGACCTGAGCGTGCTGCGCGCTACCGAAATCACGCGCCTGCTCACCGCTGCTGGCATCGACCCCACCCAAATTACGCCCTCAGGCCGTGGCCAATACCTGCCCGTAGCCGCCAACGACACGCCCCAAGACAAAGCCCTCAACCGCCGCACCGACATTATCCTGACGCCCAAGCTCGACGAGCTATTTTCGATTTTGAACGCGAATTAAGCTGGATTTTTTGCAATGTTTCGGGGGGTAGGCGCAGTGTTTCGCAGTGCGCCTACCCCCCGAAACATTGCGTAAAAACCTACAACCCGTATTTACCCAGCAAGTAAATCAGCGAGGCCATGGCCGCGCCGCCTAGCTCCAGTTCGCGCCGATTCACCTTGTCGAAGGTATCGGCGGCGGTGTGGTGGATGTCAAAATAGCGCTGCGAGTCGCAATCGTAGCCAAAGAGGGCCACTGGGTGCACGGCGGCTACCAGCGGCTCGATGTCGGTGCCCGAGTGGCCAGGCGTGAGCTGGCCGGCCAGGTAGGGTGCCAGCAGCGGCTTCCAGGCGGCAGCTTTCTGAAACACGGCGGGGGTAGCCTCCATGGTAAAACCACGCGGGGTGAAGCCGCCACCGTCGCTTTCGATAGCGGCGAGGTGCGTTTCGTGGTTTTGCTGGGCCTGCTCGGCATATTTAGTGCCGCCGCGGGTACCATTTTCCTCATTCATAAACAGCACAGCGCGCACCGTGCGCTCGGGCTTGAGGCCAGCGGCCTTGAGCAGGCGCAGGGCCTCGATGCTTTGCACCACGCCAGTGCCATCGTCGTGGGCCCCCTGAGCAAGGTCCCACGAGTCGAGGTGGCCGCCCACCGTGATAATCTGCTCGGGGTATTTGGTGCCGCGCACCTCGCCTATTACGCTGTAGCTTTTCACATCGGGCAGCATCTCGCAACTCATTTCCAGCTCAAACTGCAGCTTGGGGTCGGCCTTCAATAGCTGGCTGAGCTGGTCGGCAGCAATGGTACTAAGGGCCGCGCCGGGCACTTTGGTGGGGGTATCGCCGTAGTTGGTGGCACCCGTGTGGGGGTAGTCGTCGTGGGCCGCCGTGAGCGAGCGCACCAGGGCGCCTACCGCGCCACGCCGGCCAGCCTCGGCGGGGCCGCTGCGGCGCTGGTCGCCAGCGGCCCCGTAGGCCGCGCCGGGCTCGATGAGCGCATCGTTGAAGGGCCGGTTGAAGAAGATAAACTTGCCGCGTACGGCCGCGTCGGGCAGGGCCTTGAACTCGGCCAGGCTTTTCACCTCTACCACCCCGGCGCGCAAGGGTTTGTTGCCGGGCGTAGCTACCGAGCCACCCAACGCGCACACAGCCACCGAAATACTCTTGCCCCGGTTGCCGATAATCTGGCCTTTTTCGCGGGCTCCGCGCACCCAGTGCGGCACCATGCACTCTTGCAAATACACTTTATCGAAACAGTTGGCCTTCTCCATCGTCAGCTTACCCCACTCCACGGCCATGGCGGCCTGCGGCGAGCCCGCTAGGCGCCCCCCGATGCGCTCGCACAGGTAGCGCAGGTTATCGTAGCTTTGGCCGCGCAGCAGCGCCTCGTCGTAGACGCGGCGGATGTTGAGCGAGTCGGCCCGGGCAGGGGGGGTAGGCGCTTGGGCGTGGGCAGGTGCAGCACTAGCCAGCAAGCCAGCCGCGCAGAGAGAAGCGAGTAGACGCATACGAACAGCAAAGTAGGTTTTGGCCAAATGTAACGGCTCAGGACTGTTTGGCCGGCCGCCAGAGGCCGCGCTCGCGCAGCATGTGGGCCACCGGCGAGTCGGGGCGTAGCAAGGGCACTACCGTAGTAGCCGGCGGCGCAGGCGCGGCCATGACTTGTTTTTTCGCCGTTTTGGGTTCCGTCTTAGGCGAGGTATTCGACTGGCAGCCGCCTAGGCACAGCAACCCGATTACCACCCAGCCAGCTGGTTTCAGCATCTTGTTTTCACTGGTTTACCGTTCTCAAAACCAGCTATTCCCTGTCCCTACTCTACCGTACCTTATTGGCACTCGCCGCCTGCGGGGCCGCACCATAGCGGCTCATTATCAACTTGGTCGCCTTGCCGGTGCGCAGGTCTGCTTTGAAGAGGTAGTTGTATTCCTCGTCGCGAATTTCGCTGGGTAGCGGGGCGGCGCCCAGCGCTGCTAGCAGGGGCAGCAGCGTGTTGGAATGGCCCACTACCACGACCGTTTTGCCCGCGTATTGCTGCCGCAGGCGGTCGGCCAGGGCAGCCGACTCCTTGGCGCTATACACCTCGGGCGTGAGGCCGGTGGCCTGGGCCAGCGGAGCCAGGGTAGCGCGGGTGCGACGCGTGTCGGTGGTGAAGAGGGCGGCGGGCTTGCGGCGGGCCAAGCGCTGGGCCAGCAGCTGGGCGCGGGCCTCGCCGACAGGCGTGAGGGCAGGGTCGGCCAAGCCGGGCGTCGGGTCCTTTTCGGCGTGGCGCACCAGGTAAACGGTGGTGCGGGGCGGCCGGGCTACAGCGGAACCAACAGATCCTAAAAGCAATAGCAAACTAAAAAGCAGGGGTAGGCGACCAGTTTTCATCGAGGCAAAGGGCTAGGCGCACTACTTGGCAGCGCGCCCGCCAAAGGTAGCCGCAAAAAAAGAGGACCTACCCCCCGAAGGCAGTTGGCTTTCCGGTAGAGTGCCTGCGCTGAGTGCTAGCCACCAAAAAATGAGCGACTGGGCTAGTTTCTGGGCTACCCGGCTGTAGCAGCGGCTTCTTGCGGGCTAGGCCCTACCCCCTGCCAACCGAAAGAAAATGAGCTTCTCGATTTATTTTCCCATCTTCATCTAATCAACAGCAAATCTTCATCTTCATTTAACGGCCACTGCGCGAATGTTGCATAATCATTCCTCTTTCACCCCTCCTCATTCTATGCACGTTCTGCTCGTTGAAGACGAAAAAAGCCTCCACCAAGAGGTGCGCCAGTTTCTGGCGCAGGCGCAGTACCTGGTCGACTCGGCCTACACCTACGCCGAGGCGTCGGAGAAGCTCTTTGTGAATTCGTACGACTTTGTGCTACTTGACCTAGGCCTGCCCGGCGGCGATGGCCTCGACCTGCTTCGCGCGGCCCGCCAAAGCGAAAAGCAAGAAGCTTCCTTTATCATTCTGACCGCGCGCGGCGCGCTCGACGACCGCATCAAGGGTCTCGATCTGGGCGCCGACGACTACCTGCCCAAGCCCTTTTCGCTGCTTGAGCTCACGAGCCGGATGCAGGCCATCACGCGCCGCAAGTTTGGCCTCAAGCGCCCCGAAATTGCCTTCGGCGATGGCTTTGTGCTGGACGTGACGGCCCGTACCGTGCGCCACGGCAGCACGCCCGAAGTGCCCGGCCCCGAGGTGCCGCTCACCAAAAAAGAGTTTGACCTGCTGCACTACCTGCTGCTGCACCGCGGCCGGGTACTCACGCGCTTGCAGCTGGGCGAGCACCTATGGGGCAATGTGCTGGAAGACGATTCGGACTCGAACTACATCGACGTGCACATCAAAAACGTGCGCAAGAAGCTGGCGCAGTTTGGCCCGGCCGACTTTATCGAAACTGTACGCGGCATCGGCTACCGGGCAGTGTAGCTTTGGTGCATTAGTTTGTTATTAAGGAAGTTTTGTCCTTGCGCGCAACGCAGTGAAGCGCGGCAATCGCCCCAGCACGATACCCGAAAGAGTTGTGCTGGGGCGATTGCCGCGCTTCACTGCGTTGCGCTCGCAAGGACAGCAATTTTTAGAGCATTATTTAACTGATTTGCATGCGATTAGAAACTAAGCTAGGCCTCTTCAATGGGCTTTCCAAGCTGCTATTGGTGCTGCTGGGGGCGCTGCTGATTCCGCCCGTGGTGCAGCGGGTGGCGGTGCTGCATACCGACCAGCGCCTGCGCGACAAAAAAACGGAGCTGCTGCGCCTTATTGAGCGCGATGGGCTGGCCAAGTTTCTGCGCGCCGAGCAGAGCGAGAGCTACGCCGACTACAATATTCTGAAGCAGGAATATATTACCATTACGCCCCTGCCGGCTTACTCCGCCGGCCAGGCTGGGGTGCCCACCGAGCGCATTTTTGAGGAGCCGCGCCAAGTAGACCTGCAAGTAGAGGACTTTCGGATTTTGAGCTACGTGGCGCCGCTGCAACTGCCGGCGCGCGGCACACGCCCACTCAGCGAGGCACTGCCACGCCGCTACCGCCTCGAAATCGGCTCGTCGCTGGCCACCGTCGAGCTGCTTACCGATACGCTGCGGCGGCTGGCGCTGTGGGTGCTGGTGGCGGGCGCGTTTATCACGGTTTTTGCCGACGCAGCCTTTGCCCATTACCTGCTGGGGCCGCTGCGCGAATTGATATCGCGCAAGCTGCGGGGCATTCGGCAGCCAGGCGAGTTTTCGTTTCAGCGCCTCGACACCGACACCACCGACTTCCGGCGGCTCGACGACTCGCTTTCGGCCCTGATGCGCCAGCTGCAAACCTCGTTTGAGAAGGAGCGCGAGTTTATGAGCAACGTGAGCCACGAGTTGCTCACGCCCACCAGCATCTTGCAGTCGCGCTTCGAGAATATGCTGCAAGATCCTACCCTACCCGAGCCCCACGCCCGCCAGATAGTGGAAAGCCAGCGCACGCTTTACCGCCTGCGCAACACGGTGCGCACGCTGTTGCTCATCGCCAACATCGAAAATGAGCAGTACTTGCGCGATGCCAGCGTGCCCCTGGCCCAGACTGTGCGCGACGTGGCTGAGGAGCTGGACGACCGCCGCCAGCAGCGCGAAATAGACCTGCTCCTCGACCTGCAGCCCGACTACGTGGTGCCCCGCGCCAACGCCACGCTGCTGCACACGCTGCTGCGCAACCTGCTCAGCAACGCCATCAAATACAACCACGAGGGCGGCCAGATTCGAGTACTGGGCCGTCCTACCCCCACCGGCGGCTACCAATTGCGGGTAGAAGACGACGGCCCAGGCATTGCCAGCGAAAACCTGCCGCTACTCTTCGACCGTTTCCGGCGCTTTCATGCTACCGGTCCGCAAGCCCCCGAGGGCTACGGCTTGGGCCTACCCATTGCCAAAACCATCGCTGCCTTCCACAAAGCCACGCTCAGGGCCGAGTCGGTAGTCGGCAAAGGCACAGCGTTTGTGCTAGAATTTGGGGAGTAGGGCTAGGCTTTCAGCTCGGTGTGGGCTGCTGATTGCGTCAATTTGGAATGCTGGCTAGCCACTCGGCCCCTATGAAATTTCCAAGATTCGGTTTTCTGCGCAGAGGGTGGGTAGGCTTGCCAACTAGCTGGCGTAACTTGCCGGCCCTTCCCCATCGAAGCCCGATATGAAAGTCAGAAAAGCCGTTATTACGGCGGCCGCCCGCGGCGAACGGCTCTACCCCGTAGCCGATACCATTCAGAAAGCCATGCTGCCGGTCGTGGACCTCGACGGCCTGCACAAGCCGGTTTTACAAATCATTGCCGAAGAAGCTTTTAGCAGCGGCATCGAGGAAATCTGCGTCGTCTGTGCCCCCGGCGATGGCGAGCGCTACCTCAGCGCGTTTGCCTCCTTGCGCGACAACCTGGGGCGCTCGTACCAGGGCAGCGACTGGGCCACCCAGCAAGCCGAAAAAATTGACTTCTTACTGAGTCGGCTGCATTTTGCTGAGCAAGCCGAGGCGCTGGGCTACGGCCATGCCGTAGCCTGCGCCCGCGATTTTGTGCAGGGCGAGCCTTTTTTACTGTTGCTCGGCGACTACCTGTACGTGTCGGCCCAGCCGGGGCAGCGTTGCGCGGCTCAGCTGCTGGCGCTAGCCACGCAGGAAGGCTGTGCGGTGTCGGCCGTCAACCCCACCATCGAGCACCAGATTGGGCGCTACGGCACCCTCACCGGCCGGCTAGTAGCCGGGCAAGCGGGCGTGTACGAGATTGAAAAAATCATCGAAAAGCCCTCGCTCAGCACCGCCGAGCTGGAGCTATCCACGCCCGGCCTGCGTGCCGGTTACTACCTGTGCTTCTTCGGAATGCACGTGCTTACGCCAAGTATCTTCGACATTCTGGCGCGCCACGAAGCGACTAGCAATGGTAATCTGCGGCTAACGCCCGCCCTACAGGAGCTGGCCGAAACCGAAAAATACCTGGCCCTCGAAGTGCAGGGCACGCGCTACGACCTCAGCCGCCCCCACGGCCTGCTGCGCGCCCAGCTCGCCTTGGGCCTTGCCGGCGAATCGCGCACCGAAACGCTCAGCACCATGGTCGAACTCCTCGCCGAAGCCAACGGCCGTTAATGCTAAGATGCTGCGCTTGGCCTGCGCAATCCTCGGCAGCTTTTACGGTGAATTACGCATGGTTTTCACCGCAGAAGCTGCCGAGGGTCGTGCAGGCTAAGCGCAGCAGGCCCTACCCCCATGAATATCCTCATTGAGACGATAACCGCGACCGACCCCGCCAAGCGGGACCGGTCGTTTTACGAACTAGCCAAACACCTATCGGCTAAGGACTTGCTAAAAAGCCTGCGCGAGCTGGACGACTTTCGCAAGGCAACACCGAGCCTCTACGACAAGGTGCGGGCTATCCTGTTCTTGTACGCGGGATTCCGGTTTTTCTTGCAAGAAGCGCCTGCCACGCCGGCCGTGGGTAAAATTCCTTATGCGGGCTTCGAGGACTTGCTGGGGCGGCGCTTCGAGCACGCTATCAGCACTTTCCTGGCCGAGCTCGACGCGCATGGGCCGAATGCGATGCTCTTCAGCGCGCTCGCCGACAGCTACCACCAGCTCTCCTTCCAGACTCTGGCCAACCAGGTGCGCAAAAGCGTGCGCTCGACTAAGGGCAACCAGTGGATGTTCCGCGTGGGACACCAAGACGAGCACCCTATTCATATCCATAAGGCCCTGTTGCAGCGGCAGGAAGGCTCGCTTTTCTACCCCGTGCTGCACGAGCACACGGCCGTGCGCATGGACCTGACGCACAGCGGCTGGTCGGATATTTTCTTCCTGGGCATGGACTACCCCGAGGGTGCGCGGGTCGTCAATTTGTCGATAAACCTGGGCATGTTTGGGCGCGACAAAGACATTCGGCCGCCGCTGCATGCTTACGTGCGCGTCATCGCCGAGCCGGTACTGCGCCTGACGAGCATCGACCTGAACACGACCAAGGACGTGACCGACTTGGCTGACTTGTTCAACTTCGGCAACGACTACCTGAGCTTGGTAAAAGCGGGCGTCATCGCCTCGGGGCTCATTCCACCCTCGTTCGAGGGCACGGCACAGTCCTTACCCCAGCTGCTAGCGCGCATCGTGGCGCCGGGTATGGGCATCGAGCTGGTTACCAAGGTCAACGACATTCCAAAAGGGTCGCGTTTCGCAGTATCGACCAACTTGCTGGGTTGCATCATCAGCCTGCTGATGCGCGCCACCGGCCAAACTAAGAACCTCACCGGCGGCCTCGACGAAGACGAGCGCCGGCTAGTAGCCTCGCGGGCCATTCTGGGCGAGT
Source organism: uncultured Hymenobacter sp. (assembly GCA_964652535.1). Classification (GTDB taxonomy): domain Bacteria; phylum Bacteroidota; class Bacteroidia; order Cytophagales; family Hymenobacteraceae; genus Hymenobacter. The sequence goes on along the minus strand of CAZZDR010000011.1, from coordinate 5,757 downwards.
GGATTGGCGGCTCGGGTGGCGGTTGGCAGGATTCGGGTGGCGTGTGGCCGGGCATCAAGGCTATTCAAGGCACGTTTGCCCAGGCCGGCGACCCCGAATTTGGCATCAGCCGGGGCACGCTCCTACCCCGCCACCGCGTGCTGAGCGGCGATGATATTCACCCCGAAATGGGCGAGCGCATCCGCAATTCGCTCGTGCTATTCCACGGTGGTATGGCCTCCAACGTGGGGCCCATCTTGGAGATGGTAAGCGAGAAATACTTGCTGCGCGGCGAGAAGGAATGGGCCGCCCGTCAGTTTACTAACCAGGTGTTTGACAATATCCTGGGTGCCCTTAAAGAGGGCGATGTATCTAAGCTGGCCGCCAACACTGCCCGCAATTGGGAGTATCCAATTAAGACGATTATTCCGTGGGCCTCGACCTACTTTACGGAGGAAATCATTGCCCGTGCCAAGCAGCAATTCGGGGCCGATTACTATGGCTTTTTGATGTTGGGCGGCATGTCGGGCGGCGGCATGGGCATGTTTGTGAACCCCGAGCGCTACGAAGAATACAAACTGCGCGTATTGGAATTGCTACGCTCGACCAAGCAGGAGCTGTCGGCCGCGCTACCTTTCGCTATGGAGCCGGTGGTGTACAATTGGGACATCAACTACAAGGGCAGCTGGTCGACGCTGCACGAGGGCGCTGAGGCGCTGATGCCCGAGCAGTACTACGCCATCCACGTTTCACAACTTGTGAAGCAAGAGCCCGAAAACATCTCGTACATCCGCCGGGCAGAGGTCGATTTTTTCACCACGCACTGCGAGCAAAACAACCTCGCCTACCCCCTGCTGCGCACCATTATTAGCAATTTGTTCCAGGTGTCGGACCCTGGCGCGCAGGGCAACCGTAGCGCCGAGAACGACAAATCGGAGCGCATCAAGCAGGAAAACGGCTTCGACTACATTCAGCACGAAGACATTCGGGCCGACTTGCAAAAGGGCCGCATTGGTCTCTCGCGCAATCAGTTGCCGCTCGAAACTACCATCGCCGACGTGCTGCCCGGCGACGCCGCCCAGCTAACCGACCTCGGCGAGCACGCCGCGGCCGGCGAAGCCGCTCTGCGCGCTGGTAAAGTTGGCGTGCTGAGCCTAGCAGCCGGCATCGGCAGCCGCTGGACCAAGGGCGCGGGCGTCATCAAGGCCCTGAACCCCTTCGTGGAAATCGAGGGCACAATGCGCAGCTTCCTCGAAATTCACCTGGCCAAAACCCGCCGCACGGCCGAGCGCTACGACGCCGTGATTCCGCACCTCGTGGCCACGAGCTACCTCACGCACGCACCCATTCAGCAGCACCTGGCCAAGACCGGCAACTTCGGCTACGGCGGGCCGGTGTACCTCTCGGAGGGCCGCTCCATCGGGCAGCGCTTCGTGCCCATGGCCCGTGACCTGCGCTTTCTGTGGGAGGAAATGCCCCAAGAAACACTCGACGAGAACAAGCAGAAAGTACGCGACGCCGTGCGCAACACCATGATAGGCTGGGCCAAAGCCAAGGGCGAAGGCACCGACTACGTGGACAACATTGCGGCCCAGCGCTTCTCGCCGCTCGGCCACTGGTACGAGGTGTCGAACCTGCTGCGCAACGGCACGCTGGCCCGCCTGCTGCGCGAGCAGCCCCAGGTCGAAACCTTGATGCTGCACAACATCGACACGCTCGGCGCCGACCTCGACGCGGCGGCCCTGGGCTACCACCTAGCCTCGGCCAACGTGCTGACCTTCGAGGTTGTGGCCCGTCGCATCGAGGACCGCGGCGGCGGACTAGCCCGCGTGAACGGCCAGCTGCGCCTGCTCGAAGGCCTGGCCCAGCCCCGCGAGGAAGACGAGCTCGGCCTGAGCTACTACAACACCATGACCACCTGGGTACAAGTCGACCCGCTGCTGGCCCTCTTCGGCCTCACCCGCGCCGAGTTGCAAACCGCCGACGAAACCCGCCTGGCTCGCGCCGTGCGCAGCGTGGCCCAGCGCATCCCCACCTACGTGACCATCAAAGAGGTGAAATACCGCTGGGGCCACGGCCAAGAAGACATTTATCCAGTGGCCCAAATCGAAAAGCTGTGGAGCGATATGTCGGCCCTGCCCGATGTGCCCTGCGGCTACCTCGTGGTGCCCCGCCAACGCGGCCAGCAAATGAAAGACCCCGCGCAGCTCGATGCCTGGGTTATTGATGGCACCAAGGACTACGTGACGGGGCTGGCGGCGTTTTAGGAACTTCGCCACACGAAAAAGTAACAGAAAAGGGCAGTAGCACATAGCTACTGCCCTTTGTCTTTGGTGTAAGGGTAGCCGGCAGAAGGAATGGCGAGCATCTTCAGCAGCCGGCCAAGCTTCAGTAGCTATTGCTGCTGAAGAGCCGCTTGCACTTGCGCCACGCGTTCTTCTACCGAGCCATCAAGCAGCGTGTAGGGAATACCCAGCATATCCAGCTGCATCAAAATGGCGCCGTGCTGAAACTGTCGTAGCGCCTCGGGGCCGCGCCAGCCATCCTGGGCAAAGGGCACGGTGGGCAGGCACACGAAGGTGCGGATGTAACGCCGCGGGCATACCCGCACCAAGGCTAGCAGGGCGGGGTCGCAACGGTGAAAATAATAATTTGAGTATAGCGCCGTAGTAGTTGCATTGGTATCGCAGACGAGCCAGCCGCGGGCCTCGGGCGTAGCGGCGTCTTCCAATTCTAGCTGGCGGCGGCCAATGTAAACGAGGTCCTCGAAATCAAGCTCACCGTTTTTTTGCTCGTGCAGCGTGCGGCCGTACTCAGGTACCCACGCGGTGCCCAGGGCCTCGGCCAAGGCGATGGCCAAGGTGGTTTTGCCAGTGCTCTCGGCACCAAGCAGCACCAGGCGGGGCACGGAGGTAGGCGACACGGCGCCGTATTGCGCGGCGATGAACGGATGAATCAGGGCCAGCGGGTCGGTGGTGAAGAGCGCGTTTTGAGCCAGCGCGGCGCGCAGCCGGGTGCCGCTAATGGGCACGCGCTGGCGCGGCTCATCGACCAGCACGTGGGCCGCGCCCAGGTGCTCGGCAAAGCCCCGCCCATAAGCTTCACTACTGAAAACCACGTCGATATGATACCCCTGACTGGCCAGCCACTGGCCCACAAACTCGCGGTGCGTGTGGTCGTCGGCCGCGTTGGGCGGCACGCCGTCGGCTTCGGCGGAGAGGGCCACGATGCGCAAAGGGGTAGTTCCCACGCGCGGGCCCTGGGCAAAATCGTCGCCCCGATACAGCTCGCGCAGCCAGGCAGCGCGGGCCGCGGCGGGGTGCCTAGCATCGTCGGGGTGAGCATATACAAGCACGAGCAGTTCGGCCACTTGGGCGGCAGCGGTTTCGAGCAGCAGCTGGTGGCCGCGGTGCGGCGGCCAGAACTTGCCTACCACGAGGCCAAGGGAAGGAGTCATAAGCGAAGGGGCGTGCCGCATCTTTGCGCGGGCAGGTTGCCGGCCCGGCGCGGGTAGCAGTCCGCAAAGATGCGGCACGCCTTTCGGCGCGCCAAAGTTCGCTGGCCTAATGCCGAGCTTTTCCTTGTTTCTTCACTTGCACACAACACCCGTGAAACCTGCTAACTCTGTCGAAAACCAACCTGACGACGCCCGCCCTACCCCCCTACTAGCGCTGAAAAACGTGATGGTGCGCCAGCGTCAGCATCTCTTGTTTCAAGACCTCAGCCTGCGCATCGAGCCGGGCCAACACCTGGCGCTGGTGGGGCCCAGCGGCGCGGGCAAAAGCGCCTTGCTGGCCGCGCTGGCTGGGCAGCTGCTGCTGGTGGGCGGCACGGCCAGCTACCCCGGCCTGGCCGCGGCGGCCCGCCAGCGCCCAGCCGCCGTGGGGCAGCCCGCCTGGCAGCAAGTGGTGAGCCTGGTGGGGCTGCGGGCACCCTTTCGGGCGCGGCCGGGGGGTAGCGACCTTTACTACCAGCAGCGCTACGAGGCCACGGCCGCCGAGGAGGTGCCGACCGTGCGCGAATACTTGCAGGCCAGCCCGCCGCCCGCGCCCGATGCGACCTGGACCTACGCCCGCGTGGTGGCCCGCCTGCGCCTGGAGTCTTTGCAAGACCAGCCACTCATTCAGCTTTCTAATGGCGAAACCAAGCGCCTGCGGCTGGCCAAAGCGCTGCTGCGCAATCCGTTATTACT
>CAZZDR010000011.1:0-1486 GCA_964652535.1 uncultured Hymenobacter sp. | reverse complement strand
CGGGCGCTGTGGCCCGCCGTGCCCACCGAATATACAACGCTGGTGAAGCTCGAAAACGTGACGGTGCGCTACGGCGAGCGGCTTATTCTGGACCGGCTGAACTGGGAGATAAAACCCGGCGAGCGCTGGGCGCTGCTGGGGCCCAATGGCGCGGGCAAGTCGACGGTGCTGAGCTTGCTTTATGGCGACAACCCGCAGGCCTACGGGCAGCGCATCACGCTCTTTGACCGGCGGCGGGGCACGGGCGAGAGTATTTGGGACATTAAGCGGCGCATCGGCTACGCCTCGCCCGAGCTGCTGCAGTATTTTCCGGGCCAGCCGACGTGCCTGCAGGTGGTGGCCTCGGGCTTTGGCGATACGCTGGGGCCCGGCCGCCCTACCCCCCCGCAGCTGGCCGAAGCCCACCACTGGCTGGCCGTGCTGCACCTGACTGCGCACGCGGCCCAGCCCCTGCGCCAAGCCCCGGCCAGCGTGCAGCGCCTGTGCCTGGTAGCGCGCGCGCTGGTCAAAAACCCGCCTTTGCTGCTGCTCGACGAGCCAGGCCAGGGCCTCGACGCCGCGCAGCAGCCCTACTTCCGGGCCGTGCTGGAGGCTATTTGCGCCGTGAGCCCGGTGGCCCTCATCTACGTGAGCCACTACGCCGAGGACATCCCGAGCAGCGTGACGCGGGTGCTGGAGCTACGGGCGCCAGCAGCTAGCTCGGGCGCAGGCCAGTAGCCGGGGCCAGCGCCGCTACCGGCGAGGGGGCAGCGAAGTAGCGCAGCCGGTAGCAGTTCATGGCCGTGGTGCCGAGCTGCTGCAGGAGGCGGTAGTTGGCCACCGCGCCCACGGCCGCCCCGATAACGGGCACAAGCTGGGCCATTTTGGCTAGGTCGATGTAGTCGCGGTATTCTTGCTGAAAGGTGCGCCAGTCAAAATCGGCCGCCTCGGCGGGCAGGGTTTGGCGGTAGGTTTCCCAGTGTACCAAGCGGTCGTAGGTTTCGTTGCGGGTGTGTTGGCTACTGAAAGCGAGCTGAAAAACGTGCAGCAGATACAACCGCTCGGAGTAGTCGCGCACGTCGTAGCCGTAGCACGCCGCCACGTCGAAGAGCAGCTTCAGCTTGAGGCCCAGCAGCAGCGGGAAATCGGCTAGCCCAAGCAAAAAGCCGCCCGCGCCCGTCACGGCTCCTTCGGCGGTGGCCATGAGGCGGTAGTCGCGCAGGTGGTCGCGCACAGCCGCCTCGCGGGCAGCCAGCGTGGGGGCTTCCAGCGGCCGGCGCGTGGTGTGCGTGGAGCCAAACAGCACGCCCCGCACCAGCTGCTTGATGGTGCCCGTCACGGCCTGGTGCACCCGCTCGGGCAGCAGGCCATTGAGCCGCACTTGCACGCGCCGGGTAAACCTATCGAGCCGCGTAGGCGGGCGCTGCATCTGCGTTTGCCAGGCTTGCAGCTCGGCGTAGGCAGCTTGCTCGGCAGGAGCTAGGGAAGTGGGCATGGTAGAGCGGGG
>CAZZDR010000010.1:0-30261 GCA_964652535.1 uncultured Hymenobacter sp. | reverse complement strand
CTGGTCACTACCTGCTTGGTAATCTGGTAGGCAGCGGGGTTCTTTTGCCAGTCGGCGCCGGGCGCGTCGGCGTAGATGGTAGCCTCGAAGCGCTGGCCGGAAGGCAGGAAATCGAGCTTCACGGGTTGGGTGCGGGCATTTTCGTCGGTAATGCTGCCCAGGTACCACTCGTTTTTGCCCTTGGCCTTGCGTACGGTAGTGAGGTAGTCGCCGGGCTCGGCGGCCACGATGCGGGTATCGTCCCAGTCTACGGGCACGTCTTCGATAAACTGAAACGCGTCGAGGTGTGGGGTGTAGTTTTCGGGCAGGTCGGCAGCCATTTGCAGCGGCGAGTACATCGTCACGTACAGGGCCAGCTGCTTGGCCAGCGTGGTGCGCACGCTGCGCTTGCCGGTGGGCTCAAAGTTTTGGAGCTTAAAAATGCCGGGCGTGTAGTCCATGGGCCCGCCCATGAGGCGGGTGAAGGGCATGATGGTTTCGTGCTCGGGCGGGCTGCCAATGCTGAAGGCGTTATACTCGTTGCCGCGGCCCGCCTCGCCGGCCAGCCAGTTGGGGTAGGTGCGGGAGAGGCCGGTGGGCCGCACCGCTTCGTGCATATCGACCGTGACGTGGTGCTTGGCGGCCATCTCGGCCACGCGCACAAAGTGGTTGCTCATCCACTGCCCGTCGTGGTGCTCGCCCCTGGGGATGATGCGGCCCACGTAGCCGGTTTTCACGCCGGGGTAGCCGTAGCGGTTCATAAACTGGTAGGCCGTGTCGAGGTGCTGCTCGTAGTTGGTAGCGGCGCCCGAGGTTTCATTGTGCATCAGCAGCTGCACGTTTTTGGCCTGGGCATAGTCCCGCAGTTCTTGCACGTGGAAGTCGGGGTAGGGCGTCACGAAGTCAAACACGTTCTCCTTCCAGTTGCCAAACCAGTCTTCCCAGCCCACGTTCCAGCCCTCTACCAGCACGCCGCCGAGGTGGTGGGCGGCCGCAAAGTCAATGTAGCGCTTCACGTTGGCCGTGTTGGCACCGTGGCGACCAGTGGGAATGAGCTGGCCGCGGGCATCGAGCGTGTCGAGGCTATTGGCGTACTTCCAGTCGGAGCGGCCAATCTGCATTTCCCACCACACGCCCACAAATTTCATCGGCTTAATCCAGTCGGTGGTGGTCAGCTTGCTGGGCTCATTCAGGTTGAGAATTAGCTTCGAAGCCAGGATATCGGGCGCTTTATCGCTCACGATAAGCGTGCGCCAGGGCGTGCGGCTGGGCGCGTGCAAAAACGCCTTGCTACCCACCGCGTTGGGCACGAGCTGCGCTGTGAGGCGGTGGCTGGCCCTATCCACGTGCAGCTGCATGGCCGGGTAATCGACCTGCGCCGCCTCGTGGATATTGACGTACAGGCCGTTATCGGCCTTCAGCATGAGGGGCGTGGCTACGGCTTGCGCATCGGGCGCCTCGCGCACCGCAATCTCGGTGGAGGCCTTGACTTGCTGCGAGTTATCGATGGCGCTCAGGCGCGATTTGGTGTAGAGGTACTCGTTGGTATCGTAGTCGCCGGGTATCCAAAACGCCTGGTGGTCGGCGGGCAGGGCAAACTCGGTGAGTTCGTCGCTGACCACAAAGTTGCCCAGCGCCAGCTGCCGCGGAAACTCGTAGCGAAACCCTACCCCATCGGCAAACACCCGAAACACCACGTCGAGCCGGCGGCCGGGCGCCGCGGGCTGGCGCAGGTGCACCGTGAGCTGCTGGTAGTGGTTGCGAATGTTTTTGACCTCACCCCACACCGGCTGCCAGGTTTCGTCCACGTCTTTGACCTCGCTGCCTACCAGCGTCAGCGGCCCATCAAAGCCCTGGCCACCCTCGAAGGCAATGCCCAGCCGCGAGGCATTCACGACCGGTTTTGGACCATACGTCACGGCGTAGGTAGGCCGGCCGGCAGCAAGCGTAAACGTCAGCTTCACGCTGCCGAGGCGGGCAGTAAGCGGGGCAGCCGTTTGAGCGGCGGCCGATGAGCCGGCCGCCAGCAGCCACCCCAAGAATACGATTTTTTTCATTAGTTAAACGTCAATTTTGGCGAAAGTACACCGCGCCTTACCCCCCTACCGGCGGCCAACAGCCAGCAAGCTGCTTGCCCAACGCTGCGGCACCCGGCGGCAGCAACGGTAAGCACAGCGGTGGCTGGCTCAGCCAACTGCCGTAAGCTGCTATCTTGCAGCACGTTTTTGGCAGCAGTTGCCAGCAGCCCACCTTTCCATTTTTCCCACCCTACCTACTATGACTTCGAGAAGAGAATTTCTGACATCGGCGGCCTTGCTTTCGGCGGGCTTGCTGGTAGCACCTTCGCTCCTGGCCTACAACAAGCGTTACATCGGTATTCAGCTGTACACCGTGCGCGAGGCGATGGAGAAAGACCCCGCCGGCACGCTGGCCCGGCTAGCCAAAATCGGCTACAACTCGGTAGAGGGCGCTACTTACACGGGCAGCCAGAAATTTTACGGCATGACGCCGCCGGTCTTTGCTGCCTTGCTCAAGCAGCACGGCCTCATCATGCCCAGCAGCCACCACCGCCTAGGCGAGGAGCAGATGAACGGCGCTGCGGTGGCCGGGACCATCCTGCACGAGTGGGACCGCGCCGTGGACGATGCCGCGGCCGTGGGCGTCAAGTACATGGTGTGCGCCTACCTCTCGGAGGCCGAGCGCGGTGGCCTCGACCGCTACCAAAAGATTGCCGAGCAGCTCAACAAGGCCGGTGAGCGCTGCAAAAAGGCTGGTATTCAGCTTTGCTACCACAACCACGACTTCGAGTTTCCGGCCCAGGATGGCGGCAAGCGGCCCTACGACATCTTGCTCAACAGCACCGATAAGGACCTGGTGAAGATGGAGCTGGACCTGTTTTGGGTTGCGAAAGCCGGCCAAGACCCCCTCGCGCTGTTCAAGCAGCACCCTGGCCGCTTCCCACTCTGGCACGTCAAGGACATGGCCAAGGAGGAGCCACACATGTTTGCGGAGGTTGGCAGCGGTTCGATTGACTTCAAGAAGATATTTGCCCACGCCAACGAAGCAGGCATGAAGTATTTCTTTGTAGAGCAAGACGCTACGCCCGGCTCACCGTTCGACAGCGTGGTCAAAAGCATGAGCTACATCAAGAAAAACTTGGTGTAACCGGCTCACTTCAGCGCACGCAAAAGCGCCGCACAGAAACCTGGTAGCAGGTTTCTGTGCGGCGCTTTTGCGTGCACTGGCCTTACTTAGCTGCCTGGCCTGCGGCTGGTAGCTCGCGAATCCAGATATTGCGGAAGCTCAGCGGCTCGCTCCTGTCGCCGTGGGCCTGTAGCTTGATGGGCGCCGGGCCGTGCGGCTGGCGATACGCGGCCTTGCCGATATACTGCGTGGGGCCGAGCAGGGTCGTATTGTTTTGCACCAACACACCGTTAAACAGCACCGTGACACGGGCCGGCGTAGCCATTGCCCCGCTGGCGTCAAAAGTAGGAGCCGTCCAGAATACATCGTAGGTCTGCCACTCGCCGGCTGGGCGGCCGGGATTCACCAGCGGCGCTACCTGCTTGTAGATGCTGCCCGCCATGCCATTGACGTAGGTCTTATTGTTGTAAGAGTCCAGAATCTGCAATTCGTAGCCCAAATCGCCCTCGCCGAGCGACGCCAGAAAGATGCCGCTGTTGCCGCGCGCCTGCCCAGTGCCTGAAATATTGGCCGGCACGCGCCACTCTAGGTGCAGCTGGTAGCTGCCGAAGGAGCGCTTGGTTTCGATGTTGCCGGTGGTCTTGTTCACGGTCAGGATATTGTCCTTTACCAGCCACTGAGCGGGCGTGTGGTCCTTGGTCATCACCCACTGGTCGAGGTTTTTACCATTGAACAAGACCACCGCGTCCGACGGGGCTTCGCCGCTGGTTTTGCCGGGCGTTACCACCTTAGGTACGGGCTCCCACACTTCGGTGTCTTCGGGCTTACCGCCTTGCTGTGCCTGCGCTACCCCCGCGCTGCCGACTAATGCGGCCGTAAATATCAACCAGGTTTTCATGGTGTTGAATGAGTTAAAAGTGTAATTCAGCGGCTAGCAGGAACGCGAATACCCGCGCCAGCCGCCAGTCGTGACGCGGGGCCCTACCCCCCTCACACGTCGCAAAGCTGCACGGCCTGCCGCAATGAAGCCAGTTTATCGGCCTGCCTCGGAATGAACTCCTGGGCCACAAACCCGGTAAAACCTGTGGCCTTGATGGCCCGCATGATGGCCGGGTAGTTGAGTTCCTGCTGGTCGTCGAGCTCGTGGCGGCCCGGCACGCCGGCCGTGTGGTAGTGTGCGATGTAAGGGTGGTAGTCGGTGAGGTTACGAATCACATCGCCCTCGTCAATCTGCATGTGGTAGATGTCAAACAGCAGCTTAAAGTGCTCCGAACCCAATTTTTTGGCCAGCGTGGCGCCCCACGAGGTGCGGTCGCACTGGTAATCGTGGTGGTCAATTTTGCTGTTGAGCAGCTCCATCACCAGCACCACTTTGTGCTTGGCAGCCAACTCCATTAGAGGAGCCAGGCCCTGCACGCAGTTGGCCCAGCCAGTCTCATCGCTCATGCCCCGGCGGCTGCCGCTAAAGCAAATGAGGTTGGTGTAGCCGGCTTGGCCTACTAGTGGAATCATCTCGCGGTACTGCTTGTGCAGCTGGGCATGAAAGCGCGGATCGTTGAAGCCGTCGGTGAGGTTGATTTCGGCGCCGTTGCACATGGGCGAGTCGAGGCCATATTTCTTCAGTGTCGGCCACTCTTTGGGGCCCACCAAGTCAATACCTTTAAGACCCATGCTCTTAGCCGCCGCGCACAGTTGGTCCAGCGACAAATCCTGGTAGCACCAGCGGCACACCGACTGTTTGATATTGTTTTTCAACTCGCTTGCGGGGGTCATATCAGGTACGGCCGCGGTGGCGGGTAGCGCACTGGCTACCCCCACCGCAGCCGTGCCAGCCAGCACGTTTTTGAGCATCGTTCGGCGATTGGGCAGCGGCGGCATACAGGCAAATAAGGAGGGGTAGGGAAAAAGGATAGTATTCCGAGCTCGCCGCGAAATCTCGTCTGCGCCGTTCGCAAGCTGTTTAAGCCTCTTTCAACGAGGCGAGTGAGGTTCTCCGGCGAGCTCGGAATGACGTTCTTCTGTAAGTTGACTTCCAATAAGACTGGGCCGACTAGCGCAGACTCAGCACGTACTTGGTCATCTCCTTGGCATCGCTCAGCGAAAGCGCAGGATGCGCCGACATTGGGATTTCGCCCCAGTGGCCCTTACCCCCAGTAATTACCCGGTTGGCAAGCATGGTAATGTTGGCTTCGGTAGCTGGGTATTTTGCGGCTACATCTTTGTAGGCGGGGCCTACCAACTTTACGTCTTCCTTATGGCAGCCCAAGCAGTCGGAACCCGCTATCAGCTTAGCGCCTTTGGGCATCAGACCGCCCGCGTGCTCATTTCCAATTTTCGACACGCTGGTATCGACCTGGGGCTGGTGCGCTACGGCTGCCAAATTGGTTTCGGAGGCGCTATCGGCGTTTAGCTTACCTTCCAAAGCGGTGTCGTTGGCGCGAGCCGTATCGGCGCCATCGGGTTTGTAGCCGGAGTCGCAGGCGGCAAGCAGCGCACAGGCGCTAAGGAAAAGAACGACTTTTTTCATGAGAAAGTGAGGTTACAGGCCCAGTAGGGTGCGGTTGAAATTGGTATCGGTGGCCGTGCTGGCGAAGTCATCGAAGGCCTTATCGGTGACGCGGATTATGTGGTCTTTAATAAACTGGGCGCCTTCGCGAGCGCCATCCTCCGAGTTTTTGAGGGCGCACTCCCACTCCAGCACGGCCCAGCCGGGGAAGTCATACTGCGCCATTTTGCTAAAAATGGCTTTAAAATCGACCTGACCATCGCCCAGCGAACGGAAGCGGCCAGCGCGATTCACCCAGCTTTCATAGCCACCATACACGCCCTGCCGGCCAGTAGGGTTAAACTCGGCATCCTTGACGTGAAACATCCGAATGCGCTCGTGGTAGATGTCAATATACTCTAGGTAATCAAGGCATTGCAACACAAAGTGCGAGGGGTCGTAGAGCAAGCAGGCGCGCGGGTGGTCGTTCACTTCCGTCAAAAACCGCTCATAGCTAATGCCATCGTGCAGGTCTTCACCGGCGTGAATTTCGTAGCACAAGTCAATACCTTCGTTATCAAACTCGTCTAGAATGGGCCGCCAGCGGCGACCCAGCTCCGCAAAACCTTCCTCGACCAAGCCGGCCGGCCGCTGGGGCCAGGGGTACACCATGGGCCAGAGCAGCGCACCACTGAACGTGGCGTGCGCCTTTAGGCCCAGCCGGCGAGAGGCTTTGGCCGCGTACGTGAGCTGCTGCACGGCCCACTGCTGGCGCGCCACGGGGTTGTTGCGCACTGCCTCAGGCGCGAAACCGTCGAACAGCTTGTCGTAGGCTGGGTTCACGGCCACCAACTGGCCCTGCAAGTGGGTCGAGAGCTCGGTAATTTCCAGGCCCGCGGCCCGCACCTTACCAGTCAGCTCATCGGCATAGGTCTGGCTTTCAGCGGCCAGCTGCAAGTCGATAAAGCGCTTATCGCCGGTGGGCAGCTGCACGCCTTTAAAACCTAAGTCACTGGCCCAGGCACAAATGTCTTCTAGGTTATTAAACGGCGCCTGGTCGCCGATAAACTGGGCCAGAAAAACGGCGGGACCTTGGATGGTAGTCATAGGAAAAATCAGACGGTAAACTCGGTCCACTTCTCCGTGGAGCGGCCCGAGGCGATGACGTTCTCGATGAAGGCCATGCCGCGCACGCCTTCTTTCAGACTCGGATAATCTTGGGCTTCGGGGGGGGGTAAGGTGCCGGCATTGCGCGCCAGCACGCACAAGGCGAAGTTGCGGTACAGATTGGCGAAGGCTTCGAGGTAGCCTTCGGGGTGGCCGGACGGGGTGCGGGCATTGTGCTGGGCTGCTGCCCCGACGTAGCCTGTACCCGTGCGCCAAATTTCGGCGGGCTTGTCGAGCCACTTCACCTGCAAGGTGTTGGCGTCGACTTGCTGCCACTCTAGGCCGCCCTGGTCACCGTAGACCCGGATTTTGACGTTGTTCTCTTCGCCAGCAGCAATTTGCGTGGCCACCAGCACCCCGCTGGCACCGTTGCTGAGCTTGAGCAGCACCGCGCCGTCGTCGTCGAGCCGGCGCCCGGCCACTACGGTATTAATGTCGGCGCAAAGCTTAACGACCTCCAGACCGGTCACGTATTCGAGCAGGTTGAAGGCGTGGGTGCCGATGTCGCCCATGGCGCCGGCCACCCCGCTCTTGGCCGGGTCGGTACGCCAGGCAGCCTGCTTGTTGTCGCTGCCCTCCTCGGGCCGGCTAAGCCAGCCCTGCGGATACTCCACGTAAGCCTTGCGAATAGGCCCCAAGGTATTGGCGGCCAGCATTTCGCGGGCCTGCTTCACCATGGGGTAACCAGTGTAAGTATGCGTGAGGCACAGCAAGCGGCCACTAGCTTCGGCTACCGTTTGCAGTTGCTTAGCCTCAGCCAGCGAGAACGTCATGGGCTTGTCCAGGACAACGTCGAAGCCGTTTTCCAAAGCCAGGCGGGCAGGCTCAAAGTGCAGGTGGTTGGGCGTCACGATGGCGATTACCTGCACACGCTCGGCGGCGGGGCGCGCCTTTTCCTGCTCCACAAGGTCCTGGTAGGAGCCGTACACGCGGTCGGGAGCCAGGCCCAGCAACTCGCCAGCAGCCTTCGATTTGGCGGGGTCGCTGCTGAAGGCGCCGGCCGTGAGGATATACAAGCTATCGAGGGCGGCCGCGATGCGGTGCACGGCGCCAATAAAGGCGCCCGGCCCGCCCCCAATCATGGCCAGTCGTAATTTCATACGGTAGTTCGAGAAAATAAATTATACTTCGAGGCGGGCCTTCGTCTCAGCATAGCTGAGTTCATCGGCCGGCTCCGACGCAGTGCGGTCGCGGAAAAACAGCAAAAACAGCAGCAGCACAGCTACCGCGATGCCAGCCGGAATCAGCCAAATCATGCGCCATTCATGGGCACCGCTTGCCAGCTGATAGTTGTCGAAAATGCGGCCCGACAGCAGCGTGCCAATCAGCATGCCGACCCCGTAGGTAGCCAACGTGATGAAGCCTTGAGCCGAGCTTTTGAACCGCTCGCCGGCCAGGTTATCGGTATAAATCTGGCCCGTTACGAAGAAGAAATCGTAGCACACGCCGTGCAGCACGATGCCCGCAATGAGCATCCAATAGTTGTTTTCACCATTGCCGTAGGCAAAGAACACATAGCGTACTACCCAGGCGGCCATACCGATAGCCAACATTTTCTTTACACCTAGCTTGCTGAAAAACAGCGGAATAGCCAGCATAAACAATAGCTCCGACACCTGCCCCAAGCTTTGCACACCGGCCGCCGCTTTCATACCCACCTCGTTGAGGAATGGGTTGGTAAAACCGTAGTAAAAAGCCAACGGAATGCAAATGGCGATGGAAGCCAAGAAGAAAATCAGGTATGAGCGGTTCTTAAGCAGCCCGATGGCATCAAGGCCCAACAGGTCGCCGATGGAGCTCGACTGCCCACTCTTGACGGGCGGGGTAGCGGGCAGCGTGAAGCTGAACACGCCTAGCAACAATGAAGCGCCGGCCGCCATCAGAAAAGTAGCTTGCAGCGTATTCTTTTGCTCCCAGCTCAGCCAGCCGATGGTGAGGCCCGCGATAATCCAGCCCAGCGTGCCCAACACCCGAATGGGCGCAAACTCCTTTTGTGGGTCCTTCATCTGCCGGAACGCAATGGAATTTACTAGCGCCAGCGTTGGCATATACAAGACCATGTAGGTCAAGATATTGGGATAGAAGCTATCAAAGTCCGGCGCCGAGGAGGCGCGCCACAGCAGTAGCGCGCCAGCTAGATGCAATACTCCCAAAATCTTCTGCGCCGAAAAAAAGCGGTCGGCAATCAGCCCAATGATAAACGGTGCCACGATGGCCCCAATCGACTGCGTTAGAAACGCTACCCCTACCTGCGTGCCCGAAGCCTTAAGATTATGCAGTAGGTAAGTGCCGAGGGTCACAAACCAGGCGCCCCAGATGAAAAATTCTAGGAACATCATCAGGGACAACTTGAAGCGGATGGCAGGCGTCATGGGTAGAGTGGGTGGGATTGGGAAGAGAAAAGAACGTCATGCTTAGCGGGCGCCTGCTTATCAAAACATCACGCCTGGCAGCATTAACTAAATCGTTTAACGACAAGCGTATGATACTTTAACATGCTCAGCATGACGTTCTTCGGTAAAACGTTTTATTACTCAGCTAGTAGCCCAGGCACGATCGCCTTTTTTGTAGGGCACGTTGCCGTCGTAGCGGCCAGGCACCGGTATGTAGCGTAGGGCCTGCGTAGCACCCACCTCGGAGGTGAAGTAGCCGAGCAGCGTTAGCTCCTTCATCATGCGGAAGTAGTGACCAGGGTCATCTTTACGCTGATTTTTAGTAAATTCCTTCTGTTCAGTGTCGAGCTTGGTAAGCACGGCCATACGCTGAGCCGGGTCGGCAGCCATAAAAGCTTTGCCTACCTGCTTCTGGCTGGCTTCGTCGAGCTTGGTGAGGCCCATGAGGAAGACTTGCTGGTCGGCGGGCTTATAGCAGTCGCGCACCATCACGTTCATAAAGGCGCCAACTTTGGCGGCTTTGGCACCCGGCGTTTTAGTAGTCGGTAAGATGGTTTCGCCCACCTCATCGAGCAAGCTCATCTGGGCTGGGCTAAGGGCAAATTTGGTGGCAGCCGTTTCCCCAGCCTTTTCGCTGGTGCCAGCGGGCGAGGAGCAGCCAGTGAGGAAAAATTCGGCGCCAATCACGGTACCGCCCATCAGGACGGCCACGCGGGCGAGGGCATCGCGGCGATTCATACGGGTGGGAAGTAACGGGTTAAATATTTTGCTTTTTGAGCTCGCTTACGGCGTGGTCCACAGCTCGTGCGGTGAGGGCCATGTACGTCAGCGATGGGTTTTGGCAGGCCGCCGAGGTCATGGCGGCGCCGTCAGTCACATACACGTTGGGCGCATCCCACACTTGGTTGTGGGCATTCAGCACCGACGTTTTGGGGTCCCTACCCATGCGCGCAGTGCCCATTTCGTGAATACCGCCTCCAGGGTTGTAGCCGTTGTTGTAGGTCTTTACGTTCTTGAGACCCGCTTTTTCTAGCATCTCCTGCGCGTCGTTCATCATGTCGATGCGCATTTTTTGCTCGTTGTCGCGAATGTGCACATCCATGGCCAGCACTGGCAAGCCCCACTTATCCTTCTTAGTTTTATCGAGTGTAATCTGGTTGTCGTGGTAGGGTAGGGTTTCGCCAAAGCCCGTGAGGCCCATCGTCCACTTGCCGGGCTCAGTAAGTGCGTCTTTAAACTCACCGCCAATGCTCATTTCTGGAATTTCCCGGCTCCAGCCCTCGCGGCCGGCGCTGCCCTGGTAGCCAAAGCCACGGATGTAGTCGCGCTTATCGCCAAACAGGTTGCGGTAGCGCGGCACATAAATGCCGTTGGCCCGGCGGCCGTATACGTATTTATCATCGTAGCCCTCGGCATCGCCGTGCGCGCCTGCCCGGAAGTGGTGGTCCATCACGTTGTGGCCTAGCTCACCGCTGCTGCTACCCAGGCCCTCGGGCCACACGTCGGTGGCCGAGTTCATCAGCACCCAGGCCGAGTTCAGGGCCGAAGCGTTCAGGAAGACAACCTTGGCGTAGTACTCGTAGGTTTGGTTGGTTTCGGCGTCGAGCACCTCTACCCCCTTCGCCCGCTTGGTATCCTTATCGTAGAGGATTTTAGTAACGATGGAGAACGGCCGCACCGTGAGGTTGCCGGTTGCCACAGCGGCAGGCAGTGTAGCCGACTGCGTGCTGAAATATGCCCCAAACGGGCAGCCCAGCCAGCACTTGTTGCGGTACTGGCAGTTTACGCGGTTGTGGTGCGGCAGCGTGATGTTAGCCGTACGGCCAATAACCATGTGCCGGTGCTCGTAGTTTTTCTTGATGCGCGCCGCCACGTCCTTTTCCACCACGTTCATGTTCATGGGCGGCATAAAGTCACCATCAGGCAACTGCGGTAGGCCATCGCGGTTGCCGCTGATACCGGCAAATTTCTCCACGTGGCTGTACCAAGGCGCCAAGTCGGCGTAGCGAATGGGCCAGTCTACAGCAATGCCGTCTTTAAGGTTCGCCTCAAAGTCGTAGTCGCTCAGGCGATAGCTCTGCCGGCCCCACATCAACGAGCGGCCGCCTATGTGGTAACCTCGAAACCAGTCATAGGGCTTCTTCTCCACGTAGGGGCTTTCTTTCTCATTCACCCAGTATGAAAGGTTGGTTTCATTGAGGGTGTAGTCGCGCCCCAGTACCGGATAGTCGGCAATCATCTGCTGGGTGCGGCCACCGCGGTGCGGCAATTCCCAGGGCGCCGCATTGGCATTTACATAATCTTTGACGTGCTCGATGTTGCGCCCGCGCTCCAACATGATTGTCTTTAAGCCTTTCTCGGTTAATTCCTTGGCGGCCCAGCCGCCCGAAATACCCGAGCCAATGACGATGGCGTCATACGTGTTTTTGTCCATAAAGCTACTCCTAAGAACTGGGTGGGGATAAAAAGTAAGCGCGTGTGGAGAGGTAGCAACTAGCCCTCAGGTGAGGAGCAGCGGCTGGGGCCAATTGGGCAGTGAGGGGCTCAACTGGGCGGCAATGTAGCGAAGGCAGCGGTTAGGTTGGCCGCAACAGCGAAGCAAACCGCTGCCAATAGCAGTTTAGTAAAAAAGAGGCAGCGTTTACTGCGCTATACTTTCAAATGCCAAACTTAAGAAAAAAAGGTAGTTATGCTACACTTTTCTTACTTGTTGCTGGGTCTTCATCGTAGCTGCACGTTATTATTACCTTACTATCCAAGTCGCTATTGCTTTGCCGGCGTCCGCTGCTACATTTACCCTACTTAGCCCTAGTCCCTTATCCCCACCCATCTTTCTAGCTCCGTGAGTTCGCCAACGTTACAAGCGTTCGCTTCTTGGTCTGACGAGGCGCTGCTGCTTGCTCTGCGCGCCGACGACCGCGCGGCCTTTGCCGAGCTATACGAGCGGCATTGGTACCGCGTGTTTGCCTTAGCCTACCGCAAGCTCAAGTCGCGCGAAACAGCCGAGGAGCTGGTGCAAGACTTGTTTGCTGCCCTTTGGCAAATGCGGCAAGAGCAGGCCATTGAAAACCTAGAACACTATCTCCTATCGGCCATCAATCGGCGCATTATCAGTTATTTGCGCAGCTCACAAGTGCGTGTAGCCTACGCCGACTACTGCCGCTGGACGCAAACAGATGCTAGCCAGGCTACCGAGCAAGACTTGGCCGCGGCAGACCTTTCCGAAGCTTATGCCAAAGCGCTGCTGCGCCTACCAGAGCAATCGCGTGAAGTTTTTAAGCTTAGCCGTTTAGAGCACTTTTCTGTGCACGAAATCTCGCTGCGCCTCAATCTTTCTGTTAAGGCAGTGGAGTACCATCTGACCAAGTCGATGCGGCTGCTGCGCGGCCACCTGCGCGATTTTGTGGTGCTAGCCCTCGTCATGCTGCTGCATCAATAAGAGCAACCACGCCGGGCCCAACGTATTTCTAAAAAGAAAGTTGGGTGATTTTAAAAAAAGTTGGCAGTGAGGTTAGGGGTAGGCGCTAGTTGCGCGTCTACTCTTTTAGGCACCCCCGCCACTCCTTCGCCATGACTCAAGCTGAATTTGACGACCTGCTCCAGCGCTACCTCGCCGGCCAAAGTCGGCCCGGCGAGCAGCGCCTAGTGGAGCAGTGGAGCAAGCAGCTGGGGCGCGCCGGGCACCGTCCCCTCCCCCCCCACCAGCGCGAAGAAGTACGGACCGCCATGTGGCACCGGATAGTAGCGCTCACGGCCGATCCAGCAGCCACGCCGGCGCCACCGATGTGGCTGCAAAAACCGGCTAGCTTTTGGACGGGGCCAGCCCTGCGCTGGGCTGCCGCAGCCGTGCTCATGCTAGGGGCCGGCGGGCTAGGCTGGTGGCTGCCCCGCCACCAAGCTGCGCCTGTCACGCAGGTGGCCACCCAGTGGGTGCGGCACGCCAATATTAGCGCCCACGCCGAATCCCTGCGCCTAGCCGATGGCAGCCAGGTTACGTTGTCGGCCCACAGTAGCCTTAGCTACCCGGCTGCTTTCACTGGCCCCCGGCGCGAGGTGTGCCTGCACGGCCAAGCTTTTTTCAAAGTGGCTAAGAATCCAGCCCAGCCGTTTTTGGTATATACTGATAAGCTACTGACTACCGTGCTAGGCACCAGCTTTTTGGTAACGGCTTACGACAACCAAGAAAGTACCGTGGCCGTGCGCGAAGGCCGCGTGGCCGTGCAACCTCGCCACGGGGCTGAGCTAGCCGCCACCCCGACCCACCCGGCCACCGCTGGCCTGCTGCTGCTGCCCAACCAGCAGGCTACCTACCTGGCCTCAACAAAACAACTGGCTAAAAAGCTAGTAAAGGCCCCCGCCCTGCTGACCAACGAACCCCTCGACTTTCGCAACCGTCCGGTCGCAGAAGTGCTTACGGCCTTGGAGCACGCTTACGGCGTGCACATTATGTACGATTCAGCCGTGCTGCGCAACTGCACTATCACGATTAGCTTCGGGGAGGAGCCGCTGTTTGAGCAGTTAGACACGCTTTGCAAAGCCCTGGATGCCAGCTACAAGTTGGCCAAGAACGCCCAAATACTGTTCGAGAGCCGCGGCTGCAAAGCTAGCTCTTAGTAGCCTACCCCCTCCTCGCTTCCCACACCGAGCCACGCACTTAGCGAGGCTCAGCTTCCTACCTACCACGTGCCGCCTCACGTGTTAGTCTCCACTTTCTTTAAATTCCCACAACAAACGATTCCGGCGTATGAAAAACAGCCTACCCCCCCAACGCAGCTACTGGCGCCCCACTGGGGTGCTCGCGCTGCACCTCTGCCTAGCCGCTCCCCTTAGTGGGCTGGCGGCTGGGAGCGCTTCGGTTAAAACCCAGATTGCGCTAGACCAGAAGATAAGCATCAGAGCTGAATACCAAACTATTGAGTCGGTACTCAACCAATTGGAGCAGCAGTTACACATACGGTTTGTGTACAGCCCTACCCTCATTGGCTCGAACCGCAAGGTGACATTGAAGCTAGCCGACAAGCCCCTGACACAGGTGCTCGATGAGCTGCTGGCCCCGCGCAAAATTCAGTACGAGGTGCGCAAAAACCACATTGTGCTTAGCCAATCCAAAACGGCAGCCAACGTGCCGGTATCAGGCCGCGTGACGCAAAGCAACGGCGAAGGCATACCCGGTGTAACGGTGCTGGTGAAGGGTACCAGCATCGGTACCTCAAGCGATACCAACGGCAATTTCTCACTGAGCGTACCGGAAGGCAGCACACTGGTATTCAGCACGATTGGCTACACCGCCAGGGAAGTTGCCATTACGGGGGCCAACTCTAGCCTAGCGATAACGCTCCAGGAAAACGCGCAGGCCCTAAACGAAATTGTGGTAGTAGGCTACGGCACGCAAACCAAAGCCGATGTGACCAGCGCTATTGCTTCGGTATCGAGCCGCGAGATTACTGCGCAGGCGGTAGCTGACCCCGCGCAGGCTATTCAAGGCCGTGCGGCCGGCGTACAGGTAGTGTCCAATGGTG
Organism: uncultured Hymenobacter sp.; assembly: GCA_964652535.1. Classification (GTDB taxonomy): domain Bacteria; phylum Bacteroidota; class Bacteroidia; order Cytophagales; family Hymenobacteraceae; genus Hymenobacter. Next base: position 15,574 of record CAZZDR010000010.1, on the reverse strand, counting down.
GCTCGCCGGGCGGGCAGGGCGGTACCTCTATCCGGGTACGGGGTATAACCTCGGCCGGTAATAACTCGCCTCTCTACGTTGTGGACGGATTTCCGCTACCCGCGGCTTATGACGGCAATGGCAATCCATCGGGCACGGAAATCAATAATATTAACCCCAATGACATCGAAACCATCGATGTACTGAAGGATGCCTCAGCTACTGCCATCTACGGCCTGCGCGCCGCCAACGGCGTAGTGCTGATTACGACCAAGCGCGGCAAGGCTGGCGTTTCCAACGTGAACATTGATGCCTACGCGGGCGTACAGAACGTGTGGCGCCAGCCGGGCCTGCTCAATTCGCAGCAGTACGCCGTGCTCAACAACGAGGCCACTACTAACTGGAACGCGCAGAATTCTGGGGACCCAATTTTCTCGCCCGCGCCGTTCAACTCCCGGTTTAACACACCCGCCAAAATAGCGGCCCTACCCTCCACCAACTTCCTGGACCAGATTTTCCGGCCAGCCCGGATTCAGAATTACTCTGTTTCGGCCACGGGGGGTAGCGAGAAGGCGCGTTACGCCGTAAGCGCCGGCTACTTCCAGCAGAACGGTACCATCATTGGCTCCGATTTCCAACGCTTCACGCTCCGCACTAATGGCGAGGTGAACTTGTCGAAAATCTTCAAAGTAGGTAACACGATGGCCTTCAGCCACCAGGAAGAGCACCCGCTGAATGGTGAAAACGACGAATTTGGTGGGCCTATTCAGTTAGCCATCCAAGCGCCTCCTTTCCTGCCAGTATACCAACCTAATGGCGGATTTTATGAGTTTGGCAGCACGGCCGAGGACAACTTTGCCGAGGAAAACCCAGTAACAAAAGCGTTGCGGGCCAGCAACCGCAACAACCGTAATCGCGTCACTACTACCTTTTACGCCGAGCTGGAGCCCCTACCCGGCTTGCGTTTCCGTAGCAGCGTCGGGGCCGATTTGCAATTCAACCAGAACGACCAATTCAATCCTTCCCTAATAGGGTCGGCGAAATACACGACCCAGAATGCCTCTGCAAGTAGCGGCTCCAACTACCAGCCCAGCTACCTAATTGAGAACACGGCTACTTACAACCGTACAATTGGCACCAACCACCGCCTGACCTTCCTGCTTGGCCAGTCGGCGCAGCAGTTCGACAACTTTTACCTGGGTGGCGGCCGCACCGGCTACCAAACCAACACCCTCCAGATTCTGGACTCGGGCCCGATTAACGCTTTCATAAGCAACTACGGCGGCAACAGCCAGAGTCGGCTACTTAGCTACTTTGGTCGCCTGAACTATGATTTTGCCGGCAAGTACCTGTTCCAGGCCATTGCCCGCTTCGACGGCTCGTCGGCTTTTGGCCGCCAGAACAGTATTGGCTTTTTCCCCGGTGTATCGGCGGGCTGGCGCATCTCGGAGGAAAACTTCCTCAAGGACGTGAGCGCCATCAGCAACCTGAAGCTGCGCCTGGGCTACGGCAAGGTAGGTAACCCTCTGAATGCGGGCACCTTTGCCTACACAGCTCTCATCAATTCTTCGGTCAGCTCGTATAGTGGGCCAGGCACGGGCTACGTATTCGGTACGGGCGCTCAAAATCTGTCGCAGGGCAGCGTACCGACGCGCTTGCCCAACCCCAATATTGCCTGGGAAAACAACATCCAGTATAATGTGGGCGTGGACTTGGGCCTGTTCCAAAACCGGGTGAGCGCCTCGGTTGACCTCTATACCCGCACCTCGCCTAACCTGTTGCTTTTTGTGCCCGCGACCTACGTTTCGGGTACCCGCGAGGCAGTGGCTACCAACGCTGCCGCCTCTCGAAACCGGGGTATTGACCTATCCGTAACCACCAACAACTTCGTGGGTGCCGGCGATGGCTTTACCTGGAGCACTACCTTGAACATCTCGGCCTACCGCAGCCAAATTACCTCGTTGGGTGGTGGTGCGCCTTTCCCTGGGCAGGGCATCCGCGGGGGTGGTAGCCTCACGCGCTTCGACGTAGGCCAGGCCGTCGGCCAGTTCTACGGCTATGTGGCCGATGGCATCATCCAAACCGGTGATGAGCTAGCGGCGCTGAACACGAAGTCGCCAACTGGCTTCTACCAGGCTTCAGGCACCCGGGCCGGCGACATCAAATTCAAAGACCTGAACGGCGACGGCGTGGTTAACGGCGACGACCGCACGTTTATCGGCAATCCGAACCCGAAGTTTACCTACGGCCTCAACAATACGCTTGCTTATAAAGGCTTCGACCTGAGTGTGTTTATACAAGGCTCGCAGGGTAACGACGTGTACAACCTAAACCGCTATTACCTAGAAGGCTTTGGCCTGGCAGCAGCCTCCAACGGCGGAACCATCGCCCTAGACCGCTGGACCGGCCCCAACACGAGCAACTACGTCCCCCGGGCTGTGTTGCAGGACCCGAACCAGAACAACCGCGTGTCGAGCCACTTCATCGAGAACGGTTCCTACCTGCGTGTTAAGCTGCTCACGCTGGGCTACACCCTACCCCAGTCGCTGTTGACAACGCTACACAGCCAGCGCGTCCGCATCTATGTAACGGCCCAGAACCTAGCCACCATTACCAAGTACACCGGGTTTGACCCAGAGTTGGGCAACCAAGGCAATAGCTTGGGTGTTGACCGCGGCATTTACCCACAGTCGCGCGTGTATCTGGCTGGGGTAAACATCGGCTTCTAAGCAGGAACTAACGGTTAGTGGCTGACAGTCAACCGGCAAGCGAACTGATTGCTGCCCACTAACCGTTGCTTCTTAGCCAGCCTTTCCTATTTCTGACTTCTAATTTCCCACATTAATGAATTCCCTATCTTTAAAAAAACGAGCCTTGGGTACCACGCTGCTCACACTGGGGCTGTTTGGCACCAGCTGCACCAAGGACTACTTGGAGCTTCAGCCACGTAATCAGGCCTCGACGGAGACGTTTTACACCACCCAGAACGGTGCCATTCAGGCTACTACTGCGGTGTATTCGCATTTGCAGCAGGCTGGCTTTGTAAACCACGCGCTGTGGATAATGGATATCATGGCTGATAACTCTACTACCGGCGGCGGGGGCGGCACCGACGGCATCGAGTTTCAGCAGGTGGATAACTTCTCCATTCCACCTAATAACGTTAATACTACCGACCTCTTCCAGCGGGCTTACCTAGGCATTGGGGCTGCCAATCAAGTACTACTGCGCGTGCCGAACATCACGGCAATAGACGCGGGCATCAAAAGCCGGTCGTTAGGCGAGGCGCAGTTTCTGCGGGCCTTGTACTACTTCTACCTGGTGCGCTCCTACGGCGATGTACCCCTGGTGCTGACTCCGGCCGCGAGCCCGGCCGCCGCCAACAGCGTAACCCGCGACCCGGCAGCAATGGTGTACGCGCAGATTATTACTGACCTAACCGATGCTATCAAGAACCTACCCCTACCCTCGACCTACGCGGGCGACGATATTGGCCGGGCCAGCAAGCTTTCGGCAATGGGACTTTTAGCTAAGGTGTACCTCACGCAGGGCAACATGGCCAGTGCGGGTACGCAGGCCGATGCTACCATTACGGCGGCCCTGGCCGATGGTAAGAAGCTGTGGCCCAACTACGCCGATAACTTTAAACCAACCAACGAAAACGGCCAGGAATCACTGTTTGAGGTGCAATTTAAAAGTGGCCAGAACGCCTACATCCTCGAAGGGCCGGGCTCGGCCATCAACGAGTTCTGGGGTGCCCGCTTCTTCGGCAACCCTTACGTAGTGAGCAATGGCGGCTACGGCTACAACATTCCCGAAAAGGAATTTGTGGACGGCTACGAGGCCGGTGACAAGCGTAAGGCTTCAACCGTGTTCGTGCCCGGCGACCTTTATACCGACGGCCCCTTAGATGCGCAGGGTAAAGTACAGGTGCAGCCCACCAGCCTACAGGGTAGCCCCAATGGCTACAACATTCGCAAATTTTACGCTGGCGGCTTGTCTACCATCTGGGACTCGCCCCTGAACGTGCCCATTCTGCGCCTCTCCGAGATGTACCTGATTAAGGCGGAGGCCGGTGGTACCGGTGCCCTGGCAGCCCTCAACATGGTGCGCAGCCGCGCGGGCTTGCCTGCCGCTACCAATACTAGTCAGGCTACCATCCTCAAGGAGCGTCGCTACGAATTTGCCTTCGAAATGGACCGCTGGTATGACCTGAAGCGTACGGGAACCCTACTTAATAATCCCAGACTGCTATCCAAGGGCATTAAGCCGTTCAACGACCTACTGCCTATTCCGCAGGCCGAACGCGACGTAAACCCTAACCTGACGCAGAACCCCGGCTACTAGCCGCACCCTCTGCCCATTACTTCTTGCTACCGAACGTCATGCTCACCCTCGGTAAGCATGACGTTCGCTTTTCGAGCTACTGCCCCCAGGGCCGGGCTGCTCTACCCCCCTGCCAGTACGCAACGCTTCCGTTCCCCACCCTTTTTACTTTTATGATTAAACCAACTGCTACCTCAACGGCCCGGTGGGCCGTGGCCGCGCTCGGCCTGCTCGGTGCTACCGCCTGCTCGCAATCGGGCACCACGGATACCGGCCAGGCTGGCAAGGGCCAGGCCGATTCTTCCCTACCCCAGCTGGGCAAGGCTAGTTTGAAAGACGTACTGGCCGCCCTTACCACCGAGGAGAAAGTGAAGCTGGTGGTGGGCATGGGCTTCTACCCGTCAGGCTTCCCCGAAGGAATGCTGCCGCCCGGTGACCCCGGCGACCGCGAGGTACCTGAAAAGGTGCCCGGCGCTGCTGGCCGCACCCACGCTATTGCGCGGCTGGGCATTCCGTCGCTCACGCTCTCGGATGGCCCGGCGGGCGTGCGCATTGACCCCATTCGGGGTAAGGACAGCACCAAGACGTACTACGCCACGGCGTTTCCGGTGGCCACACTGCTGGCGAGCAGCTGGGACACGACGCTGGTGCGGCAAGTAGGAGTAGCGTTTGGCAGCGAGGTACGTGACTTTGGTATTGATGTGCTATTGGCGCCGGGCATGAACATTCACCGCAACCCGCTGGGTGGCCGCAACTTCGAATATTACTCCGAAGACCCCCTTGTAGCCGGCAGCGTGGCCGCCGCGCTGGTGGGCGGCGTGCAAAGCAACGGTGTGGGCACCAGTATCAAGCACTTTGCGGTAAACAACCAGGAATTCAACCGCATGCAGCTCAACTCGCACGTGAGCGAGCGGGCGCTGCGCGAGATTTACCTAAAGGGCTTCAAGATAGCTGTGCAGCGCGCCCAGCCCTGGACGGTGATGTCGTCTTATAACAAGGTAAACGGCACCTACACCTCCGAAAGCCCCGATTTGCTCACAGAATTACTGCGCAAAGAGTGGGGCTTTAAAGGACTGGTAATGACCGACTGGTACGGCGGCCACGACGCCGTGGCCCAGCTCAAAGCTGGCAACGACCTGCTCGAGCCCGGCACCCATGCCCAGACCGAAGCCATCTTGGCCGGATTGAAAAGCGGCCAGCTCACGGCTGCGCAACTCGATACCAATGCCATCCGGGTGCTGCGGCTAGTTCTGAAATCACCCACCTTTAAAGGTGTGAAATTCACCAGCCAGCCCGCGCTGAAAGCCAACGCCGCCGTAGCCCGCCAGGCCGCCGCCGACGGCATGGTGCTGCTGCGCAACGAAGGTGCGGCACTACCCCTACCCGCCGGCCGCAAAGTGGCGCTGTTTGGCACAGCTTCCTACAACCTGATTGCGGGCGGCACGGGCAGCGGCGATGTGAACCGCGCTTATACCATCTCCATTGCCCAAGGCTTGAGCGCCGCGGGCTACGCCGTGAATGCGCCTCTCAACCAGGCGTACACGCAGTATTTGAAGACCGAAAAAGCGAAGTTTCCCAAGACTAAGAATATTCTGGCGCCGGCGCCGGTCATTCCTGAGATGGCGCCGCCGGCCGCTATGGTGCAGCAGCAGGCGCAGGCCAACGATGTAGCCGTAGTAACCCTGGGCCGCAGCGCCGGCGAGGGCGGCGACCGCAAAGTGGCCGGTGATTTTACCCTCACCGCCGCCGAGCAGGCTTTGCTCAAGCAAGTGGCAACTGCCTTCCACGCCAAGGGCAAGAAAGTAGTGGTGGTGCTCAACGTAGGTGGCGTGACCGAAGTAGCCAGCTGGCGCGGCCAGGCCGACGCCATTTTGCTGGCCTGGCAGCCGGGCCAGGAGGGTGGCTATGCGGTAGCCGATGTACTAAGCGGCAAGGTGAACCCCTCGGGCAAGCTGGCCACTACCTTCCCGGTGAGCTACGCCGATATTCCGTACGGGGCCGATTTTCCGGGTAAGCTGCTGACCGGGACCAAAGGCGGAAACTCGTTTATGGGCGCGCCTTCGGAAAATACCTACTCGGAGGGCATTTATGTGGGCTACCGCTATTACAATACCTTTAAGAAGCAACCGGCCTATGAGTTTGGCTACGGCCTGAGCTACAGCACGTTTGGCTACGGGGCGCTTAAACTGAGCGCAGCTTCGTTCAATGGCTCGCTCACGGCTAGCCTTGCGGTGACGAATACCGGCAAAGTTGCCGGCAAGGAAGTGGTGCAGCTGTACCTCAGCGCACCCGCCGGCCAGCTCGACAAGCCCGCCAGCGAGCTCAAAGCCTTCGCCAAAACTAAGCTGCTCGCCCCTGGCGAGTCGCAGACGCTAACCTTCACCCTGAAACCTGCTGACCTGGCTTCGTTTAACACCGCCTCGTCGTCGTGGGTGGCCGATGCGGGCACCTACACGGTGCAGGCGGGCGCCTCGTCGCTAAACATCAAGCAGCGCGCCACCTTCCAGCTGCCGGCCGCGCTGGTAGTGGAGAAGAGCCGGCCGCTGCTGGCGCCGCAGGCGCCGGTTAACGAAATGAAAATTACCCCCAAATAAGCGACTAGCTGACTTTTACCAAGTGGTCATGCTGAGCTTGCCGAAGCATCTCTATCGCTTTCATCGGGATTACTAAACCTCACGGCGAGGTAGAGATGCTTCGACAAGCTCAGCATGACCGCCTGATGAAATTCCAAAACCACCTTATGAAAAGTCTTCACATCCTGGCACTGGCCGCCACGCTGGGGGTAGGGCCAAACAGTGCCCAGGCGCAAACCCGCGCCGAGTGGGTAGCCACTACCGCCAGCGCAGGTTGGGTGCCGCAGCCGGCGCCCAAAGTGGCCGCTAGCACCGGCGCGGCCGATGCTGAAATCGTGCTCACGCAGCCGCTCCAGACCATGACGGGTTTTGGGGCGTGCTTTAATGAACTGGGGTGGACGTCGCTGAGCGCCCTACCCCCCGCCGACCGGGCGAAGGTGATGCGCGAGCTGTTTGCGCCGGGCGTGGGCGGCAATTTCACCATCTGCCGGATGCCGATTGGAGCCAATGACTTTTCGCGCGACTGGTACTCGTACGATGAGACGCCAGGCGATTTTGAAATGGCGCATTTCAGCATTGCGAATGACGAGCAGACGCTGATTCCGTTTATTAAAAATGCTCAGCAGTACAACCCCAAGCTGGCGCTGTGGGCCTCGCCCTGGAGCCCGCCCACCTGGATGAAGTACAACCACCACTACGCCGCCGCGGCCGTGCTACCCGAGTACCGTAAGGCGTTCCCGACGCTGGCCGAAAACGGCCTACCGGTGGACCGCCAGGGCAAGGAAGGCCACAACCTGTTCATTCAGGAAGACAAGTACTTCGCGGCCTACGCTCTTTACTTCGCTAAGTTTATCGAGGCCTACAAAAAGCAGGGAATTACGGTGGGCATGGTGATGCCGCAAAACGAGTTTAACTCGGCGCAGGTGTTTCCGAGCTGCCCCTGGACCGCTACCGGGCTGGCGCGCTTCGTGGGCTACTTGGGGCCGCAGATGCAACAGCGCCAGACGCGCATTTTCTTCGGTACCATGGAGCGGGCCAACGAGGCGCTCGTCGACACGGTGCTGCACGATGCGCGCAGCCAGCCATTTATTGAGGGGGTAGGGTTTCAGTGGGCAGGCAAGGGCGCCATTGCAGGCATTCACCGGCGCTACCCGGCCCTGGCGCTCTACCAAAGCGAGCAGGAATGCGGCGACGGCAAGAACGACTGGAAGTACTGCGAATACACCTGGGGCTTGCTGAAGCAATACCTTGGCAACGGCGCCAACGCCTACTTGTACTGGAATATCGCCCTTAAGCAGGGCGGCATCAGCCGCTGGGGCTGGAGCCAAAACTCGCTGGTGACCGTGGACGAGGCCGCCCACACCTACCGCTACAACCCCGAATATTACTTACTGAAACACCTGAGCCACTACGTGCAGCCCGGCGCCCAGCGCGTGGCCACCAGCGGGGCTTTCACCAATTTGTTAGCCTTCCAAAACCCGGATAAGAGCGTGGTGCTGGTGGCCCAAAACGACCGCGATACCGACCAGCCGGTGCGCTTCCGCGTGGGCGGCCGCACGGTGGCGCCGGTGTTCAAGGCGCATTCTTTTAATACGTTGCTGTTGAAATGACAGGTTCTTTCGAGCAGCTTAAAGACCGTCACTCCGAGCTTGCCGAGGAATAACGGTTGAATGGCCTGCTACTTGGAATTTCAACGCCATATCCCCTTCATCTCCTCTCTACCCCTCCCATGCCCTACCCATTTTCTCGCTTCGCTACGGTACTGAGCGCAGCCATGTGCTGCGCCGCCACTAGCCCCGCGCTAGCCCAGACTAAACCTACCAAACCAGCTGCCACTAAGCCCGCCGCCGGCGCCAACCGCCAGGCTGCGCTTACGGTGAATGATGCTAAAGTGAATGCCCTCTTGCAGAAAATGACGCTGGAGGAAAAAGTGCACATGATTCACGCCAACTCGGCCTTCGCAGCCGGGGGCATATCCCGGCTCAATATTCCCGAAATCATGACCTCAGACGGGCCGCACGGCGTGCGCCCCGAGCAGGGCCGCAACTGGAAGCCGCCAGTGGGCGCCGACGACGCCAGCACGTACTTGCCGACCAACAACACGCTGGCTTCGACCTGGAACCGGCAGCTGGGCTACGCCTACGGCACGGTGCTGGGCAGCGAGGCCAACGCGCGCGGCAAGGACATCATCCTGGGCCCGGGCATCAACATTATGCGGGCGCCGCTAAACGGGCGCAATTTTGAGTACCTGAGCGAAGACCCGTTTCTGGTGTCGCAGTTGGTGGTGGGCTACATCCGGGGCGTGCAGGACCAGGGCGTGTCGGCCTGCGTGAAGCACTACGCGGCCAATAACCAAGAACTGCACCGCAACGATATCGACGTGGAAATGAGCGAGCGGGCGCTACGCGAAATCTATCTCCCGGGCTTCCGGGCTGCCGTGCAGCAGGGAGGCGTGTACTCGCTGATGGGCTCGTACAACAAATTTCGGGGCACCTACGCCACCGAAAACGCCTACCTGATGAACACCATCCTGAAGGGCGAGTGGGGCTTTAAAGGCCTTGTGATAAGCGACTGGGGCTCGGTGCACGACACCCAGGAGGCACTGCGCAATGGCACCGACCTGGAAATGGGCACCGACCTGGCCTTGATGTACCAGAGCGTAGACCAGAGCCAGGCCACGGCCAGCGCCGGCGCTACCCCTACCCCCTCCCGCAGCTTATACGACCGGTTTTTCTTGGCCGATCCGGCGCTGGCAGCCCTCAAAAAAGACCCTACCCTCCTGCCGCTGCTCGACGATAAGGTGCGGCGCATTTTGCGGGTGATGTACGCCACCCACCAGCTCGGCGACACCAAGCGCCAGCCTGGCGCCTTCAACACCAAGGAGCACCAGGCCACCGCCCTTAAGGTGGCCGAGGAAGGCATTGTGCTGCTCAAAAACGAAGGCAACCTCCTACCCCTGCGCAAAGCGGTCAAGACTGTGGCCGTGATTGGGGCCAATGCCGAACGGGCCAACTCGATGGGCGGCGGTAGCGGCCAGATTAGGGCCAAGTATGAGATTTCGGCTTTGCAAGGCATTAAGAATGAGCTAGGCAGCGGCGTGAACGTAACGTACACGCCGGGCTACACCATTGCCCGCGACCAAAAGGCCGACCCGGCCCTCATTGCGCAGGCCGTGGCCGCCGCCAAAGGGGCCGATGAGGTCATTTTCGTGGGCGGCTCCATTCACGGCTACGACTACAGCAAGTGGAGCGACAACGCCTACGACGCCGAGGGTACCGATAAGCCCGACCTCAAAATGCCCTTCGGCCAAGATGAGCTGGTGCAGGCTGTGCTGGCCGCCAACCCCAACACAGTGGTGGTGCTGCTGGGCGGCGGCCCCATCGAGGTGGCTGCCTGGGCCGGCCAGGCCAAGGCCATTGTAGAGGCCTGGTACCCTGGCATGGAGGGCGGCAATGCGCTGGCCCACCTGCTCTACGGCGACGTGAACCCCTCGGGCAAGCTGCCCGTGACCTTCCCCGTGAAGCTGGAAGACGCGCCCGCCATGAAGCTGGGCGAGTACCCCAGCACCCCCGGCAACCCACTGAAACAGACCTACAAGGACGACATCTGGGTGGGCTACCGCTACTACGACACGTACGGCGTGAAGCCGCAATTCGCCTTCGGCCACGGCCTGAGCTACACCACCTTCGAGTACGGCAAGCTGGCCATTGCGCCTGGCAAGCAAAGCGCTACCGTGAAGCTGACCGTGCGTAACACCGGCAAGGTGGCCGGCGCCGAGATAGTGCAGCTCTACGTGCACGACGTGAAAGCCAGCGTGAAGCGCCCCGACAAGGAGCTCAAAGGCTTCGAGAAAGTCTTCCTCCAACCCGGCGAAACCAAAACCGTGACCATGCAGCTACCCGCCGAGTCCTTTCAGTACTACGACGAAGCCAAGAAGCAATGGGTGCTGGAGCCGGGCCAGTTTGAGGTGCGCGTCGGTAGTGCCTCGGATGACATTCGGCAGACGGGAAGCTTGACGCTGTAAAAAGTAACTTGGACGCTGCGAGTCTGAGCGTGAGCAGAACACGCCTCGCGCGTGGCCCGTCCAGCGCCACCTGCTCGCTTCGCTCGGGCTGGCAGCGTCCAAGTCACTTTCTGAATGCCGTTTTTACCAACTAATCATGCCCAGCCCGTTGCAAAAACTTCTCCTCGCTTCCCTCCTCGCCCTACCCCCTGTTTTTGCTTCAGCCCAGCCCATAAAGCAGGACAAGCTGCTCTACGGCGTGGCGTATTACGACGAGTACATGCCCTACGAACGGCTGGCGCAGGATGTGCGGATGATGCAGGCGGCGGGCATTAATGTGGTGCGCATCGGCGAATCGACCTGGAGCACCATGGAGCCGCACGAGGGCGTGTTCGATTTTTCGCACCTCGACCGTGTGCTTGATGCCATGCACAAGGCCGGCATTCAGGTCATTATCGGCACGCCGACCTACGCCGTGCCCACCTGGCTGGTACGCAAGTACCCGGCGGTGCTGGCCACCACGGCGCGCGGGCCCAACCAGTACGGCGTGCGCCAAAACATGGATATTACGAACCCCGACTTTCGGCGCCACGCCGAGCTAGCCATTCGGGCCATGCTGGGACACGTGAAAAACCACCCGGCCATTATTGGCTACCAGGTTGATAACGAGACGAAATCTTACGGCACGGCTGGGCCGGCGGTGCAGGCGCAGTTCGTGGAGTACATGAAGCGCAAGTTTCCGTCGCTCGACGCGCTCAACAAAGCGTATGGGCTGGACTATTGGAGCAACCGCATCAATAGCTGGGATGATTTTCCGTCGATGGTGGGTACCATCAATGCCAGTTTGGGCAGCGAGTTCAGCCGGTTTCAGCGGCAGCTGGTGACTGATTACCTGGCCTGGCAGGCTAGCCTGGTGCGCGAGTACAAGAAGCCCGGGCAGTTCATTACGCACAATTTTGACCTCGACTGGCGCGGCTACTCGTTTGGCATTCAGACCGATGTAGACCACTTTGCCGCTGCCAAGGCGCTCGACGTGGCAGGCATCGATATTTACCACCCCAGCCAGGACCAGCTCACGGGCACCGAAATCGCGTTTGGCGGCGACGTGACGCGCTCGATGAAGGGCGGCCAGAACTACCTGGTGCTCGAAACCGAGGCCCAGGGCTTTCCGCAGTGGGTGCCCTACCCCGGCCAACTGCGCCTGCAAGCATTCAGCCACCTGGCATCGGGGGCCAACATGGTAGAGTACTGGCATTGGAGCAGCATTCATAACTCGGCCGAAACGTACTGGAAGGGCTTGCTCAGCCACGACTTTGCTCCCAACCCTACCTACGACGAGGCCAAAACCATTGGGCGCGATTTTCAGCGCCTCAGCCCGCAACTCCTCAATGGCCAGCACACCAACAAGGTAGCGCTGCTGTTCAGCAACCAAGCCCTCACGGCCGAAGGCTGGTTTAAGAACGGGCTCGGCTACAACGAGGTGCTGCGCTCGTTCTACGACCCACTCTACCGTCACAACGTGGGCTGCGACCTACTGGACCCCAGCAGCCCCGACCTGGCTAAGTATGAGCTCATCATTGTGCCCATGCTCTACGCCGCACCCACCAGCCTGCTCGAACGCCTGGATAAGTACGTGCAAAACGGCGGCCACCTGCTCGTGACCTACCGCAGCGGCTTTTCGGACGACAACGTGCAGGTGCGCAGCACTGTGCAGCCGGGTGGGCTGAGCGCCGCCTGCGGCGTGACGTACAGCCAGTTTACGGAGCCCGAAAATGTGCGTTTGAAAGGCGACCCCTACCAGGTGGGCAAAGACAACCAGGTAACGGCCTGGATGGAGCTGCTCACGCCCACCACGGCCCAGGTGCTGGCCCGCTACGAGCACCCGGTGTGGGGCCAATACGCGGCCATCACCGAAAACCACTACGGCAAAGGCCTGGCCACCTACGTGGGCTGCCACACCACCGACGCGCTGACCGAAAAAATCGTGACCGAGGCCGTGCGCAAAGCCGGCCTGTGGGGCCCCGACCAGGCCCAGCAGTTCCCACTCATCACGCGTGCTAGCCGCAACCAGCGCGGCAAGCTGGTGCACTATTACTTTAACTACTCGGCCGCCGCCGCCACCCTGCCCTACCCGCACCGCGCGGGCCGCGAGCTGCTAAGCGGCGCGGCTGTAGCTACCCAGCAGCCGCTGGCCCTACCCCCCTGGGGCGTGCAGATAGTGGCCGAAAACTAATACGCCGGGCGCCGCCCGGCTTCCTCTCTTTCCTACCCGTTGACTCTCAGCATTTTTATGCCAAAACGATTTCGCCTACCCCCCCTTGTCGCGTTAAGTTTGGCCGGTGGTCTCACGGCGCTGCCCGCCGCCGCCCAGCAGGCGCCGCGCATCGAAAAAACCGCCTATGGTGTGGTGCTGCACCTGGCGCCGCTCTCTGACCAGGATACGCGCACGGTGCGCCTCACGGTGGTATCCGACCATATTATCCATGTGCAGGCCAGCCCGCTCGACACGCTTTCGACCACCAAGAGCCTGATGGTAGTGCCCCAAAACGGGCCCGCCGCCCGCTGGACTTACCGCGAAAAGAAGGGGGTAGGGACGCTCACCACGCCCGCCCTCACCGCTACCGTGGCGCTGGCTACGGGCGCCGTGAGCTTTGCCGATGCGCAGGGCCGGCCCCTGCTACAGGAGCGGGCGGGCGGCGGCAAGGTCTTCCGGCCCACCGTGGCCGACGGGCAGCCGCTGTATGAGGTGACGCAGGTATTTGCCTCGCCCCTCGACGAGGGCCTGTATGGCCTGGGCCAGCACCAAAATGGCGTGATGAACTACCGCGGCCAGCCCGTGGAGCTAGCCCAGAACAACACCGACGTGGCCGTGCCCTTCTTGCTATCGAGCCGGAACTACGGCATTTTGTGGGACAACTACTCCATTACGCACGCCAGCGACCCGCGCGACTACGAGGCGCTTTCGACCCTACAGCTATACTCGAAAGAAGGCACGCCGGGCTGGCTCACGGCTACGTACGTGAGCAAAAACAACCCGCAGCAGGTGCTGGCGCAACGGCCCGAGTCGGTGATAAACTACGAGTACCTGGAGGACCAGAAGAACTTTCCGGCCACCATCAAGCTCGGCGACATTCGGGCGACTTGGGAGGGTAGCGTGGCGTCGGGTACGACCGGCGTGCACCACTTTTTGCTGAAGAACGCGGGCTACGCCAAGCTGTATATCGATGGTAAGGAAGTGGTGAACAAGTGGCGGCAAGCCTGGAACCCCGGCACCACAGTGGTGCCAGTGCAGATGGAAAAGGGCCGCAAATACACGCTAAAGCTAGAGTGGGATCCCGACGGCGGCGAGTCGTACCTGGGCCTGAAATGGCTGAGCCCGCTGGTGGGCCAGGCCGCGCAGGAATACGGTTTTCGCTCGGAGGCGGGGGCCGACTTGAACTACTACTTTGTGCAGGGCGCCTCGGCCGACGAGGTGATTGGCGGCTACCGGCAGCTGACGGGCGCGGCCCCAGTCACGCCGCGCTGGTCCTTGGGCTTGTGGCAGAGCCGCGAGCGCTACAAGACCCAGGCCGAACTTCTGGATGTGGCCGCCGAGTTTCGGAAGCGCCAGATTCCGCTCGATAATATCGTGATGGACTGGTCGTACTGGAAGCCTGCCGAGTGGGGCAGCCAGGAGTTTGACCCCAGCCGCTTCCCCAACCCCGACGCCATGATAAAGACCCTGCACGAGCAGGACCACCTGCACTTCATGATTTCGGTGTGGGCCAAGATTTACGAGGGCATTTCGGTGTACAACGACTTCAAGGCCAAGGGATATCTCTACCCCCGCAACATCGCCGACCGCACCAAAGACTGGATTGCGCCGGGCTACACCTCCACATTCTACGACCCTTTCAACCCGCAGGCACGCCAGGCTTTCTGGAACCTGATGAACACCAAGCTATTCACGAAGGGCGTGGACGCCTGGTGGATGGACGCCTCGGAGCCCGACATCTACTCGAACACCAATGTAGCTACGCGCAAAGGCCTGATGGCGCCGGCCATTGGCTCTAGTACGCAGTATTTCAACGCGTTTCCGCTGCAAAATGCCAAAGGCATTTACGAAGGCCAGCGTGGCACCGCGCCCAACCAGCGGGTGTTTTTGCTGACACGCTCGGGCTACGCGGGCTCGCAGCGCTACGCGGCGGCCATTTGGAGCGGCGACATTGGCTCGCGCTGGGAGGATTTTAAGAATCAGATTCCGGCGGGGCTCAACTTTTCGATGTCGGGCATTCCGTACTGGACCAGCGACATTGGCGGCTTTGCAGTGGAGCGCCGCTACGAACATCCCAACGCCACGGACCAGGCCGAGTGGCGCGAATTGCAAGCGCGCTGGTACCAGTTTGGCGCGTTTTGCCCGCTGTTCCGGGTGCACGGGCAGTTTCCGTTCCGCGAGATTTACAACATCGCGCCGGCTGGCCACCCGGCCTACGAGAGCATGCTGTACTACGACAAGCTGCGCTACCGCTTGATGCCTTACCTCTACTCGCTGGCCGGGCAGGTGCACTTCCAAAACGCCACCATGATGCGCGGGCTGGTGATGGACTTCGGGGCCGACCCGGCCGTGCGCAACATCGCCGACCAGTACCTCTTTGGTCCCAGCCTGCTGGTGAACCCGGTGACCGACTACCAGGCGCGCAGCCGCAAGGTGTAC
>CAZZDR010000009.1:0-31069 GCA_964652535.1 uncultured Hymenobacter sp. | reverse complement strand
GCTTCGTTGTCGAAGGATCGGTAGCGCATGGGTAGGCTCTGCACGCTGGTAGTGACGAAGGCCGTGGCTAGGCGCGCGTAGAGGTTGGCGGCCAGCAGGATAGCGCCCGACCGGTAGCCGGCTTCCTGCACGGCATGCGGCAGCCATTCGTGGGCTACCCAGGCCTGCTCTTCGGCCGAGAAGGGCAGCATATCGAGCTGGCTGCCAAGCATCTTGCTCCAACCGAAATGCTGCAACCCCCTGCTCACGCCCTGCAAAATGGCCTGTGTTTCGGCCAAGGTGCGCGGCTCGCTGCCCCAATGCAAGTGCAAGTACCCCGCTGGGTACGCCAGCACTTGGCCCGCATTATTCTCAAAAAAAACGGTAGGGGAAGTTGCCGGGGCCATGCTGTCCCAAAGATAAAAACTCCTGCGTGAGAACGAGCTGAATTTAGCTGATTATTGCTGAATTTACTTAATAGTCAATTGATTATAAATTGTCTTTCACAAAATTGGTCAGCTGCCGGTAGAGGTGCAGGCGTGTGTTGCCGCCGTATATGCCGTGGTTGCGGTTGGGGTAATACAGCGTCTGAAAGTCCTTGTTGGCCCGGATGAGGGCGTCCACGAAGGCGGTGGAATTCTGGAAATGCACGTTGTCGTCGCCGGTGCCGTGCACGAGCAGAAACTTGCCCCGCAGGTTTTGGGCAAACTGCACGGGCGAGTTGTTGTCGTAGCCGCCGGGGTTTTGCTGGGGCGTTTGCAGAAAGCGCTCGGTATAGATGGTGTCGTAGTAGCGCCAGTTGGTGACGGGCGCCACGGCCATGCCCATCTTGAACAGGTCGGCGTTTTTGGTCATCGCCAGCGAGGTCATGTAGCCGCCGAAGCTCCAGCCCCAGATGCCGATGCGCGCCTTATCGACGTAGGGCAGGGTAGCGAGGTAGCGAGCGCCGTCGGCCTGGTCGTTGGTTTCGAGCTTGCCCAGGTTGGCGTAGGTAGCCTTGCGGAAGGCTGAGCCCCGGCCCGAGGTGCCCCGGTTCTCGACGCTCACCACGATGTAGCCTTGCTCGGCCAGCATATTGTGCCACAGATAGTTGTTGAAGCTGGTGCCACCGCCCGCGTTGTCGAGCACCGTTTGGGTGCTGATGCTGCCAAAGCTGGGGCCGCCATATACGTGCATGAGCACCGGGTATTTCTTAGTGGGGTCGAAGTTGCTGGGCTTCAGCATCCAGGCGTTTAGCCCTACCCCCTCCGCATTGGTGAAAGAAAAGAACTCGAACTTGCCCAGGTCGTAGCGCGCCAGCGTTTGGCGCAGTAGGGCGTTGTCTTCCAGCGTCTTCACCAGCTTGCCGGTGGCGCCCTCGCGCAGGCTCGTCACGGCTGGCACCCCGGCCGCCGAGTGCTCGTTGAGAAAATACCGCGTGTCGGGGCTCAGGCTTACCTCATCGGTGCCGCCGCCGGCGTCGCTGAGGCGCTGCCGGCCCTGGCCGCTCAGAGGCACGCGCCACAGGTGGCGTTGCAGCGCCGAGCCCTCGGTGCTGGTGTAGTACACGTAGCCGGTGCGGGGGTTGAAGCCATTAACGGCCGTGATTTCCCAGGGGCCGCTAGTGAGCTGGCGTACTAGCCGGCCACTCATATCGTGCAGGTAGAGGTGCAGATAGCCGTCCTTTTCGCTGGTAAAAAGAAACTGTTGGCCGCCGGGCAGGTAGCGCAAGTCGTCGTTGATGTCGACGTAGGCCGGGTTGGTATCGGTGAGCACCACCCGGCTCTGGCCAGTGCGGGCGTCGGCGTGCAGCAGCTCCAGCTTGTTTTGCAGGCGGTTGAGGCGCTCGATGCTGAGCACGCCGGGCGCGGTGGTCCACTGTACCCGCGGGATGTACTGGTCGGGCTCGGGGCCCACGTCCATGCGCACGGTGCGGGCGCTGGCCACGTCGTAGGTACTCACGCTGACCACCGAATTTTTTTCGCCGGCCTTGGGGTATTTATAGCGGTATTCGGTGGGGTAGAGGCCGCCCCACAGCTGCATGTCGTACTCGGGTACCTGGCTTTCGTCGAAGGTGTAGTAGGCGAGCTGCCGGCTGTCGGGCGACCAAAAGAAGCCCTGCGCAAAGCCAAACTCTTCCTCATACACCCAGTCGGCCGAGCCATGGATGAGTTGGTTGCGCACGCCGGTAGTCGTCACGGCTGTTTCCTGGCCCGAGGCCAGGTCCTTCACAAACAAGTTGTTGGCCCGCGTGAATGCCACCCGCTGGCCATCGGGCGAAAACGTAGCGTAGCCCTGCTTGCCGCCCGCGCTCAGGGCCGTGAGCTGCCGGGTGCGGCGGTCAAATACGTAGTAGGTGGCCTGCGCCGAGTGCCGATAAATAGGCTCGGTATCGGTGCTGAACAGTACTTTCTGCTCGTTAGCATTGAAGTGGTAGCCATCTAGGTCGAGGCGCTGGCCGTTGAGAGCCAGGTCGCTGCCGGCCACCAGCGTGGCAGTGGGCAGGCCCGTGGTCACGCTGTATTGCTGCAGGCTGCCGTGGCGGCTCAGGGCGGCATAGTAGCGCCCATCGCGGAGCCAGTCGAAGCCCGGCACGCCCGCCGGCTGAAAGGTGGGCGTGTTCCAGATAGCTTCCAGCGTGATGGCCTGCTTTTGCTGGGCCTGGGCGAGGGGTAGGAGCCGGCCGGGCAGCAGCGCAGCGGGGATAGGAATGGCTAGCCCCAGGGCCAGCACCAACGAGCGAATCTGCATAAGAACGGAATGACACGGAATAAGTAGGCGAAGATGCGCGTTGGGCAGCGGGGTAGGCGCGCGTCCGCGCTGGCCTACCGACCTTTGCCTCCGCCTTATGTCTCGTTTTCCGCTTATCCGCCCGTTGTTCGTCGTGTTGAGTGTGTTGCTGCTGGTGGCCTGCGCCAAAGTCAACAGCCCGCTCAAGCTATATTTTATCAGCTCAGCCCGTTTTATTTCGGGCAGCCGCACAGTAGCTACGCCCGGCGATACGCTCTCGACGCGCCTCTACGCGGTTACGTCTACCGATTCGGCCAGCGCCAACCGGCTGAATCACTTTCGCGTCACGGTCACGTATTCGCCCCTCACGGCGCCGTTTGCCTACCCGGCCAGCCTGCCCACATTTAGCTACACCAGCCTGCCCACCGCCCAGGAGGTCGTGTATCTTGACTCGGCGCTCACCACGGCCCCACGCGAATTTCTCTACACCTCCAAGTTTGGGGCGCGCACCACGTCGGGCACCGAAACGTGGCTCTTTACGGCTACCGATACGGATAATAATACGTCGGCCCGCTCCTTCACGCTAGCGATGCGCCGCCCCGATTCGACGGCCGTGTACCACGATTACGTCCTCAACCTGCCTGCTTCGGCCTACGGCTCGGCTGCTCGGCGTTTCATCGACCTCAAGTCGGGCCTTGTGTACCCTACCTACTCGGTGGCGCCTAACCCCGCCCTGCAGCAGCTTACTGACCTCATCTTGCTGCCCGACGGGGTGCGTCTTGCCTCGCCCGACGACCCCACTATCACCCTGAACGCTACGCGCTGGCCCGCCAGCCGCCGGCGCCGCACGCGCCTCAACCTCACGGCGCTCACCGCCACCACCTTCTCCAACGTGCAGGATACCATAAGTATTCACCAACAGTTTGTGCCCAGCGCCGCTACCACGCTGTTCACGCGGTTGGCCGTCGGCCAGGTCTACGCCTTCCGCACCGCCGACACCAAGCCCATGTATGGGCTGCTGCAAGTCGTGAGCCTACCCGTCGGCAGCACCGCAGGTTTGCAGCTGCGCGTGCGCCTGGCTAAGCAGCCTCGTCCCTAATTAGGAGGTAGGCCGCGCCCGATTTTACTAGTTGGTTCGCCTTACTTAGGCGCTGGCAGCCCTTGCCGGCTGCCCTACTTCGTATGTCCAGTTTGTGCCCGCCAGTAGCCTAGGCTTTGTATTGGGTTGCCTACACTTGACGCGCTGCGCTGTCAGCGCCCTAGTTACCGCGCCCAAATGCAGCGTGAGATCAGAGCCCGCCTGCTGCTCAAAAAGCACGAGTTATGGAGCCTCCCTGCTAACCAGCAGCCTGCGGTAGGTGTACCAATGGGTGTTGGTTAGTTATTGTGTTTTGTGCTATTTGCCTTTTAGTATGAGTAATAAACTTACTTGCAAGTAGTGCTATGAGTTAGGACTTATAGTAAATAAAGTGCTAAGTCATTTAATTAGTTAGTGAGGTCCTGCAACCAAAAAACCCCATACGGCATGTAA
Source organism: uncultured Hymenobacter sp. (assembly GCA_964652535.1). Classification (GTDB taxonomy): domain Bacteria; phylum Bacteroidota; class Bacteroidia; order Cytophagales; family Hymenobacteraceae; genus Hymenobacter. The sequence continues at coordinate 26,850 of CAZZDR010000009.1, read as the reverse complement.
ATTTTGTATAAAAAATTTCATATAAGAGCAGTGTAGGATAAAATCGCTTAAAAAGCATAATATTGCTTAATGGCGTATTTAATGGGATAAAATCGCAAAAATATTTGATTTATCAGGACTTATATCTTGATTATATTCAATTAGATACAAGGGCTGCATATATTTGTCTGGGGCACTTATGGTTGGTTATCAATTATAAGCTGCAGTAGATAAGTGAAAGTAATTTTTGTATTTAAAAGGAATATTATGATTGCTAAAAAATTACAGAGCAGGTTCATCAAAATTATAACTATACACTGTTTATTTTTATTGGTAAGTCTAGGGGGGGTAGGCAAGACTAGGCTTACATCGACCCTAAAGGCAGGTAGGCCGGCCCCTAGCGCCGGGCTAGTAGCCACTGGTAGCGCCACTACTTTCGGGTCAGCCCCCACGGTAGATGGCTTTTCTTCTGCCAGCAGTAGTCCGGGGGGCACTATTATTCTCAAGGGTACCAACTTTACGGGCGCTACGGCCGTGAGCATTGGGGGCAGCCCAGTGGCCGGTTTTGCAATTGACAGCGACACACAGCTGACAGTGGTACTTAGCAACAGCCAGGTTACGGGAACCGTGCAGGTGACGACGCCGGCCGGGGTAGGAATCAGCGGCGCCAGCCTGCGAGTGGCTCCCATGCTGGTAGTCGTGCGCGGCAACTCGCAGGCCAACGGGGCCGTGACGACGGGCGACAATAGCACCATTGGCAGCGAAACCACCGGTGCCTGGCCCGACCAGGCGGCTGCCCTGCTAGGCAGCGGCTACACCTGGAAAAACCGCAGCAAAAACGGGGCGACCATCGCCTACCTGCGCCTAAGCGATGCCACTGAGGTAGAGCCGCTGTTCGGAACGGGCGCCTACGGCGAGGAATGGATTGTGCTCCAGGAAACCACCAACCAGATTTTTCAGGGTCAGTCCGCGCAGGAAGTGTATGGCCGCATGGTATCGTGGGCACAGTATTGGAAATCGAAAGGCATTAAGGTAGCCGTCGTGACGTGCTACGCTACCCAGGAGTCGCAGTATAATGAACGGATTGATGCCATTAATGCCTCGTACCGGGCCAACTGGGCTTCATTCTGCGATATGCTGCTCGATGTAAAAAGCAGCCCCTACATCACCCAGCAGGGCATGGACCCCCAGTACGGCTACTCGGTTGATGGCTTGCATCTGAGCACGTTGGGCAATCAGATTCCGGCGCACTGCGTGGCCGACGGCTTCACGGCCCGCCCGCGCACGGGCATTATTCCGGCTACGTTTATGCTGGCGGGCATTGCGGTGCCGGGCAGCGGGCAGCCGGCCCCGCCGGCTCCTACCCCTACCCCCACACCGGCGCCCAGCCCTGCCCCAACACCTACCCCGACGCCAGCTGGCCCTGCCGTGCTGCGCGTGCGCTACGGCACCACGAATGCCGACTACGTAACGAGCAGCAGCGGCGAGATAACACAGCGCCTCGACCAGAGCGGGGCCGCACGCCACGCGGCTATCACCCCTGGCCACGCCGGCCCCCGCCTCGCCACCGACAATGGCCAGCAGGTAGCCCGCTTCGATGGCAGTGCGCCCAGCCCCAGCCAAACCATGACCGTAGCTGGTGCGCTGGCTGCCAATACTGACGCATCGGTAGTGGTAGACCTGCGGCTGCTGGCCAATGGCTCCAACTCAGCGATTTCGGTAGGTGGCGACTTCAGTATTTGGTTTCAGAATACTACCCTGCTGCAGGTATTCAACAAGGGCAACAACTTCACGACGTCGTTGGACCTGGGCACTGCGCCCCTGACGCGGTGCATCTTCACGTTTGAGGCCAGCTCGCGCCAAATGGTCCTGTATGCCCATGATACCGAAATTTACCGCACTACCCTCACGAGCCTACCCTGGGTAGGCAGCGCGCCAGTACTAGATATGGAGCTAGGCGGTTATTTGAATGGCAACAACCCATTTGCGGGCGAAATGGGGACGGTGGCAATCTATAGTGGCCTTTTGAGCGCTGCTGAGCGTACCGACTGGTTTGCCGTGCCTGCGGCGCCTGCGCCGGCCCCAGTTATTAACCACTTTTCGCAAACGCTCGCCGGGCGCGGCCAGGTCGTTACGGTTACGGGCAGTAATCTGGCCAATACTACTTCGCTGCTAGTGAATGGCGTAGATGCTACCACCACCATCACGGCCAATACGGCTACCAGCCTCACGTTTCAAGTGCCAGCTACTGCGCCCGCAGTGGGTACTACTACCCTCGCTACGCCTAATGGCACGGCCAGTACCACGGACCTAGCGGTGCGCGATGCACCGGGTGCGGCCTTGGCTTTTGATGGCACAGACGACTACATAAGCTTTGCGGGCCCTACCACAGCGGTGAATGGCCTAGGAGCTACAGCCTTTACGCTCGAAGCCTGGGTCTACTACGACGGTACAAATGCGGTAAATTCTATTGTGCGCAAAAGTGGAGATTATACCCTTTATCTCGACGGCGGCAAGCTTACTGCCGAGGTCTGGCCCGATGGGGCCGGCACTACTGCGGCACGCGCGGTAGCCAGCACTAGTACCGTGCCTACCAACCGCTGGGCGCACGTGGCCGCCGCTTGGGATAAGGCAGCTAATCGCTTTGACCTCTACCTAAATGGGACGGTTGTTGCCAGCACCAGTCGCGCGTTTACCGCTGCCGATGCCGAAGACCTGACAGTGGGGGGTAGGGCCACGGCAAGCGGCGACTACCTCCGGGGCCGGCTCGACGAGCTGCGCATCTGGCATTCGGCTCGCAGCGCCGCCCAAATCAGCAGCGACCTGCAGTCGCTGCCAACCCTACCCCAGTCCGACCTAGGCATCTACCTGAATTTTGACCAAGGCGCACCTGCCAGCGACAACACCAGTGAAACTGTCTTGTATGAATTGGCCAACAACTATGCCGGTACCCTGACAAATTTTGATCTCAGCGCCAATAACCTGACGTCGAACTACGTGGAAAGCTATGCCCTAGTAGTGCCCGCCGCTACTGCTGCTAGCGATGTTACGCCCACCAGCTTCGTGGCCACTTGGGCTAGCCCAAGCTTGGGCCAGGTAAGTAGCTACGTAGTAGAAGTAGCGACCGATCCCGATTTTGCCAACCAACTTGCCGGCTCGCCCTTCACTGTGGCAGCGCCGACTACCAGCTTGGCAGTGAGTGGCCTGACCCGCAGCAGCACATACTACTACCGCGTAGCTGCCCAAACGGCTAGCCTTCTCAACCAGGGCGCACGCTCCAACATGGCCACCGTAGCTACCCCCCTGCCAGTCGAGCTAAATACGTTCACAGCTCAGCCGAGCACTAGCCAAACTGCCGTGCGCCTGGCTTGGACCACGGCCGTCGAAACGGCTAGCGCCCGCTTCGAAATAGAGCGCAGCACCGACGGTACCACTTTTGTGCGCCTGGCTGCCGTAGCAGCGGCCGGCACCACTACCTCGGCGCATGCCTATAGCTTCACCGACACCCAACTGCCCACTGTCGCATCTCTATATTACCGGTTGCGGCAGGTCGACACCGATGGCAGCGCTACCTACTCGCCCGTGCGCACTGTGGCCCTCGGGCCGGCTGCGCCGGCCCTCGTACTCTTCCCTAACCCCGCGTCAACCACAGCCCAGCTCAAAAACGCGTCGCCAGCCTCCACCGTGCAAGTGCTCGACGCACTCGGCCGGGTAGTTATTACTACCAAGGCCGATGCTTGGGGAACCGCCATGCTTACCCTGCCGGTGGGGCTTGTAAGTGGCGTATACTTTGTGCGGGCTGGCACCCAGTCGTGCCGCTTGCTCCTCAAGTAGGGGTAAGGAATTTGGACAGCTAGTCGCAGCCGTATATGGTGCTACGTGTTCTCGGTACTCAATGGCATAGGGCTGGCCCCTACCCCCTGTAACCCATTACTTAGGGGCTTACAGGGGGTAGGGGCCAGCCCTATGCCATTAGCTAAGCGGAACTTTTTTTAGGGTTAGCAGTACCAACTAGCGTAAGTTGCTTACCTGATTCGTCCTATTTAGTAGAAGAAAATACTAATAAAATGGTAATCTACCGGTATGGCTGTACAATCGGTCGTAACTTGCCAAGGAATGGCTCCGTTTCTGTAGACAAGTACACGAATAAAGTCGCTTCAGCCATTCAGTGTTTTGCTGTGTGTCCCACTTCGGCTGACTGAATTATAAGCTATGAGAATCGCGCACTTGATTATGGTCCACAAGAATGCGGAGCAAGTCGAGCGACTTCTTTCCGCATTGCGTCATGAGGATGCTGACTACTACATTCACCTTGACCTCAAGGCGAATATGGCCGATTACTCCTATTTGGCAGCCCTGCCTCGGGTGTTCTTTATTACCAACCGGATTAGTGCGCGGTGGGCATCGTTCCGTTTTGTCGAGGCCATTGTAGGGAGCGTACGCGAGGCCTTAGCTTCAGGTCAACACTACGATTTTATTAACCTGCTTAGCGGGCAAGATTATCCCATCAAGCCTATTGAAAGCATTCATAAGGCGTTGAGCCAACAAGTTGGGTCTTCCTTTATGTCGGTTGAGCCAGAAGGTTCACCTTGGTGGCATGGTGCCATTCAGCGGGTCGAGAAGTATCATTCGGTTTATTTCGAATTCAAAGGGCAGTATCAGCTACAGCGCCTAGCCAATGTGCTGCTGCCAAAACGGCGCTTCCCGTTGCCTTACACGCTCTACGGCAGCGCCAATGGCTCGTGGTGGACGATAAGCACCGATTGTGCGAAGTATCTGGTTCGGTTTATGGACGAGCACCCGGAGATACGCAAGTTCGGCCGTTTCACGTGGGGTTCCGACGAATTTATGATTGCTACCATTTTGATGAATTCGCCGCTTAAGGAAACCATCATCAATGACAACTACCGCTATATCGACTGGTCGGCGGGTGGAGCCAACCCTAAAGTTTTGGCACTGGACGATGCCGATGCTTTGGCGCGCTCCCCTAAGTGGTTTGCTCGAAAATTTGATGTCACTTACGACACAAAAATCCTGGATTATGTAGATAGCATGCCCCATGAGCAGTTACATAAAACGCCTGACGCTTATTAGTAATAAGGAAAAACAGCCGTTGATTAAGTAACAAACCAAGCTACTGTAAATCCTCGGCGTCATCAAGGATTCTGGCTTAACCTACCGAATAGAAGAACAAATTTGACTGTTAAAATTTACCCTACTTATTTATGACTAGGCAAATTATTCTCGCCTACGGCCGAGAGTCAGAGCATCGGCGTGCTGTATTCGCAGTGCTTAGCTTTTGGGCTTGGTACGATGGCGACCGGTCTTCGGTGCAAACGGTATTATTTACTGACCGCCCCGAGTTCTTTACCCCCTATTTCGTTGGGCTCCCTGTCGAATACCGGCTGCTTACGCCCGCCAGCCTCGCTTTAATGCGTGGCGAGCAAGACTATGTGCATCGCATAAAGTTGTCCGTCATAAACCAAATTGCGCAGGAGTATCCAACCGATGCGCTGTTTTTTTGCGATTCCGACACCTTCTTCGTAGCTCCCGCTGCCCCGCTGCTCGATGCCTTGCGGCCGGGAATTAGCGTGATGCACTTGCGCGAGCAAACCTTCACGGAAGCGGTAGAAACCTGGGCGTCTTTTTCTCCGCCCCAAGACGAATATCCGCGCCGATTCATTGAACTCATCGAAAGCCGTTCGTTTGAGCTAGGTACTGGGCCCAGCCACCGCTTTCAATCTTCCCAATTTATGTGGAACTCTGGGGTATTGGGCTTGGCGCCCGAGACTACAGCGCTAACGCCCGCCATCCTGGCGCTAAACGACGCTTTTTACGCCGGCAGCCGGTGGGTTTTGACTGAACAAATAGCTTTCTCGCTAGCGCTGCAAACGTGTGCCGAGTTGCAGCCGAGCAACCAATACGTATTTCATTATTGGGGAAAGCGCCAAAAGGAGGTGATGGATAAGCTATTGACTAACCTAGCGGCCGCCTTACCCCCCACTGGCGACTTAACTAAGCGCCTAGCCCGCGCCCGAAAGCAGACGAGTAGCTGGCGTAAAGCTGTGCAAAGTGATGAAGCGCAGCAAGTTGCTAAGTTAGCTTTTTCCAAGGGTGAGATACTGAACGGTGTCAAGTACACCGTAAAAGCAGTAGTAGCTAACGTGTTATAGAAAGTAAGACAAGGGTAGGCTAAGCACTACCAAATGGTTGCGGCCTGTTCGGTAGCAGCTAGCTAATCGGATTCATACTATTCATTTTTTGGTCCATCAGAAGCTATTAGATTAGCAAAAACTATTAATAATGCCTGCTTATGCCCAATTAGAACCCCAGAATAAAATCAACTTCGATATCGAAGCCTTGCGCGGGTTCGCAGCAATTTTTGTGGTTTGGCACCACATCACTGTTTTTGGTTATTTACTCGACCCTACCTATAGTCTCGACTACCCGCTGTTCTACGGGCCTTCGGGTCATTTTTGCGTGCTTATTTTCTTCGTGCTTTCGGGCTACGTTATTGGGCTAAGCACCAAAAAGCCACTTACTTGGGCCACGAGTGGGGAGTATTTAAAAAAGCGTTTAGTACGCTTGTATCCCATCTTTTTGATTACTCTAGCTTTTACGTTGCTCGTAACTCCTAGGGTATTTGGCGCCGATGCAATACTCGGAAATTTGGCCTTGTTGCAGGGAGGCGTAGTAGCCAACATCAACCCGCCCGGCTGGTCGCTAAACTTCGAAATGCTCTACTATGTATTCTTTATCGTCGTTTCTATGTTCCAGCTTAAGCCCTTATGGGTGATACTGGGTGCGCTAGCGCTGGGGCTCGCCAACTACGCCCTATATAGCACCCTGCATACGCCCATTATTTCGTCTTACTGCTACGGACTGGTATTCTGGATAATAGGCTTGCTGGTGAGCCAGTTACTGGCTAAGGCCGCGCCGGATAAAGCCTCATATCAAGTATTGCTGAGCTGCTTGCTGTTCATCCTATGCAGCGAGCAATACAACGTACTCGGCACGCTAATGCGCATGTATGTGCACATCTCCTTCCCAGCCTACATCTCTTGGGACCAGCAGGCGGTAGAGATTTACGACTTGTCGGCCCTCCCGTTGGCGCTTCTCATCGTGCTGGTTTTCATTGGTAAGCATATTCCTTACCGATTACTGCTGCTGAAAGGCCTGTTCCTGTTTTCGGCGTTGCCCAAGCTTAGCTTCGTAGTGCTGCATGCTTACCGAGGTGACCTCGACTGGCTCTTATACGTCTTGCCTACGTTGTTTCTAGCAGCTTCTCTACTTTGTCTTTTTGTGCCTAGCGTGTGGCTAGAGCGGGTAGGCAAAGCTATTGTGCAGGGCGGTATTAGTTTGGGTGCGCTGTCTTACGCAGTGTACCTAGTCCACTTTCCACTCATCGTGTTGTTCAGCCGAATCCACGCCTTTTCGGGCACTGCCACCACATTCACGGTGCGCATTATATTGCTCTTTGGGCTCACCATCGGAATCAGCTATTGGCTGGAAAAAGTGATGCAGCCTCGTATCAAGGCATTCTTCTTCCCAACACTCGCGCGGCCCTCATTATCAGCCAAGCAAAATATTGGCTGATAATGAGGGGGTAGGGGGCACGCGGGCTACTTAACGCGCTCCCACTGCCCGGTGGCAGTCGAGTACTGCTTGAGTGGCTTGGCTGGGTTGCCTCCAACAACAGTGTAAGGAGGCACATCTTTGGTGACGACGCTGCCCCCGGCCACCACCGAGTGGTGGCCAATGTGCACACCCGCCGTGACGGTGACGTTGGCCCCAATCCACACGTCATCCTCCACCACGATTTCAGCCGTGTTGCAGGCCTGGTCCCGAATGGGCTGGGTAATATCCGTGTAGCCGTGGTTTAGCCCTGAGAATACCACATGCTGCGCAATAATAACATTATTGCCGAGGCGTATCGGGCCAATGAGTACAGTGCTGATGCCCACTAGCGAGCGGTCGCCAATGAATACCGGCCCCATGCCATTGTTGATGGTTGCGTAGCTCTCAATAACGGACTCTACGCCCAGGGTGAAGGCATTGAAGGGCACCACATCGAGGCGCGCATTCCACCGCACTAGCGACCGCCGCCCAAACTTGTGCTTAAACGGGTTGACCAGCCAGCGTACCCAAAGCCGCGGACGGGCCTGCTGCGGAATAATGAGCATCCACAGCGTGGCCTGCTTGAGGCGAGGATTACTCTTGATTTTGTCGGCAAAAGGCATAGAATGGGTAAGCTATTGCGGTGCCCTACCCCCTTACTTGGCGCTAAGCTTGAACTGCCACTGCCACCGTAAAGCTGGGCAATTTTAGCAATCTACTAGCGAAATTAGGGGGGTAGGGGCAGCGCAAACGAGTAGAATAAGGTCAAGTGAAGCGAGCAGAACGAGCCCGAACACTTGAACCCCGCGCGGCTTGATAGCTAAAACCAAGCCGCTAGTGTCAAAGGTAAGCAGTACCCCGAAAAATAGACGGGTCGAATGGCGTGTTCAGTGCTCGCTAGCCGTCGCAACTCAGAAACACTAAGGCGAGGAAATGGACAGGCTAATCCGTCTTTAGAAGCTTCTGCGTGATGACTTTAGTGTCGGTTATTAGCTGCACTAGGTACCAGCCGGGGGCCAGACCCGCGCCCGAAAGAGTGAGCTGCTGCGGCGTGCTGGCCGCGGCTGCGCCGCTAAACAAGCGCTGCATCAGCTGATTGCTGGTATTATAAACCGACAGCGTGGCCGTGCCCGCCAGGGGTAGGCTGAACTCAACAGTAGTTTGGCTGGTCACAGGGTTGGGATAGACGAGTAGCTGAGGCTCGGCCGTTGCGCTGCTAGCCGCTACGGTAGTGGCCGAGGCTGGGGTAAGGCTTGGTTGCACCGTGCTCTTAGTCACGTCAAACGGAATGAGTCGGTAGCCAGGAATAGGCATTTCGTCGGTACCGTCGGGCAGCGTCCAGGCTACTGATACATGGTCGCCACCGTCTTTTTCCTTATGCAATACCTCCACGTAGTAGCGGTGCCCAGCTAGCAGCGGGATAGCTGCCGACTGCTGGCTGCTGAACTTATCCCACTGGCGAAAGGCAGTCCAGCCAGTAAAGCTGGCCAGCAGTACTTTGTGCGCCGGGTCGTCGTCGGTGCTCAACCAGAGCTGGCAGTCATCATCGCCCGAAATGCGGAACTGGTAAGCCCCATTCTGTGGCGGGCAGATGTAGCCGCGAATCCGAGCGCCGTAGGCATCGCCCAGGTTGCGGCCGCTTTCGAGCTTGCTGAGGGTAGCCGTTACGTTGGGCGTGGTTTGGGTCGGGATGCTGGCCACATCTGAGCCGTCCACGTTCGTCCACTGCTCCCACTGAATGCTGCCTGCGCCGGGGCATACGCCCACAGGGGCGGGTGCTGTAGCCGGGGCCGGGCCCACGAGTACAAACATGGGTGTTTCGGTCACCGTAAGGGCTAGCCGGCCATTCTGAACACGTGCCCGTGTAAAGCGCATCGCCTGCTGCCCACTTACGGGCTGGCAAATGGTAACCGAGTCTACCCCGCTGAGGCTGAGCGAGTACGCGGCCGTGCGTCCTTTCTCATCAGGAACTACCAGCGCATAAGCCGTGCGGCCGGCCGCCTCATACCGGTCCACAATGGGGTCATTGTTGAGCGTGCCCTTGTAGGCAAAATCGCCAAAGAGCTGCGCCGTTTGGCGCAAAAAGTCAGCGGCTGGCTTAGGTGAATGGTCCGTATTCACGAGGCCTGAGGAGCTGAACTGAATCGGATTATCTGGGTTGTCATCTGACATTTGGTACATGAACGTGCGCTCTACCCCCCAGCGAGCGTACAACAAAGCTGTCCGCAAAATCCAGTCGGCCTGGGTTTGAAGCACCGATTTAGTGCCCACAGCTACAGCCTTGAGCGGGCTGCCCTGGTTGGTGTCGTAGCCAGTTTCTGTTATCCAAATGGGCATATCGCCGAGGTACTGGTGCGCAATTCGCACGAAGTCCTGGGCTACTTGGGCTGCCTCAGCCATCTCCGGCGCCGCGCCCCGCGTCGAGTTACCATTCTGCGAGGTGCCTGCATCGTTGGAATACAGGTGGTAATTAATTACATCCCAGCACACATTCACCGAGCCATCGTCTTTGTAGCCCCGGTATTGTCGGCACCAGTCTACCATACCGCGCACGTAGTCGGGAGTAGGGGCGGCTACCCCACCCATCACCACTTTCATATTAGGGTCAGCATTCTTAACACCTACCCCCGGCCCCATCGTGTTTTGGTGGCCATCGTAGAAAGCCGACAAGTTGGCGGCGTATTCGCGGCCCGTTTGGTAGGCCTTACGGCCTTTCCACCACTTGTCGCGCTCGTTGTCGCACTCGATATATTTGATGTAGCCCAGCCCAATTTTTACTTGGTTGGCCGGGTCGCCAGTCCACCTGTTGCTGGTGTTCACGTGCAGCAGAGCTGGGTTCACGTTGGGGTTGTAGCCGTAGCGGGCAGCGTATTGAAATCCCAGCCGCGCCTGCTCGATATACGAAGCAGGGGTACCAAAGTCGCGGCCGTAGCGCACGGGCACATTCTCGGCGTCGCGGTCGGCACTAGGGTAGTCGGCCAGCATCCAGTGCGGAACGGTTTTCAAGCATGCCAGTACTTCCAGGCCTTCGGCCTTGCAGCGCTGGTACATGGCATCGTAGTTCCAGCCGCCGCTGTGCACGGGGTTGTAGGTAAAGCTGCCCTCCTCCGACTCCAGCTTACCCCAATCGAGGTAGTGCCGAATGCCAGTGAAGTTTTTGACGCCTTCTAGCCGCGTATCATCAACGTCGCCCGGCGCTGTAGGGTCTTCAAAATCCCATTCAAACGCATTGACACCCATTTCTTGACCCAGTTTTACCTGCTTTTTTAAGGCCAAAGCTATGGGGTCGGCCGTCGGTAGTGGGGTGCCCGCTACATATGAGCCCCGCAGTTCAATTTCAGTAGGGTAGCCCCACGTGGCTGTAATCACGAGCGCCCGGATATTGCTGACGGGCGACGGCAGCTGAAAATTGTAGAGGTTGTTCGGGTCAAAACCCACCCAGCGGTAGTTATGTCCTCCCGAATAGGCGGCTATTGGAATGCGCTCCCACTTATCTGTGATGACCGACAGCGTCATTGGGTTGCCCATGTTGTTGCTACCCCCGTCGTAAAAGCGAACGCTTTCGATGCTCATTGCCTCCCCAGGCTGCAGCGTGTAGTACGCGTCATATGAGGGAATGACCTTTCCCCAGCCCGTAACGGAGCCCGTGCTGATAGAGCCGTCAAACACCGCCTGAATGTTGTTGGGGGCATTACTTAAGCCATACCACCGGGTAGGGTCAATCGGAATCTTGCTGCTCATCGGAGTCGCAGTTTCCAGAATAAGCTGCGACTGGTCGGCAGTACCTGCCAGGTATGTAGAAGTAGACCCCTGAGTGGCCGTAATCATCGTGGTGCCGGTACCTACTATTGTTGCCAACCATTGCCCAGATACTAAGGACACGCTCACTGCACTGCGCACCGAAGACGAAAATGTGATGGGCGTGGTCGTATTGGTGCTGGTGGCCGTCAGCACGAACGGTGCGTCGCCCAGCTTGCGGTCGGGTAGTGGTTTGAAGGAAATGACGGGTGCGGCCGGCTGTGTAGTAGTCGATACGCGCTCAAACACCTTGACCTTAGCCGGAATATTATTGCTGTACTTACGAATAACGATAGCATCAGCCGTAATGCCGCCCGCGGCTACTAAGCTGACGTACTGGTAATACTTCTCCCCCGTAAAAGTGCCGATGAGCGTGCGCTGGCTGCCGTTTTGGGCATAAATGGTAGCAGGCATTGCCGTAAAAATACCCTCGAAGTCGAAGAGCGATAGACGACTCAGCACCACAGTGCGCTGAAGCTTTAGCGTTACATCAACGTACTGAAAATTAGTGGGTAGCCAACAGTTTTGCACTAGGCGGTGTAAGTCGTCGTCCAGCCAGGGTGAGTAGTCCTGTCCTGTTAGCGTGCTCTCTGTGATAGCGGTAATACGCACAGCGGCCTCGCCCGTCTTAGGTGCAACTTGAGCAAAAATATTTTCTATTTGACAAAAGGCTATTAATAAAAATATGCTAAATAATCGCATGGGTATAGCTTGCATCATGCTATCAAAAAAATTAAATTATTAGCGCTGTTTTAGCTTGTTTGTCGGTGTGCCTACAACACCAAATGGTGAACGCTGTTCCTTGTAAGCAAGAAGTTTATAGTAAATAGTCTTAAAAACATTTATATTCACTTCTAGCTAGTGAATATAATAATGCAATAACGAGACTAAAAATATTGTTTAAAAAAAACGTTATTTAATAAAGAATAATACTTGTAGAATACAAAATGCTGATTTTATCTGAATTGAGTCTTAATTAATAGCATGTCCTCCTCTGGCGAATGAAAGCTGTTTTGTGGTTTACTAGCTCAGATAGAAAGCAACACCAATATTGATGGTTAATGGCATAAATGAAGAAGGACTACTAATGCGCAATTCACGCACTAGTAGTCCTTCTTCAGCCCCTAACAAGAGGGTAGGGCACCGCAATGCGGCAGAACCAAGCCTAGCCTAGTTCGAGATGGCCTTTTTTACCTTGTTATACACTTTTCTGATTAAGCGAACGTAGTCGCTCACTGGCTGGTGCTTTTTCCAGGGCGTGAGCTTCATGTACTTATAAAATTCCACCTGGAAGTTTTTGTTAGAAGCATAAGACTTAAAGATAGGCTTAACATCCAGGAAGTGAATGAGCGCGGGCGTTTTGCCATCGGGCGTTTTATCGTCCTGAATGGCGTACCAATTCCAGCGCTTGTCCAACTCATGCCATTGGTTGGCCATGCCTGCATTTAGGCCATACTGGTCCACCCAGTTTACATACTGCTGATTATCAATCAAGCACTGAATAACCTTGTGCGTCACTTTATCAGCCTTCCATTTCTTCGCGTCAATCAGCAAGAGCCCCGAATTGAAGTACTTTGAATCAGCCGGGATGCCGAGTTGCTCATAGTTAGGAACTCCGCCCCAGGAGCAACTTACTACTTCTTGTAAGTCTTGCACCGCAGCAAATGCTTTGCCGCCCGTGTCCATCTTCCACAGCGTCGAAATATCTTCGAGTACTAGCATGTCGCAGTCGAGGTAGATAACCCGGTCGCGGTCGGCGGGTACCACATAGGGTGCAAATAGACGTAAGTAGGCTGTCAGCGGAAAGGCCGTTTTATCAACAGGTACCTTAAGGTCCTGGAAGATAGCTTCACTAGCCTTCACCCACGTCAGGCTGCTCATGGCGGGGTCGATAGTGGCCATCAGCTTTTGCTTATTCTGAGCCGAAATCTCATCATCGATGATGTAGAAGTCCAGCCGCTCGCCCGTTTTGTGGTTTACCTCAATCGACTTGAGGAGCGGAGCAATCAGAATGGCGTAAAAGTTATCACTAGCCATTACGATGGTAATAGGCTGACTAGTAGCGGGTGCAGAACTCATGGCAGTGCGTGGTGAAGAGTGGGATAGAGGCCAGGAAGCCACCTATTTAATGAGATTTGGCTGGGCGGAGTTTAGCCAAAAAGCCGAAGATGATTTTTTTGCTTTCCTCAAAGCCCGTTTCGATAATAGCCAGCAAACTAATCTTGCTGTAACGGCTAAAGGCGTAGTAACCAAATATAAAGCCTACAATAATAGTTGGCGCGCTAGCCAGGGCTACCCCATAGATATTGTGCAGCAACTTAATGCCGATGATATTAGTCGTGACGCTCATAATAAGCGTGATGAACACCTTGATGAGATTCATCTTGGGCTGATTGATAACGTCAAGCGCCACGCCAAAGTAGCGGTCGATGGGAAACAAGATGGCGATGACGAGGAAAATGCGCAGCACGTTGGCCGCCTCCGTACCAGTGTATTTGCTACCCCCCAGTAGTAGGATAAGGTAGTCGGCCCCCACAAACATGACGGCGATGATCGGCACCAGTGCCCAAGTAATGACACCTGCGTAGCGCTGCATTACCCAACCTAGCCGCACCTTGTCATTTTGGTTAAACGCGGCCGACATAGCAGGCATGGCCGTGGCTACCGAACTCCGCAATGGTATCTCAATGAACTCCATGAAGCGCTGCGCGATGTTATAAACTGCCAGGGCTGCTGGGCCTAGCATAAAGTTGATAACGAACGTATCAGAATCACGCAGCAGCATGGAGCCAATGAAGCTGCCAATACTGTACTTACCAAAGTGTGCCAACTCCTTGACGCATTCCATTGTGCGGCTGGTGAGCATCTTGAAATTAGTCCACCCAAATAGCAGCGCCGCCAGGCTGGTTACGGCCTCGCGGCCGATATTCCAGTACAGCAGCCGTAGCAGGGTCATCTGCTTGGTAACTACCAAAAATGTGATACCGATAATAAACATGCCCTGCGAGATAACGCGCAGGTAGAGTAGCTTGTCAAATTTCATCTCCGCTTGCAGCACGCAGCCCGCGATAAAGCCGGGCAGCGTCGCAATAAACGTGATGCTGAACCAGTGAAGAAATACGTCTAAACTTTCGTTCTTTATGGGCAGCGGAAGCACCAGCACTAAGGTATTGAGCGCAATGAATAAGGCCGTAATCAGCAACGCAATAAACCAGGTAGAACCCATTACTTCGGCCGCTCGGGCAGGGGTAGCCCCCGAGTAAGCTCGAATGAAAGCTGTAGTGAGGAAGCCCGCCCGGATGGAGTCCAACAGGCCTAGCATCGTAGTGAATAGTATCCACATACCCACTTCTTGTAGGTGTAATGACCGGAAGATGAGCGAAGAAGACAGTACCGACAAGCCGGCCATGACGACGTTGCCCGTAAGAGACAAGAAGTGGTTATTGTTCAGATAAGAGTAAATCTTACTATTTCGAAAGCGATTGATCATTCGGCGGAAGGCAAAACATCAGAGCAGATGTTAGTAGCTGTAGTAATAGAGTAGCTAATGATAGAGTTAATAAGAACTAGCGAGGCGTTTGAGGACCTAGCGATAGGATGATGCTGCTAACCAAGCATGCTAGCGTGGCGCCTTACACGCTTCATAATGCCTATTAGCAAGCCGCCATCTAATTGAATGCGTCGGTCAGTGGTCCATACGATAGCAGTTGGGTGCGTAACCTGGCAGAATTTCTTGCGAAACTTCTCTCGTAGCTTCACCCCGAGCCATCCGTCCTCATTGGTGCCAGGTGGGTGGTTGAAGCAGTCAACTGCTAAGCCTTCAGTGCGCCGAAAGGCCGAGTTGAACCCGTATATGTTCACAGCCTCCTCGCGGAAGCGCTTATTAATCCATTTGCTGACGTCCGACACGTATTCATACGCGAGAAATATTGGGCGCGGAATACCTGTAGTAGGCAAGAAAGAGAAGGTACCGTAAACCATACCTGTTCCATCGTGGTGCAATGGCTCTAGCATGCGGTCCACCCAGTCGGGTGGGTAAATGGTATCGGCATCAGCATTAAGCACGTACTTACCAGTAGCGCGCCGTAAGCCAGCATTGCGGGCCGGGGTAATACCCTGTGTAGTCTCGGTAATGCAGGTGGCGCCGGCACTAGTGCTTAAAGCCTCTGTCTCATCCTTGGAGTTATTATTAACAACAATGATTTCGACTGACTTGCGTGTAGTAGAGGCAGCCAGCGACGACAGCGTTTTCAATATATTTTCGGCCTCGTTGTAAGCCGGAATCACAATCGAAACCTCAGGAGTAGGCGAATACAGCTTTTGCAGCTGCGCTCGGATGGCCGCTATGCCGCTTTGTAGCACTTCCTTCGACTGGTTGTGCTTTTGAATGTTGGCAGGAATACTAATGGGGCGCATAAAAAGGAGCACTAGCCGGAATGAGAAAAAACAACGTGAGCAGAAGCGGCTGCCGGTCAAGATTAGGCACGCAAGTGCAGGTCGTAGTTGTACTTAAGCTGTCGATACACGGCACGCACCACGCCAACCAGCGCATTATCGCTTTGGCGCCAGTCGCTACGCTGCACCGTACTCGGCTCTGCCGCCGAGTTCTCTTGTAAGAAAAGGCTCTTAAAATCGTTGTAAAACAATGCTTTGCCGTTATTTCTGATGAAAGAGATACACATTAAGTATTCTGTCTTATCAGATTTAATTCCTTCCACATAACGCCCGAACTTCTGGGGGAAGGTGGTGCGGCGTAGGTGCGGATGGTCGCTGTATTGATAGATTTTGCCGGTATGCATAAACCATGGTTTATAAAGCATTTCGGAAAACCCGTGCCCGCTAGCTTTGAGATAGGGGTAAGCATAATAAGCGTAGAAACGCATCATATCCACGTCAGGCTTGGTTTGCAGCGTGGCTAACGAGTGCTGAAATGCAGGCAGCAGTGCCTCCGTTGGCACAAAGTCTTCCTGCACGTAGAGTGTGTAAGGCGTGTGCACTGCATCCTGCCCTTTATTAAGATTATTGCCCAGACCTTTATTGGTAGGGGTAGTGATGAGCTGGAAGGGAAAGCGTAGCTGCAACTCCTGTAAAGCCTGCAAGTGTGGGGCAGGACTACAGTCGTCAGACACGACGATATCGCCAAACACAAAACCTAACTCCTGAAACGTCTCAAGGAGCCGCTCTAGCGATTTGCTACGGCGAAAATGCGTGATGAGGAGCGTAACGTCCGGAAAGTTATGGGTAAGCATAGGGGTAGGCAGCGGCTAGCGGGTAAAAGGATTACTGCGTGGCTACGCGCTGAGCCTTGGCCCAGGCAGCAGGCTGTGCCTTACGCACGTAGCGCCAAAAGCCCAGAAATACAGCAATATTCATCATCGTGAAATACATGGCTACCAGCAATGGCCCTGCCGGCTGCTGGCGAGCCGACCGCGCCCAACCCACCAAAGCCGCCGCGTAAAAGAGCAGCTGTGCTCCGAGTGCTAGCATGTAAAAAGCCGGCCCTACCGCAGCGAGGTAAGCCGTAATAGGTAAGAGTAAAAGCAACGCTAGAGGCGTCAAACTCCAGCGCAAAATGCGGTGCGATACATACAGGAAAAACACGATTGGCTGCGCAAATGGATTGAGCAGCGCACGCAAGCGCACCATCGACTGCCAACCTCCCGCCGCAATGCGGATTTTACGCTCCATTTCCTCCGTTACAGATGCTGAGGGCAGTTCCTGCGCGTAGGCAGCCGGCTCGTACACTACTTGGTGGCCGGCCTCCACAATGCGCATCGACTGTACAAAGTCGTCCAAAATTGTATCTGCTTCTAGCGGTTTAAACAAGGAAGTACGGAAGGAAACCAACTCGCCCGCCGCGCCCATTAAGCTGTAAATATCAGAGTCGCAACGCTTAAGAAACGACTCGTATTTCCAGTACAAGCCTTCGCCAGCCCCAGATGTACTGCCATCGCGAAGCACGCGCTTCTCACCCGATACAGCTCCTACTTTAGGGTCGGCATAGTGGCGCACCAATTCGTGAATTGCCTCAGGGTTGAGGGTCGTATTACAGTCCGTAAAAACCACGCATGGCGTGGTAACATAGCGAATGGCCCGGTTTTCGGCTACTGTTTTACCGCCGCGCTCGGGGGTATGTAGGTGCCGTACAGTGGGGTAGGCGGCTAATACGTCGGCTGAATTATCAGTTGAGCCATCCGTAATAAAAAGCAAGTGCAGCTTCTGCGGTGGGTAGTTAAGAGCTAAGCAGTTACGAACTTTTTCAGCTAAAATTCCTGCCTCGTTATAAGCCGGAACTACCAGCGTCACTTCAGGCTCAAATTCGCCGGCTCGTACGGAGTGCCGAGGGCCTCGCAAGCGTGCCCACGCCCACGCCACCACGCCGTAGCCTAGGTAAGTATAAATCACCAACCCAGCCAATAGCCAAAACAGAACAGTGAGTATAGGGGAAGTAGTAGTAAACATAGGCGCAACAATAATTTGAAAAACAACTAATAATTGAATACTTACAAAGCTGCGTAAAGCAAGTCGACGCTTGCTGCCCACGTATGACTCTGCGCAAAAGCAATGCGGCTAGCAGCCAATGACGCAGGCGATTGCTCACTTAGCGCCTGTTCTAATTGGGCTAGCCACTGCTGCTCGCCATCTGCCAGGTAAACGTGCTGCGCAAACAATTCCATGGTTCGAGTGTGAGTAGCTACCACAGGTTTACCCATAGCCAAATACTCATCGATTTTGAGCGGATAATTGCCGACGGTTACCTCGTTGACTACTTGCGGATTGATGCAAACATCGAAGTTGCTGACATAAGCGGGCAACTCTTCAGGAGCTTTGCGCCCTAAAAAATATACGTTGGGTAGGCTGTGCAACGCACTATGTTGAAAATCAGGATCTTCGGGTCCAACTAATACCAGGCTCCATTCGGGATGGCTACGCGCGATGGCTGAGAGCAAATTTATATCCAGACGTAAGCCAGTGAGTGAACCAGTGTATCCGATAATGGGGTGAGGAACACTAGCTAAAGCAGGGGGTAGGGCATGTGCCTTGGGTGCTTGGTACAGCGAAAGCACGCAGCCTTGACCAATATAATGACTGTGCTGCGGGTTGTGTTGCTGGGCATAGTCATTGAGATAAGCCGAATTAGAGGCAACTAAATCAGCCTGTTGCATTACCTGTGCCTCTACCCAGGGGCCATGGCGTCGGAAGTAGGGTACCGTTAACATGTAGTCGCGCAGGTAATACACGAACTTTATAGGCTGCAACTGACGTGGCAAATCCAAGGCGTGAAATACAATACCGTCCTGAAATAAGTAGTAAGTAGCAAATCCTAGCGCGTGAGTGGCCTTGCGAATACTTGCTGCTAATAGTTTACTGTTGAATTTATTGAGGGCGCTGAATAAGGGTTTTGAAGCCAGCCAGTTGACTGAAAGACATAGTGTATCGGGTGTGTATACCCACAGATTAGGCTCTACCTGTGCCAGGCCAGCCGTTTGGCCTAGCACCACGCGTAGTTTTTTACGCACTTCAGGCTTGCTATAGCCCCGCAAAAGGGTATTCACATCCAGCGGTATATTCACATACAACACCTGGTTTTGCTTAGCAAATTCTTTAGCCAGATTCTTGGCATTAGACCCAATGCCAAGGTCCCAGTTTTGCTGACAAACCATGATAATGTTCTGGTCTTTCATACCTTACTAAAAACGAGTAGAGCGCTTAGAAGAACTAGCGCGCAAGCCTTGTCGGATGCCAAAAAGCAAGCTGGCGAGGGCAGGTAAAAAAATAATAGACCAGGGCATAAGTAAAAATTACCGAAGCGTGGGCGTGTCAACGTTGGCCGGCGCGTGGGGGGTAGGCATGAAAGATGTCTTAGCTTTTTTCATTTGTAGCAATGCCAAGACCATGGAAACAAGTGCAAGGGGCAAATGCACAACAGCCCGAGCTACCTGCCGATTGTAAAGCCGAGCAGGTAGTGACAGCAGTAGTGCCAAGCTTGTACCGCCTAGCAACCCTGCCCAAAACAGTGGACCTGGACCCACAGGCCAGTCAGGTAAGGAAGAAAGAAAGAGAAGGCCTAACACCCCCAATAGTAAAATGCGCGGAACCAGCAGCGTTTGCAAAACCTTGTCGAAAAATTCGAAATTGCCCCGCATAAGTTGAGCCGGGCCTTCCCAAAAATACTTTTTCAAAAACTCAAGCTGAGCTGCCAACCAACGGGTGCGCTGAGTAGTGAATGCCTGGGAATTAGGAATCTTTTCGTCGTAAACGTAGGCCTGAGGAAGATAGCCTATCTTCAATCCGGCTTTCAGAATGCGAAAGTCCATCTCCTTATCCTCCCCCGGCGTATCACCAATGTCCTGCAGCAATTGCTTGACGAAAGTGTATTCGAAGGCCATACCTGAGCCAATTAAGGCCGCCGATAGACCTAGGCTGGCGTGACCTTGTCGATAGATATGGTTGTTGATTTCTTCGTTGCAGGCATCAAGCACTGCAAACGGAGAATCCAGGTTCTTAGCAGTGCGGTGTCCTTGCACTACCCGGTAGCCTGCCGCAAAAGCCTGATTTACCTGATTGAGAAAGCCGGGCGCCATCACGTTGTCCACGTCAAGCACTACAGCTACGTCGTAGTCAGCGGCCGGCAAGGCGGTTAGGGCAGCCAGTAGAGCTTTACCCTTCGTGCTTTTCTCAAAGACCACTTCCACTACCCCAATTCCTTGCTGCTGCAAGGCTTGCACAGTTGTTGGCCGCAAGCCATCCGCAATAACATGCACTTGAGCATTACCCGCATAGGCGTGGCGTTGCGCCAAAGGAGCTGTTTGCAGAATGACTTCGTCAGTATGGTAAGCAGGCATGAGTACGCACATGCGTCTGGCGGCTATAGCAGCATCTACCGGAAGAGGTGCCATCTTACGATGCCCAGCAATAGCGAAAAATAAAAGGTACAGGACGTTGAGTAGCAAGAATATGCCTACTGCATACAGCACTCCCGACAGAATAGCTAGTAGAATGCTCATGATAAATAGTGGTTCTGATGAACATTCCGTGCGCCGAAGTGCCATTTCAACCCGCGAAATAGCGCTCGCAAATAGTTCTGCTGCAGTCGTAGCCCAAATACTAAGCATTGCTTTGGAACAGCTACGAAGAGAAAGAACAGCGCGCCACTCCAAAATCGCACGCCTTTAGCGTTGCGTCGCAGAAAAAGCAACCGATTACGATACATATAATAAGTACGTAAAACGGAGCCTTGGCCTACCGATACCGACTCTTTGTGGTACACTGTAGCATTGCCCACGTAGTAGCAGTGATAGCCAGCCCGCTTAATCATCTCGCACCAATCCAACTCTTCATAATAGAGGAAATATAGATCGGGCATTAAACCAGCCTTGCGAATCACTTCCATTGGCACCATCATAGCAGCTCCGTGCGCCAAGGCAGTTTCAGAGGATGTGTTGTGCTGGCCATGATCTTTTTCCATGAGCCCAACTGTGACACTACGTCCCGTCCACGGGTTGATACCACCGCAGCCCGCGTATTGAATTAAATCGTCGGTGCCATAGAATATGAGCTTCGGGGAGGCTACACCAGCTTGCGGAGTAGTTTCGAACAATTCTACTAAAGGCTCCAAAAATCCTGGAGTTACTTCTGTGTCATTGTTAAGAAACAGTAAATACTTGCCCTTAGCCTCTACAATACCTAAGTTATTACCACCGGCAAAGCCCAGATTTTCGGCTGACCGAATAAGCTTAACATGCGGGAACTGCTCGGCAATCGGTTGGACTTCAGCTTCAGGCGAAGCGTTATCAACTACGATTACCTCCACATTTGGGTAAGTAACTGTTTGCAGCGACGCCAGCATATCGCAGGTCACGCTCGCTTGCTTGTAGTTGATAGAAATAATAGAAACCAGCGGCTTATTCATGAATAAGTAGACGGGCCGAACAAGAAGCAAGGACTGGTCTAGAAAGAAAAATGCTCAAAAAAACGTGGTGCGCTAATAGTAGCGCGCCTGATAAAAGGCAAGTAGTAGGGTGGGAATATTAGAGTAGGATAGGCCAGCACTTTGCTTAAACTACTGCCTAGGGCAGGGACCAATGACCTAACTAAAGACCTCTTCTGCATGGTGCGGAGCTACACCTGCTAGCACTACCTCTACGGGTGCTGTAGTAGCTGCGCGCAGCCGCTCCACTGTCTGGTGGTCGGTTGCCCGCCACGCCCGATTAGCCGGAACGGTCAGGAAAACCAAGTGCAACTGCCGGAGCACGCCTACCGGTACAGCCTCTTCGCGGAGAGCCGGAAACTCAATCAAAATGAGCTGTACGTCGGGCCCACTATTCTCCGTCATCCGCTTCGGAATAGCGTGCTGAATAAGTTGATCAAGCTGCCATCCTTGCACGGCTGCCATCTCAGCCTGATAGAAAAGGGAAGGTACTTCATCCTCCGGCTGCTCCTCACGCTCATCAGTGCCAGGGTAAAGCACAAGAGTAGGTACACCCATTTGGTGGCAGCGCTGGGCCAGAGTTTGACAAAGAGTCGTTTTAGCTGTCTGCTGCTGCACACTGAATATACCTACCACAAAGGGTGTAGGCGCTGGCGGCGTGTTGGCTTGCAAGATGATATGACGTACCAGTTGGTCGAGGCTACGCTGCTGCGAGGCTGCGAGCAATTTCGTAGGAGCAGCGGGAGCATCTAGTAACATTCCGGCCACAGGTAAGCCAATGCGTTGAGCAGCCACTGAAGGCCGTTTGAGCGAACGATCAAGCAAGCCAAGCCCTAAAACCAAACTAGCCACAAAGAAGAAACCGCCTGCACCACTTGCAAGCACTAGAACTAGCAGCTTGCTGGTTTTGGGCCGCAGTGGCAAGTTTGGTGGGTCAATGATTTTTAGGTTTGAAGTGAGCTGAGTATTCTGCTGAGTAGCCTTGCTAGCTTCTAAGCTAGCCAATACATTGAGGTAGGCCTTTTGAGCCAACTCTATTTCCCGCTCGTTTCGCTTTTGTACGGCGCCGAGGGGTGCCATCCGCTGATACTCTTTATTGAAGTCCTGCATACGCTTGGACATCACATTTAACTTGGCGCGGTATGACTCAACCTGTATCATGTCCTGTACCCATTCGTTCAGTAATTCCTTGTTTGGAATACCTTCCACGCTATTAGTATGTGCATAATATTTGTCGACGCTATTCTGCATGTCCTGAGCTAGCTTGTCAGCTTCGGCCTGCAGTTCTTTGGTTTTAGCGGTGTTCGGGCTCTCGCTGGTTTGGGTAAAAAACTGCTGGTCAGTTAATGCTGTAGTAACTCTTCCCAACTTTTGCCGTTGGGCCATCAACTGGTTGCTACTTAAAAGACCTGACTGCCGCCCTCCAAGCCGCTGATTAATTGCTTTAAGAGCAGCTTGAGCACCAGCATATTGCTGGCTAAGGTCGCTGTACTGGCCAGCCAGTGCATCCTTATTAGAAGCCACTCCCCTAGACTGCTCATCGTAATTAATGATGTTATTATCCCGGTTGAACGCCAAGTTGGCGTTTTCTGCTTTATCTAAGCGCGCTTTTACGCGGGTAAGTTCTTGCTCGTAATATGCAATGACAGAGCTTGTTTGGCCTTCCCGAAGATTTTTTGATTCCGCCAGAAATACCTGCGTAAACAGGCGCAAAGCGGTCTGACATAGTTCAGGGTTATATGACTCAAACTCTAAGCGAATGAGATCACTTGAGGCCACGCGCGAGGCCGTTATTTTATTTAGAGACGCTAACGAGTAAGCCGGGTTACTAGAGCTTAGTAAGCTGTAGACTTCGTTGGTATTGTTGGCTTTCGCATACCGATGCACCGAATCTAGCGTGGCCTCCTGGGTGGGGCCAGTTAAGCGGTGGCGTAGGGCGGCAGGTAAACCATCACGCAGACTCTCATAGGGCGCAACATTGAGCAAAGCTGGGTCTTGCTGGGTCTGCCATAGGTGAGTAGCCAATAGCTGATAAATAACCTCCTCTTTGGTAGAACGGGCCGTAATTAGATTGACCAGGTTGTCAAACGCATTGCTAGTAGTCGAATAGTCAGTTGCCGCATTTCCAGTGAGCGTGTAACCCGAAGCAATACCAGTGTAAATGGTAGTATCGGAGCTGTACGTTTGGGGTAAGTGCCGAGCAAAATAGTAGGTTGATGAGCTCAGTACTATTGGCACCAGAAGCAATAGCAACCAGTGGCGGGCTAGTAAGCGCCATACATCAGAAAAGCTCATTGGGCAGACATTATAGTTGAAATCTTGGCACCCGTGAGGACTTCAAGAAGCATAAACGACGTTTCATACTGGCTGCGTGCCGTTTCTAATCCTAACGTAGCCGAGTTTAACTGTGAAGTGGCTGACGAGAAGTCTGGCAGTGCTACCTGGCCCTGACGGAACTGCTTCTCCGTCAGACGATAGCTGCTTTGCGCAGTTACGTAAGACTCTTGCTGCAACGTTAGTATCTTTTTGGACAGTACTACGTTTTGGTAGAGCTGAATCACAGTTTGACGAATCTGGTCTTCTCTTTCCTGGCGGTTTACTTCATTACGCTGGAGATTCAGTTTGTCGCGCGTAATCAAGTTGTGACGCGTAAGCAGTTGTCCTAGCGAAAGCGCTACGCTTAGCCCAGTCGAATAACGACTAGCATAATTTGAGGTAAACTGCGTAGGATTGGTGGGGTCAGGCGTAGCAATACCACCTTGGTTACCGTAGCTATAAGTACCTCCTGCACCTACTGCACCTAAAATTCCTTTTTTAGTAATTTGTAAATCTTGTTGAGCACCAATCTTTTCAATATCAAGCAGTTTTATCTGGGGCGAATGGCGTATCACCGCTGCTGTGAGCAGGGGTAAAGCCACTGAAGGCGATTCAAAAAAAGTGGTCTGCCAGGCTGGAACCGGGTCAGAAGTAGTCTGTGCTTTGGCGCTACCCCCTAGCAAAGCCAGCGTCAGCGCCAAGGCGCCTAAAAGCGTGTTCTT
This sequence comes from uncultured Hymenobacter sp., assembly GCA_964652535.1. Taxonomy (GTDB): domain Bacteria; phylum Bacteroidota; class Bacteroidia; order Cytophagales; family Hymenobacteraceae; genus Hymenobacter. The sequence continues at coordinate 2,487 of CAZZDR010000009.1, read as the reverse complement.
CATACGTTCTCTTTTTGAAACAAAGCGGGAATAGTTTTTAGAATAATCCGGATGTCGTTGCTTAACGAAAAATTGCGGGCATACTCGTTATCAAGTTCTTTACGCTCCTGCTCCGACTGCCCACCGCTTTGACCGCGTCGGCTCACTTGCCATAGTCCCGTGATGCCAGCTGGCGCCAAAAAGCGCTGCGAATGTTCATCTGTTAGGAGCTTTTCTGCTTCGTACAGAGGTAATGGGCGATTGCCTACTATAGACATATCTCCCCGTAGTACGTTGTATAACTGAGGTAACTCATCAATACTCGTATTGCGCAAAAAGCGACCAATACGCGTAACGCGTGGGTCATTCACAATTTTGATAAAGGCTGGCGTTTCGCTAGCTTTTTGCTGCGTGCGGTATTGCTTTTCACAAATAACTTGCCCGTGCTCATCGATGAGTTGCTGTAAGCATTTAGTACCTGCAGCTGAACAAGTGGCACACAATTCACTTGGCATAGCCGCCATTTCGGGCGCAACCACTGGTTGGTACTGGTTCAGATTCTTCATCGTTTCCAGCATCTTGTCAGCGTCAGACCGCATCGAGCGAAGCTTCCAGAATTTAAATACCTTGTAGCCAGCCCCTACTCGGTAGGAATAGTAAAAGATTGGGCCACGAGATTCCAGCTTGATAAGTGCTCCCACCAACAAGAATAGCGGCGACAGTACCAGCAACGCTCCACCAGCTACAAGCATATCCATAATGCGTTTGCTTTGTGGCATTCGCAAGCCACTCATGCTTACTACATTGCTTGGCAATGCGCGTGGCCGAACCAGAAAGTCAAGCCGAGTGAGTAGATATGACTGACTTGTGTCTTGTACGAATACGTCGCTACCACCAATCTCTAGTATCAATGACCGAAGGCCAGGCGCAATGTCTGTTTTAGTCAACCATAGAATAGGCTGCGTCAAATTTTTCTCGTTGCGTAACATCCGCATCAGACGGAGTCCAAGCGGTGAACCGGGGTCGGCTGCGTTGAGAATAGCACTGAATGCAGGTGGCTGCTGCGCGCAAATAGCTAAAGCCTGAGCAGGGGTAGTAGCTACTAGCAAATCCAGATCCTGGATGTAAGCTTGCTGAAACTCACTAGCGGCCTGCGGGGTATCAGTTAAAAATAATACCGAAAGGCGACCGGAAGCTAGTTCCATATGCGTATGCGATTTAGCATTTTTTGGATACGTAAGCTAAGCTCTTCCGGATTGAAAGGCTTTGCTAAATAATCGTCGGCGCCGGAACGAAGACACTCAATCTTAGTGCTTGTATTGTCTTTGCCCGATAGGATTATGAGGTTCGTATCGCGATGTAATCCACTGGCGCGCACCTGACGCACGAAGGCCAAACCATCCATGATAGGCATGTTGTAATCGGCCACTATCACGTCTGGGCTGTTGCCAGCTTGCAGCCATTCCATGGCTTCCAGGCCATTAGATTTCAAAACTATGTCGAAGTCTTGGCTGAAATAATGTTGTAGCACAAGCCTAATGGCTGGCTCATCATCAACAATCAAAAGTGTCTTTTTCATGGATAGTAAGTCTTTGTCATAAATGAATATAAGTAGAGTATAACGCAGCTAAACGGTGGGATAAGTAGCTGAGCCTGCTTTTTTGCGCGGAAAAAGGCAATGTGGTCTAAAGATACTTCAAAAAAAAGACTTCAAAAGCAAAAACGGTGGAGGGAATAGTTTAGTAATACTGACCAGTTTGTATATTCAGAAATTACACTGACGCAAAAAAAACGTTCTTAGAGAGGGCTAAAGAGAACCTTTTGAAAGATAAAACGGATGGCAACTAGCTATTGCATAATTGAATAGAAGTAGGATAAGGTGCCAAAGGAAGTCAGCTGATTTTGCGTGCTAAATTTCAAACCTCAATGAGTTTGTGGCAGAAGAGCTAGTTTTTGTTTAAAAATATCACAGAATAATTCTGTGGCGTTCACTAGCGAGTTGATGAACGGCTGGAATTCACTACGCGAAGCCTGCCGTTCCGCCATTTGCTCTATTTGCCGAAGCTGGGCTACTTCTGGCTGAATATTGAAGTTGCCGAATGTGGTTTTTAGGTGGTGAGCTTCTCGGATGATAGCTACCCAGTTGCGATGGTCAGTAGCCTCCTGTAGAGCCTGTACCTGCGCTGGGACGGTGTTGATAAATATCTCCAGCAGCTTACCTACAAAATCATCGTCATCGGCCAAGCGACCAAACATCTTAAGATCATAGTAGTGGTCCGACGCTGCCTGTTCAGGAAATACTTCCTGGCCGGAGAGCTGAGGGGCGCGGCGGCTTACTTGTGCTAGAATGTTGTAGAGGGCGGCTTCATTATAGGGTTTAGTAAGGTAATCGCTAAACCCAAGTGTTTGGTAAGAGCCAGCATCCACTTTAACAGCATCTGCGGTAAGCGCCACAATAGGCGTGTGCTGATTGAGGCCAGGCTCAGACCGCAGCCGAGCAGTTGCTTC
>CAZZDR010000008.1:25614-34442 GCA_964652535.1 uncultured Hymenobacter sp. | reverse complement strand
AGCCGGTGCAAAGCCGTAGCATAAAAACCTGGATACGTGCTAAGTATCTCCGTCACATTTTGGGCGGCGGGGTCGGCCGCCAGGGTTGCTTCAGCATCGCGGAGCAAGGCACTGCGTAGGTTGGGCAAGCCATTGAACAGGTCGGCAGCGAGGGCGGCGGCGGGGGTAGGGAGGTCAGGCACCTCAGCCAGCAACTCACCTAGCTCGGCTTGCAGGTGGTAAAGCGTGGCGGCAATGGCGTCGGTGCCTAGCAGCGGCTTAGCGGCTCGCTCGGGGAAGAGCACGGCAAGTACTTGCTCGGCTAGCGCACAAAAGGCGGGGCCGGGGAGGGCAGTGGGCACGGCCGCATGTGCCCGTGCCAATTGCTCGGCAAACGTTTCGATGGCGGCGGCAGACACGGCAGAATCATGTAAGTAAGTGAAAACACGCTCGACGCTGGGTAGCGTCTGCGCGGCTAGGGCTTTTTAACCGGGTGAGCGGGCCGAAGGTTTTGGGTTAGCCACGGCACAACCGCCAAGCCAGCCCCACCGTTAAGCAGGGCAGCTACCTCACCGTGCAGCTTGTGGCTGTCGGCATCCTCCTACCCCCATTTTTTGCCCACTTAATGGGCATCTTTTTACCAAGTTCTAACCATGTCTACTGCCAACGTCAACGCCAATTCTATCACCCCGAGCGCCGATGGTGCTAAGCACCTCGCCGCCGGCCAACACCTCTCGCTGCGCCTTTGGGAAAATGAGGAGCCCGGCGAGCCCAAGCCCCTCAGCAATAAGCCTTATGAAACCGTAGGCTACGTCCTAAAGGGCCGCGCCGAGCTACACCTTGAAGGCCAGGTAATTGCTTTAGAGCCTGGCGCTTCATACTTGGTTCCCCAGGGTGCCTCGCACACGTACAACATCCTAGAAACCTTCTCGGCCATTGAGGCTACTTCGCCTGCGCAAACTGGCAAATAACACGTAAATGACTGCCCTACCCCGGTTCGGGGCGGGTAAAAAAATCAACGGCCCGGCGCTCGGAATAATACGAGCCTGCCGGGCCGTTTTCGTTGAAGCCCACGTGGCCGCCTTCAGCCGGCGTTTCGAGGTAGAAAGAAGAGCTGGCTGCAGCCTCCGCACGGGGAAAGCAGCTAGGTGGCAAAAAGGGGTCATTCAACGCGTTAACCAGCAGCGTAGGCACCCGAATGCCCGCCAAGTAGCGCCCCGACGCAGCCTGCTCATAGTACGCATCAGCCGACGCAAAGCCGTGCAGCGGCGCCGTATATTGGTTGTCGAACTGAGGGAAATCGCGCAATTCATCCAGCTGCGCCAGGTCGAGTTGGCCAGGCAGGTGCGCGGCTTTCACCCTCATTTTGGCGCGCAGCGAGGCCATAAAGCGCCGCAAGTAGATTCGGTTTTGCCAGCGGCTGATGTGATGCGAGCTGGCCTTGAGGTCGGTGGGCACCGAAAAAACGGCCGCCCGCCGCACTTGCTGCGGCACCCGCGCCGCGTGCTCTCCCAGATACTTAAGCGTGACGTTGCCGCCCGCCGAAAAGCCAGTAAGGAAGATTTCCGGGTATTTCTTGACGTCCACCGCCTGGGCTATTACGGCGGCCAAATCGTCCGTATCGCCGAGGTGGTAGGCGCGCAGCAGACGGTTGGTTTCGCCGCCACAGCCGCGGTAGTTCCAGGCCAGCGCATCGAAGCCCGCCCGATTGAGCGCCCGTGCCATGCCACGCACATAGGGCCGGCCGCTATCGCCCTCTAGCCCATGCGAAATAATGCCAAGCCGAGCCGCCGGTGTGGGTCCGGCTAAAGACCAGTCAAGGTCCACAAAATCGCCGTCAGGTAATCCCAACCGCTCGCGCTGGTAATGCACCTCAGGCACGCGCCGCAAGATGCTAGCCGCAATAGTTTGTAGATGTCCATTGGCTAATAACGCAGTCGGACGGTAGGCAGAAGCAGAAAGCAAAGGCATGTATACGAAACGAGAAATACTTTTTTACTAACCAAAAGGGGGGTAGCAAAGTATCGCACCAATTGATTTGATGCGAAGTTTTTGGTTCGCAAGACTCAGGTTCTCTAGCAAAATTCAGGCATCTTATTGGTACGCAATCATAAATTTTATCAACTCTGCCTTGGGAATTGTCGAATTTACTTTCTACCTTTGCCCTCCCAAACGCGAAAATCACAGCCGCCTGGCTGTCTTGTTATAGAATTTCTTTTTTGTCATGGCAAATCATAAGTCGGCTATTAAGCGCATCCGCAGCAACGAAGCGAAGCGTGTACTAAACCGCTACCAGCACAAGTCTACCCGTACGGCTATCAAGAAGCTGCGCGACACCACCGATAAAACGGCCGCTCAGGAGCTGCTGAAAAAGGTAACTTCGATGCTGGACCGCCTGGCCAAGAAGAACATCATCCACCGCAATAAAGCTGCTAACAACAAAAGCAAGCTGACAAAACTCGTTAACGCGCTTTAGCGCGAGACGAGTTTAGCGGGACCGAACTCTGCCGCCCCATCGTTCGGTCCCGCGCTCCTTACCAGAAAGCCCCGTCAGTTTTGACGGGGCTTTCTGCATTGCATTCGCTCCTACTAGACCGATGCCTAGCCTGGTTGGCAGCATCGCAACCGCAAGCAGTAGCTGGCACCATAATGCGCTATTGGGCTACCCTACCCCACTCAGCAGCAGCAACGTGCCGCAATGAAGGCTAGACACTTCGAACCACACTATCCACTAGAACTATTACTTGAATTAAAGCTATAAGCACGAAAAAGGCCACTCTGCAGAGTGGCCTTTTTCGTGCTTATAGCTTTAATTCACCTAGCTATTCGCTCTGCGGATACAGGACTTAGGCTACGCTTACTTTCACCATGTTGGCCCGGCCGCGTTCAGCAATAGGCATGGTGCCCGTGTTGATGAATACCTCTCCTTCTTTAATGTGGCCAGTGGTGATGAGCACATTGCGAATATCAGAGATAGTATTATCGGTGCTGTTCAGGCGGTCATAGTAGAAGGAACGTACGCCCCACACCAGGCTCAAAGCCGTGAGCAACGGGCGATTGTCGGTGAAGATAAAGATGTTGGCTTTGGGACGGTACTTGGCCAGTTGGAAAGCCGTGTAGCCTTCATGCGTCACGCCGGTGAGGGCAGTGGCCGCCGTGTTCTTGGCCAAGTGGCATGAGGCCGACAGAATACTATCAACCATGAAAGTAGAAGCCGTTGCATCGATGGGCCACCACTTGTTGAACATCTTGGGGCTGCGGGTTTCCACACTCAGGATAGTGCCCACCATCGAGCGGATAACTTCGGCGGGGTAGGCGCCTACAGCGGTCTCAGCCGAGAGCATCACGGCATCGGCACCATCGAGCACGGCGTTTGCCACGTCGCTGGTTTCGGCGCGGGTGGGGCGCGGGGCCGTTATCATGCTTTCCATCATCTGGGTGGCCACGATAACAGGCTTGCCAGCCCGGTTGCACTTCTCAATAATCATCTTCTGGGCCATCGGCACCTCTTCCATCTTCACTTCTACGCCGAGGTCGCCACGGGCCACCATTACAGCATCGGTGAGAGCAATAATCTCGTCGATGTTGCGCAGGCCGTCGGGGGTCTCAATCTTCGCTACTACGCGGATCGTTTTACCAGCTTCCGCAATCAGGTTTTTGATGAAGCGAATGTCATCGGCTTTGCGGGCAAAGCTCAGGGCTATCCAGTCTACGTCGTTGGCCAAGCCAAACTGCAGGTCCTCGATGTCCTTCTCCGTCATGCTTGGTGCCGACACTTCGGAATCGGGCAGATTGATGCCCTTGCGGGGCTTCACCAAGCCACCGTATATCACTTCCACATCTACTTCCTTGTCGCGGTCTGTAGCAAGTACCTTCAGTTCAATCTTGCCATCGTCGATAAGAATCTGGTCGCCGGGCTTCACATCGCGGGCCAGGCCCAGGTAAATCGTGCTTAGACGAGTTGCGGTGCTAATTTCTTTTTCGCCGCACACCAGCTTGATTTTGTCACCACGCTTAATCTCCACGCCGCCCCCTTCTACCTCACCCAGGCGAATTTTAGGGCCCTGCAAGTCTTGTAGCAGGCCCACGTTGGTACGCATGTCCTTATTGAGGCGCCGCACGGTGTTGATGACTGATAGGTGCTCCTCGTGGGCTCCGTGCGAAAAATTGAGGCGGAATACATCGACTCCCTCCCGGATGAGCATACCGAGGCTCTCGTAGGTGTTGGAAGCCGGGCCAACAGTGGCCACAATTTTGGTTTTGTTAAACGAAGCAGTAGTCGGTTGCATGGTTTTTCGGAATCATCCGGCGGATACCGCGCCTAACTAATCAGTAGGAGGTGCGCCGCTGGAAATACGTGAAAGTGAAAAGTAGTATTGCACACCAGGGCGTAGCCCTCAGCAGCAAGGAAGGTTAAAAAATTAGATTTTCTTTGTACTTTAATTCATTAGGGTCAAACTCGCTGGCATACTGCACAGTAGGCAGGGTTGTGAGGCGATCGAGTAGCTCCGTGCCTGCCAACTCGTCGGCACCGCCTTGCACTTGCAGCAGGTAGTCATACTCTCGGATATCGGGAGCCAAAAAAGGTTTGGCTAAAACGGAGGGTAGGGCCGCCCGATTGCGCATAAGGCGCAAGGTAAGCACTTCCGTGGTGTAGAGATAGTAGCTGAACGCCAAGGCGCCCTGCTGCACCAAATTGAGCACAAAGTCGGGCTGGCGCACCAGACGCAGGCGCAGGTAGCGGTTGAGGCTCCAGGCCAGCGTGTAGTCACGCGTACTGGAAACCAGGCCGTACAGCGCAAAGTCACAGTCGTACTCAGCCTCTAAAGTCAGGGTTTTCATGCGGGAGCGGCGAAGTGCAAAGCTACGGCTTTCGGCGGGGCGCTGGCAGCACTTTAGGGGGGGTACGCCAAAATATTGTACGCCCTTCACCAAGGCAATTCGTGGGGCAGTTGCGAAAAGTAGCGTTACTTTGCAGGCAAGTTTCTCTTTAACCACGACTGCAATGTCTGAAATCGCCGAAAAAGTAAAAGCCATCATTATCGACAAGCTGGGCGTTGAAGCCTCGGAAGTAACTCCGGAAGCCAGCTTCACCAACGACCTGGGTGCCGATTCGCTCGACACCGTGGAGCTGATTATGGAATTCGAAAAAGAATTCAACGTCAGCATCCCCGATGACCAGGCCGAGAACATCCAGACCGTGGGCCAGGCAGTAAGCTACCTCGAAGAGCACGCCAAGTAATTTTTGCGGGCTAGCTAGCCCCTGGGTTTTCTAGTCTCGTCAAAAAAAATTGCCTATACCGGCCGGCTCGCCGCCGGCCGGTTTTGCTGCTTATTTTGAGTTGTGCTACTAGCTGTTAGTTAGTAGCACAACCCAAAAAGGCTGGAGCTAGCAGCTAGTAGCAATCAGCTAACAGCTTAAATATTAATTCTTATGTCGTCAATTCGCCGCGTTGTCGTAACCGGTATCGGGGCCATCACCCCTCTGGGTAATACCGCCCTCGCTTATTGGGAAGGGCTCAAAAACGGTGTGAGCGGAGCTGCGCCCATCACCCGTTTCGACGCCGCCAAATTTAAAACGCGCTTTGCCTGCGAGGTAAAGAACTACAATCCTACCGACTACTTCGAGCGCAAGCAAGCGCCGAAGATGGACTTGTTCACGCAGTTCGCTGTCATTGCATCCGACGAGGCCATTGCCGACGCGGGTCTTTTGACCAACAATGTGGATAAGGACCGGGTAGGCGTCATCTGGGGTTCGGGAATTGGAGGGCTGAAGTCGCTGCAGGAAGAATGCTTCCAGTTTGAGCGCGGCGATGGCACGCCCCGATACTCACCCTTCTTCATTCCGCGCATGATTGCCGACTCGTCATCGGGCAATATTTCCATCAAAAATGGCTTTCGCGGGCCCAACTTCGTCACTACTTCCGCCTGCGCTTCGTCGAACGACGCGCTGATTGCGGCTTTCAATAACATTCGCTTGGGCCTCGCTGATGCCATCGTGACTGGTGGCTCCGAAGCAGCCATCACCGAATCGGGGGTAGGCGGCTTCAATGCGCTCAAGGCTATGAGCGAGCGCAACGATGACCCAGCTTCGGCCTCGCGGCCCTACGATAAGGAACGCGACGGCTTCGTACTGGGCGAAGGCGCGGGCGCGCTGGTACTCGAAGAATACGAGCACGCTAAGGCCCGCGGCGCCAAAATTTATTGCGAAATCATTGGGGGTGGCATGTCGTCCGATGCGTATCACATTACTGCCCCCGACCCCACTGGTTCGGGCGTGGTACTGGTGATGAAAAACGCCCTGCGCGATGCCGGCATTGAGCCGCACGAAGTAGACTACATCAACACCCACGGCACGAGCACCCCGCTTGGCGATGGGGCCGAGATTAAAGCTATTGAAACGGTGTTTGGTGACCACGCGCCCAAGCTCAATATTTCCTCTACCAAGAGCATGACCGGCCACTTGCTGGGTGGTGCAGGCGGCATCGAGGCGGTAGCTAGCATCCTGGCCATCAAGTATGGTTTGGTGCCGCCTACCATCAATTTGCACACCCCAGACCCGGAAATCAACCAAGCGCTCAACTTTACGCCCAATGTGGCGCAGCAGCGTGAAGTGAATGTGGCGCTTAGCAATACATTCGGCTTCGGGGGGCACAATACGTCGGTGTTGTTTCGCAAACTGACAGAATAGCGCAGAGCTTATTCCGAAGGAACGTTATGTTGAAAAAGAAAGCATCTTGGTCGGCTCACTGGGTCCCTACCCCCTCTGTCCTAGCTAAGATGCTTTTTTTGTCAGCATGACGTTCTATTTTTTTGTCAAAAGATATTAGCCTACGCACCATGCCACTTCCTCTCTTCGGCCTGTTTCGACGGCTGCTGGGCCGCGATAAACAGTTTCGGCAGGCGGTGGCTACCGTCATTGGCCAAGACCCGCACAATGCGCGGCTCTACCAATTGGCCTTCACACACTCGTCGGTGGTGCGGGCTGAGCCCGGCGCGGGCCGCCACCAGAGCAACGAGCGGCTGGAGTTTTTGGGCGATGCGGTGCTGGGCACGGTTGTGGCCGAATACCTGTTTAAAAAGTACCCGTACGAGCAAGAGGGGTTTTTAACGGAAACGCGCTCGCGCATTGTCAACCGCGAAAGTCTCAACGCTATTGCCCTCAAAATGGGCCTCGACAAGCTCGTGCAGCTCGATGCAACCCAGAACCGAGTGGCCCGCTCGCGCTCCGTTAATGGCAACGCACTAGAGGCGCTAGTCGGTGCCGTGTACCTGGATTTGGGCTACAAGGCCGCTCGCAAATTTGTACTCAAGGGCTTGATCAAGCCGTTTGTGGATGTCACGAAACTGACTACCACCACTTCTAACTACAAGAGCAAGCTCATCGAGTGGGCGCAGCGCCACGGCAAAGACGTGCGCTACGAATTGAGTGGCGAGCCCCGGCCGGGCGGCGTGATGGAGTTCACGGCCAGCGTAGTGCTGAACAACGAGGTAGTAGCCACCGGCATGGGCCTCAATAAAAAGCAGGCCGAGCAGCTTGCCGCCGAGCGGGCGCTAGCCGCGCTGGGCGTGTAAGCAATGAAGCTACTCAATGGTATCCATATCGATTAACTCTTTGTATTCAACGCTTTGCAATTTACTGGCGACAAAAGCAAATGTTAATTGCACAAAGTTTTCTACACCATCAGTGAGCGCGTACTGGGTGTAGTTTGGCTTAAGGTGCAGGGTGCTGCAGAAGGTTTCTTGCGTAACTCCTACCCGCATTCTGGCAAAACTCACCTTGGTGGATGTGATAGTAGCCCTGCGCAGTAGCACCTTATAGCGGTTCTTAGACAGCGTCAGGTTGTCGGCCGGCGTTTTTACTTGTAGCAAAGAATCTTTTACGGCCGGATCCTGGCGATTAGGCTTTACCTGCAGCAGCTTCAGATTAGGGCGATAAGCACGCAATAGGTGCTGCGCATCAAATCCGGTCACTAACTTCTCGAAAAGCATACCATTGTGTAGCTTGAGCACGCGCGGCTTCACTGCTTGAGCAGATGCAGGGCGACCTAGCAGGTACCCAGGAAGAAGTAGCAGGTAGCGCATTTTTTTCGTAGCAGTAGGTGAAAGTAACGTTTCCTTTTAAATCTAGCTTTACCTAAACTGTCTCTTATGCGCATCGCCGGAGCCGCCCTCAACCAGATTCCCTTCGATTGGGCACACAACTTAGAAAATATTACCACTGCTATCGAGCAGGCTAAGGCCGAAGGGGTAGAGCTGCTGTGCCTACCCGAATTGTGCCTAACCGGCTACAACTGCGAAGACTTGTTTTTGAGCGACTGGCTACCGGCAGCAGCACTGGCACACTTGCAAAAAATCCGGCCGCTGACGCAGGGAATCTGCGTAGCGGTGGGGCTGCCGATACGGCTGCAGCACCGCACCTACAACACGGCAGCCGTGCTGCGCGACGGCCAGATTCTGGGTTTTGCAGCCAAGCAGTTTTTGGCCAATGATGGCGTGCACTACGAGACGCGCTTTTTTGTGCCGTGGGTAGCGGGCGAAACGACGGCCGTGGAATACGAAGGTGAAAGCTGGCCACTGGGCGACCTCACGTTTGAGCACCTCGGCGTGCGGTTTGGGTTTGAAATCTGCGAGGACGCGTGGCGGGCCGACGACGTGCGACCGGCGTGCCGGCTGCGTGGCAAGGTAGATTTAATTATTAACCCGTCGGCTAGCCATTTTGCGATGAGCAAGACGGACTTGCGCTACAAGCTGGTGCTCAACGCGTCGCGCAATTTTACTTGCACGTATCTCTACGCCAATCTGCTGGGCAACGAGGCGGGGCGCATCATTTACGACGGGGAGATTCT
>CAZZDR010000008.1:14608-25514 GCA_964652535.1 uncultured Hymenobacter sp. | reverse complement strand
TCGTGTTTCTGCGCTGTGGGCGTGGCCGAAATGGTGCGCCTGGGCGTGGCCGAGCTGGGCGAGGAAGAATTCAAACGGCGCAGCGGGGCGTTTGAAAACGCCAAGGCCAACGTGGTGCAAACCGGCGCCGGCGGCGCGGCGCGCCAGGAAGCGACGGACGTAGACCAAGCCGACAAGCCCGAGAATCAAAAGCCAGTAACCCAAAACCAAGCACTGGTGAACCACCTGCTGACATGTGCGTACCAGGGCACCGTCAACTCGTCGGACGACACACTGAACTCGGCTAAAGAGCTGGCTGATAGCATTGGCGCCCGTTTTTTCGATTGGACAATTGACGAGGAAGTAAGTGGCTATGTGGGCAAAATCGAGCACGCACTAGGCCGTGAGTTGACCTGGCAAACCGACGACCTGGCGCTGCAAAACATTCAGGCGCGGGTGCGGGCACCTGGCATTTGGCTGCTGGCCAACGTGCAGAATTGCTTGCTTATCACGACCTCCAATCGCTCGGAGGCGAGCGTGGGCTACTGCACCATGGACGGCGACACGGCGGGCAGTATTTCGCCCATCGCGGGCGTCGATAAGGATTTTGTCAAAAAATGGCTGCGCTGGGCGCAAACTGAGCTGGGCTACGAGGCGCTGCACCACGTGAACGCCCTGCAGCCCACCGCCGAGCTGCGCCCGCTGGCCGACAAGCAGACCGACGAGCGCGACCTCATGCCCTACCCCCTGCTCAATCGTATCGAGCGGCTAGCTTTCTACGACCGCCTTCCCCCAGCTGCCGTACTGGCTCAGCTTGTGGCCGAAGACCCTACCATCGAGCCCGAGCAGCTGCGCACCTTTGTGCGGAGCTTTTACACCCTGTGGAGCCGCAACCAGTGGAAGCGTGAGCGTTACGCGCCCTCGTTTCACCTCGACGACTACAACGTGGACCCGCGCTCGTGGCTGCGTTTTCCGATTCTCAGCGGTGGGTTTGGGGAAGAGCTAGCGGCGCTGTAGCCCTACCCCCTTGTTAGTGGTTGAAGAAGTAGGGCGCGGGGCTTGCCCCGCCCGCCGTTGAACGAACGCTTTATTTTAGCGCGAACGATAGGCAGGGCAAGGTCCGCGCCCTACTTCTTGACGAGTTTGACTTGCTCATGCTTTTTAGTTTAACGCGCTCTTTCAAAAGTATATCTTCTAAAAATCAGCATTTTACATTTAATAATGCGCCGCTGCGCAAGTATAGCAGGCTAATGGGACCTAAGCAATTGTGCGGGTAGCCAGCCGCGTTTAGCTGGCCCCGTTTATTTCCTTACCCGGACTCCTTGCGTTGGTTTTTATGGCACTTAGCCTGCCGTTGCTTTCTCGCTTTGCGCCGCCTGCTTCTGGCGATGGCGCAACCTTGGCCGAGGCTGAGCTGGTAACGCAGTTGCAGCAGGGTAGCGAGGCGGCATTTCGAACGCTGGTAGCGCGCTACCAAGACCGGGTATACACTACCGCTTTCGCGCTGCTGCGGTCGGCCGAAGAAGCGGAGGACGTGGCGCAGGAGGTTTTTGTGGAGATCTACCAAACGGTGGGTAGGTTTCGGGGCGAGGCTGCCCTGAGCACTTGGCTCTACCGGCTGGCCGCTTCGCGGGCCTTGCAGCACCAGCGCCGCCTGAATGCCAAAAAGCGGTTTGCTTACTTCACTAGCCTGCTTGGTTTTAACAACCAGGTGCTGCACGAGCCGCCGGACCATGCGCACCCGCTGGCAATACTGGAAGGCGAGCAGCAACTGTGCTTGTTGCTGGCGCACATTGGCCGCCTACCGGGCCAGCAGCAGGTAGCTTTTACCCTGCGCCACGAGCAAGACCTCAGCTATGAAGAGATAGCTGCAGTACTCGACACGACCGTTTCGGCGGTAGAGTCTTTATTATTCCGAGCCCGGCAGACGCTGCGCCGCCATCTTCAGCCCCCCACTTCCCATGCCTGACCCCGTCGTTCGCCCTGGCTCCGAGGAGGAGTGGGAGGCGCTAATGCACCAGCTACGCCAGCAGCCTAAGGTGCAGCCCCGACCGTTTTTTTATGCGCGCGTGCGGGCCCGGCTCACTACGCCCCGCCCCTGGCTGCCCGGCTGGGGGCGCGTGCCGGCCTACCTAGCCTTGCTGGGATTACTCATGCTGGCCGTGAGCGGCGATGATGCGCTGCTGCCTCCCGCCGCGGCGGCTGGCCACTACCCTAGCCAAGCGCCGCAGTTCCTACCCCACTAAGGTGGCCTAGCCGGCTCCCAATCTTGCCTAGGCCTGCTTGGCCCGCTTGAGCCCGGCGCTGCCAAGCCAGAAAAACGGCAAGCCCGGGGTAGGAAGTACCTTTGAACCATCTTTCTTTTTTGCTGCCCATGACCGGATTACTCGCTTACATTACCTGGAACGTCTCGCCCATAATTGCCGAAATTGGGCCACTGCTGCTACGCTGGTACGGCGTGCTGTTTGCCTCGGGCTTCGTGATTGGCTCGTTTGTACTCACGCACATTTATAAGGAAGAAAACGTGCGGCCTTATTGGGTCGATGTCATCACGTTTTATATGGTAGTGGGCACAGTGTTGGGCGCGCGGCTGGGCCACGTGTTTTTCTACGACTGGCCGTCGTACCGCGAGCATCCGGGCGAGATTCTGAAAATCTGGCACGGCGGGCTGGCCTCGCACGGCGCCACGATTGGCATCTTGCTGGCCGTCTTCATCTTCAGTGTGCGCAATAAGTTTGACTACCTCTGGGTGCTCGACCGTATTGTGATTGTGGTGGCTATCGGGGGTGCGTGCATCCGGCTGGGCAATTTGATGAACTCTGAAATTGTGGGCAAGCCGACCGATGCGCCGTGGGCCTTCGTGTTTCCGCGCGATACCGAGCACCTGCAAACGCCTGTGACGCCCCTTCCCCCGGGCGCGGTGCTGGTGCAGCGCAGCCGCTTACCCAACGGCGAAGACCATACCGAAGTGCTGCCTGCTGGCACCACGCCCACTATGGGCATGGAAATGGCCGTGCCACGCCACCCCACCCAGATTTACGAGTCGCTGTTTTGCGTGTTTCTGCTGGTCCTTCTCTACAGCTTATGGAATAAATACAAGGAGCGCACGCCGCGCGGACTACTCTTCGGGCTGTTTGTGGTGCTGCTGTTCACGTTCCGCGTGCTAGTTGAGTACCTAAAGGAAAACCAGGTGGCGCAGGAAGGTGACCTCATTGCGCAGTACCACCTCAACATTGGCCAGCTATTGAGTATCCCACTCATCCTCGTTGGCTTGTGGGTGCTGCTGCGGGCTGGCAAAGACCCTAAAAACCCGTATGGCTACGCTCCGCGCGACCTTGCCGAGGAGGAAGCTGCCGCCCGGGCCGCCGCTACTACTAAGTAGTAGCCGGCTGAGCTATAACTCCAAAAAAAGCGCGTTGGCCCCGAGGCCAACGCGCTTTTTTTATGCTTAAACTCCCTACCCCTGCCTACAGCGGCAACTCGTACATATCGCCTTGCTCGGTGGTGATAAGCAGGGTTTTTTGGTCTTTGAAAGCGGCACCTTCGGTTTGGCCAGCGCCTTCAAGGCTGATGTGGCGGGGCGTGGCTTTCAGGATTTCCTCCCACGAATTACCATCCAGAATAAACAGCTCCTGGCGAGCCAGCAGCACGAGGCGGTGGCCATCGGGCGAGAGCGTGGCGTCGGTAACCTGGCCCGGAATGACGAGCTTGGTGATAAGCTTCGCTGTGTAGCTACCAGGCTGATCGGGCACGGCGTAAACCTTGCAGGTGCTGGACTGCGCGCGGTCTTTGGTGAATAAATACACCTGGCCACTGTGCCAGAGGCTGGCTTCGCAGTCGAAGTTGCGGTCCTTTTTGCTAGGCGGAAACTCGGTTTGGTCAGGGTATTTGAAATTGATTTTAGTGACCTGGCTAGGCGCGTCGGGCCGAAAGCGCAGGATGGCCAGGTTCTGACGGTCGTTGTTGTTGTTGCCGCAGTCGCCCAAGTAGTAATTGCCGCTGAGGTCGCGGCTCATGCTTTCCCAGTCGTGGTTGGGCGCACCTACCGTGAACTCGCCTACCTGCTGGCCAGTAGCATCGACGCGCCACACAGTGGACTGCTGCCCATCATCACCGAAAGTAAAATATGTACCGGCTTCGGGTGCCGCGCATAGGCCCGAGCTTTCCAAAATACCCGCCGTGAGCTTACCCACGCGGCGCAGGTTACCAGGCAGGCTCTCGGTTTCTTCCTGGCCCTTGTGCTTCTTATGGCCTTTTTTACCCTTTTTGCCGGGGTGCGTCTGGGCCGTGTCTTGCGGCTGGTCAGCGGCAGTGGCGGTGTGGTCACCCTCGCCAGGTGAGCAGGCCGAGGTGAATAGTAATACGCCCACTAGCGGGCGCAGGAGAAGCGGGATATACAGCATATAGGCTGCTTGTACGGCAAAGCCTACTCCCGCGGTTGAGCCCTACGGCACGGGGTCGAAGCCCGCGCCACCCCAGGGATGGCAGCGCCCAATGCGCCGTAGCGCCAACCTCCCCCCCCGCCAAGCGCCATACTTGCCGATAGCCTCGGCGGCGTAGGCCGAGCAGGTGGGCACGTAGCGGCAGCTCGGCGGGGTGAGTGGCGAAATAAATAGCTGGTAGAAGCGCACCAAAAGCAGCAGCAAGCGACGAAACATAACGCAATAAGACGAGGCAACGGGGCAAAGTTCGGCGACGCGCACCCGCCGCTCGCTCGCCCGGCAACCCGTGCAGAAATAAAGCGCGATTTCTCCTCACAAGTATTCCCCAAACAATCAATAGTCAGTATATTTAGACTTTTAAAAACTTATAAGTCTTTATGTTAAGACGTTTATACTTTTTCTTTTTATTCTTATCAACTACTCCCCTACTAGCCCAGGGCAATGGCCCGGCCGGGCACGGTGGCCGCGCCCAGGCACTCGGCAACGCCGCGGCCACACTCAGCGGTGAGGTGTGGGCGGTGGCCAATAACGCGGCCGGGCTGGCCAGCCTCACGCGGCCCACGGCAGGCGTGTATTTTGAAAATCGCTACCTCATCCCAAGCCTCAACGTGGCAGCGGTGGCCCTGGCGCTGCCGCTGGGCACAGTGGAGCCAGCGGCGAGCGGCCTACCCCCTCGCGCCAGCCGAGGTGTGGTTGGGCTGGAGGCGCAGCGCTTTGGCGGGGCGCTGTATAGCGAAGTGCGGGCGGGCGCCGCCTACGCCTACCGGCTGGGCGTGGTGAGCGTGGGCGGCCGGCTCGACGCGCTGCAAGTGAGCTTCCGGGACCTGGGCAGCCGCCGCACCGTGGCCGCCTCGCTCGGTGGGCAAGCCGATATTCTGCCCCAGCGCCTCACGCTAGGCGTGTATCTCTATAATATCACACAAGCCAAACTGGCTGATTACCAAGATGAGCGTGTGCCTACTGTGCTGCGCGCCGGCCTGGCCTACCGCGCCGGAAAACAGGTGCTGCTACTAGCGGAGGCCGAGAAAGATGTAGAGCGCGCCGCCGGCTTCAAAGCTGGCATCGAATATCTGCCTGCTGCTGCCGTGGCGCTGCGCCTGGGCTACGCCAGCCTGAGCCAGCAGAGCACGGCCGGCGTGGGCCTGCGCGCCGGCGACTGGCAGCTCGACTACGCTGCCGGTTGGCACAACGCCTTGGGCCTGAGCCAATATTTCAGCGTGGGCTGGCAATGGGAACGGATGGGAAGTAAAAGCGGGGAATGAAAAATGAAGAATCATTTTTTGAGGAAATACTTCCTTTCTCTTTGCTTCTTCTTGAGCAGCTGGCTTTTGCCAAGCTGGGCCAGCGCACAGGATTTCCCGCGCCGGGCACCCGAGTTCGACCGGCTGGCGCAGGAGCTATTTGCCGAGATTCAGTCGGATCAGATTCCGTACGAGGACCTCTACGGTACGCTGCTCAATTTCTATCAGTCGCCGCTTAATCTCAATGCAGCCGGGCCTGAGGAACTACGCGCCCTACCCCTGCTGAGCGAGGCACAAATAGCGGCGCTGCTGCTGCACCGCCGAACCGCCGGCCCACTGCTGAGCGTGTATGAGCTACAGGCCGTGCCGGGCTGGGATGTGCGCACCATCGAGCGGGTGGCGCCCTTCGTGACGGTAGCCAGCCTCAACCCTAACTCGGTGCGCGGCTCGCTGTGGCAACGCATTAAGAACGAAGAAAATAACGCTGTACTAGTGCGCTACGAACGGGTGCTGCAGCAACGCAAGGGCTACTCGGCGGTCGATACGTTTCAGGGCCGGCCCACACTGCGCTACCTGGGCTCGGCCGATGCGCTAGCCCTGCGCTACCGCGTGAGCCACGCCCACGATTTCAGTTTGGGCTTCACGGCCGAAAAAGACGCGGGCGAGCCGCTGACCTGGCGCCCGGAACGCAACCAGTTTGGGCCCGATTTTTTGTCGGCTCACTTTGTGCTCTACGAGCAGGGCAGGCTGAAGACGCTGGCGCTGGGCGACTACCAGTTGCAGTTTGGGCAAGGACTGCTGCTGTCGTCGGGGCTGGCCACGGGCAAGGGTGCCGAGACGATAACCACCCTGCGCCGGGCGTCGCTGGGCGTACGGCCCTACGCGGCACTGCTCGAAAACACGTTTTTTCGCGGGGCGGCGGCCACTTACCAAGTAGCGCCGCGCTGGGAGGCCACGGCCTTTGCCTCGCGCAAAAACATCGACGCCAACGCCCGCCAGACCACCGACTCGCTGGCCCAGTTCGACGAGTTTAGCAGTAGCCTGCTGCTCACCGGCCTGCACCGCACCACCACCGAAATTGCCAACCGCCAGCGCCTGGCCGAAACCGTGGGCGGCGGCCACCTCGGCTACCGCAGCCCCGACGGCAACCTGAGTTTTGGCCTCACGGCAGTCGGCACGCACTACGGCATGGTATTTCAAAAAAGGCCGGAGCCGTATAACCGCTACGAATTTCAGGGCCAAAACAACCTGGCCGTGGGCGCGCACTACAGCTACGGCTGGCGCAATGTGCTGCTCTTTGGCGAGAGCGGGCGCAGCAGCGGTGGCGGCCTGGGCACCGTCAATGGCCTGCTCGCCAGCCTCGGGCCCAACGTAGATGCGGCGGTACTGCTGCGGCACTACGACGCTAATTTTCACACCCTCTATGGGAACGCACTGAGCGAAAACACCCGCAACATCAACGAGAGCGGCCTCTACCTGGGGCTGAAAGTGCGGCCCCTACCCCGCTGGGAAGTCTCGGCTTATTTTGACCAGTTTCGGTTTCCCTGGCTACGCTACCGGGTAGGGGCGCCCAGCCAGGGCCAAGATGCGCTGTTGCGCGTGGCCTTCGCGCCCACTAAAACTGGCCTGCTCTACGTACAATACCGCGCCCGCCTCAAGCCGCTCGACCTGCCCAGCAGTTTGGGGAGGCCGGTACCGTTACCCGGCCAGCAGCTGCGCCACTCGCTGCTGCTTTATTGCGATGTGCAGCCTACCCTCCACCTGGGACTGCGCACGCGCCTGCAAGCCAGCTACCTGCGCGCCGACGACAACCTGCCCTGGCGTACCGGCTTCGTGCTGAGCCAGGATGCTACCGTGCAGCTGGCGCGCCGCGTGAGCCTGGCGGCCCGCTACGCCGTATTCGACACCGACAACTACGACACCCGGCAGTACATTTTTGAGCAGGATGTGCTGTACGCCATTTCGCTGCCCGCGCTCTATGGCCAAGGCACGCGAGCCTACGCGCTGCTGCAAGCTAGTTTGAACAAGCATTTTACCATCTGGCTACGCTACGCCGACACGCGCTATCGCCACCAAAATACCATTAGCTCGGGCCTAGAGGAAATAAAAGGCAGCGCCCGCTCGGAAGTGACGGCCCAGGTGCGATACCGGTTGTAAGGCGGCGATAACTAGGCTTTTTGGCGTGAATAGCCCAGTTTTCTTAGGTCGTGCTAGCTGTTTTTTGCGACAATTATTCGGCTGCGCAAGCTCGACTTTAGCAGCCCACAGGTCAAAATACCCGTTTAACTACCTAACTGCTACGGCAGAATTCTTTTCCCAACTTATCCTTTTCCCAACCGTCATGGAAAAACCAATTTCTCGCCGTCAACACGGCTTTTTGGACTACAGCTACGTTCCGCTTGCATTCACTATGCCAAAGCTAGCTGGCTTTGAAGACGAAAAGACCGCCGTGACTGCAACGCGTGTAATCGCTGGCAATGTCTTATTGACCACCCTTTTCACACGGGCCGAGTGGGGCCTGTTCAAGGAATTACCCTTCAAAACCCACTTGATACTAGACGTGGCTGCCGGAGCATTGACCGCCGGCGCGCCTTGGCTGTTAGGCTTTGCCAAAAACAAAGCGGCCCGCAACGCTTTTCTGCTGCTAGGCACCGTTTCCATGCTAGCCGGCTCGCTGTCGAAGCCAGAAGAAATGCCAGCCAGCTAAACTAAAACGGCTACCCCCACCAACGCTTTGGGCCTCGGGGGTAGCCGTTTATGCTGGCTTTTATTTTACGCGTCCGTTTTTACCAGCACCAATTGGGCGTGGTCGGCCTGGTTGATTTTGCGACGAAAATCCTGGTACTCCGTGTACTTAGTAGGGGGCAAGGATGTACCCCCGGCGGGGCGGCGGGTTTCAAGCTGCCGCACGTATTGTAGGGTGCCATCGGGTAAGGTGGTGCACGTGCTGGAGTAGGTGCCGTAAGGCGAAGTAAGCTGCGTGGGCTGGGGCAGATTTTCGGCTCGAAAGCCAGCGGGCAAGTGCAGGCGCACGGTATCTTGGTGTAGGCTGGGGGGGGGTAGGGCTAGCGGCGCGGTGCGCGGGCCCACCTGCGCTGGCAGCGCGGCGAGGCGGCCCAGCACGTTGGGCTCGAGCAGCAGGCGGCGGCCAGCGGCTGTGCCCATGCCCGGCAGTTCCAGACCCATAGTCTCGACCACGCCCGGCAGGGGCGTGGGGCCCGTGGTGGGGGCCGCCGCCAGGCGCAGGCTCGTGATGGTGAAGTGACTCACGGGCAACCGATTGGCAACGTATTTTTTCTGGTCTTCGGGGCCTACCTCGTGCAGCAGCTGCGCATAGATATCCTGGGCCAGGCCCAAGCGGCGGGTGCGCACAGTGGCCTTGGCTGCGCCGGTGGCGTCGAGCCAGAGGTCGGTGCGGCGTAGCTGGCGGTTGGCCTGGGCGCCGTAGCGGGGGGTAGCCACCAGGCGGCCGCCCTCGGGCGTGAGCAGCAGCGCGTGGCGGTTGCCGGTGAAGGCACCCATGTAGCCGAAGGCATCGGTCTGGCTCGTGCATTCCATCCACACCGTGTCGGCGGGCACGCTACCGTGAGCGGCCAGTGGCATGCACAAAATCATGTGGTTGAACTGGTTGCTTGGGAAGCTGGCGCGCACGTCCGATTCATTAGGGCCAGCCCCTACCAGGGCCACGTAGGCGGGTAGGCCAGCCGCCTTCAGCAGGGCGCAGGTGTAGTTGCTCAAGGCTTTACAGTCGCCGTAGCCCCCACTGGCCACGCTGCTGGCGGGGGCCGTTTGCCAGCCACCCAGGCCCAGCTGCACCGACACGTAGCGCGTCGAGCCCTGCAAAAACTCGTACACCTTGCGGGCCCGCTCGCGCGGGTCGGGAGCCTCGATTAGCAGTTGGGCCATCTTGGCGGTGAGGGCGGGGGGTAGGGCATCGCGGCCCTGGCCGAGCTGGTAATTCCACAGCCCCAGGCTCTGCCACGAGGCCAGCGAGCCGGCGTGGCCCTGTACCTCAAAGGTGGCCGGGGCCAGGTGCACGGCTGGCAGCAGCTCGTCCAATGACGGCGATAGCGGCTCTTCTTCTACGGCCGGGGCGGCTGGCAGCTGCCAGCGGTAGGTAGTCTGGCCGCCCGCCACCACGGGCGCCGTGGCGGCACCGGCCGGCAGCAGCTGCTCTTGGTAGCGCAGGGGTAGGGCAGTGGGCGTAGTTACTTGTAATGAGGCGCCTTCTAGTGAAATATTCTCGGCGCTTTGGGGCTGCCAGTCGGGGTAGAAGAGCGTATTCTCAGATACTATTTCGTAGTCAAACTCCACCGTGTAGGGCGTGGCGGGCTGGCGTAGGTCGGCGTAGCGCATGCGCAGGTCCATCATAAAGCTGCCGCCCGCATCGCCCAGACCTTGGTCGCGCACCTCGGCGGGGCGCAGCTGGTGCAGCAGTTGGCCTTGGGCATTGTACACGGCGCCCCGCAGGTAGTTGATGTGCCGCAGGCTACTGTAGTGTACCGTGAGCTGCCCGTAGTCGTCGCTGCCAGCCTCATCCAGAATGGTCACTACCTGGTGCACCGTATTGACGAGCTGACTGGCCGACTTCACTACCACCTTCTCGTCGTAGGCGCGCACCACGGCGTGGGCATTTTCGCGCAGCGCTGGCGCAATAGCATCGGCCGGGTACTTGGGGGTAGGCGGCCCCAGCAGCGTAAGCGAGGCGAAGATGGGCAGAATCATAACGAGTTTATCAATAAGTAAGTCAAGAGAATAAGTTAAATGTTACCTCATGCGGAGCGCATCCTTCCGAGCTTGCCGAAGCATCTCGCCCGCATTAGGGCACGGTAACCAAACGGGCCAAGCGAGATTCCTCGAAAGCCCCGAAGGATGTTATTTTGGTGATTATCTACTACGGCACGAATACTTAGCTTGCCTTTTTGATGACCAACGCCTCGGCCTGCTTGGCCAGCATTTGGCGATAAAGCTCGCGCAGAGCCTGGTACTCGTCGGCGCTATACACGGGCTTGTCGAGGGTGAGGCGGCTCACGAGTTGCACTGTGCCCGGCTTAGCGCTGCTGGCTATGTACACATAGCGGCCGCCCTCATTGGGCAGGGCTAGCGTGGTAGACTTGGGCAACTCGGCCACGTAGCCGGGGGGTAGGGTCAGCGTTAGGTTGATGGTTTCCTGCTGCAGCATACCTACATCGACCGGAAAGTTGCGGTGGGCGTGGCGAAACGGATTTTGACGCTCTCCAAACG
>CAZZDR010000008.1:3989-14508 GCA_964652535.1 uncultured Hymenobacter sp. | reverse complement strand
GTGCCGTCGCACTTCACGCTCCGGAGCACGAGCTCGCGCACGGCCGCCGCCCGGGCAGCCAGGTCGGGGTACTGCGCCACCAGTGGCTGCACCACGGGCGCCAGGAAGCTGCCGTGCTTGAGGGCAAGGCCAAAAAACTCGTTGTCCAGCAGCAGCTTGTTTTTATTGGGCCAGCTATCAGTCAGGTCGCGGTAGCTTTGGTTGGGCCACTGCTCGCCGGCCAGCTCAAAGGTCATGCGGGGCAGGTAGTCGTTGGCGGTAGTCATGTAGGGCTCGGTCCGAAAAGCTGGCGCATCGCGCAGCACCCAGCGGTGCTGCTCTGTGCTCATGCTCACCCCAATATTGCCTACGTCCATGCCCGCCCCTACCCCAGCGTTATCGCTCACCCGGTTGGTCAGCAGCAGGCTCACCGAGCCCTTGCTTATCTCATTTATGCTGAGCGGCGAGTAGCCCTGGTATAGCACTTTGTAGTGAAACACCTGCGGAATGCTGGTGCGGTACTCGCTCCAGCGCGTGGGTATCGAATGCTGAAAGGTCCAGTCTTGGTAATTATTAAAAAACGTGGACGTGACGACGTAGCTGTACTCTACCACGGCGCCCTCCTGCACGTTGGGCAGCGTAAACTTGCGCACCGTCAGGTGGTCGCTACGCTTTTCTTCAAAGGAATTGGCGGCTTCGAGCTTGGTCTTGGTCAGCTTGCCATCAGCCCCGCGCACGTAGGTGAAGCCGCGCAAGTTGGTCAGCTTCTCGGCGTTGGCGTCGGTATGGTACAGCGGCACTTCCACGGTGGCATAGTCGTAGCCAGCTTTTTTGAGAATCTTAAGCCGCGTAGTGCGCTCGTGAATGATGCCCAGCTCGCCGGCCGTGCTGCCGAAGCGCGCTGTGCCGTAGTCGCAGAGTACCACGGCCACCGCCCCACTATCGGCCACAAAATTCTGGGCTTCAAAATCCTTGGCCTCGGGCTGGCCAAAATGCAGGGGTAGGGGCGCGGGCGCCGCAGGCACCACCGTTTGGGCCACCGTGGCCCGCGGCCCGGCCGCCAGCACTAGGCCGGCCACGGCCAGCCGATAATTCTTCCAGTTCATAGTGCTTTTCGCAGTAGAGAGTAGAGGCTTGCAGCGCAGGACCGAAACCTAGATTTTCTTCAGCACCAGCGCCTCGGCCTGCTTGGCTAAGGCCAGGCGGTAAAACTCGCGTAGCGCGGCGTACTCCTCGGCGCCATACACGGGCTTGGTCAGTGTGAGGCGGCTTATGAGCTGCACCGTGCCCGGCGTGAAGCTGCTGGCCGAGTACACGTAGCGGCCGCCCTCATTGGGCAGGGCTAGGGCAGTGGGCTTGGGCAGCTCGGCTACGTAGCCGGGGGGTAGGGTCAGCGTCAGCATAATAAGCTCCTGGGTAGGCGCGCCAAAATCGACGGGGTAGGTGCGCGCCGCGTGGCGGAAGGGATTCTCACCGTCGCCAAACGACGCTAATGGGCTCACAAACAGCTCCTGGGCCGCGCCGGGCGTGCTGGCCGGCCGGCGCATTTCATAGTTGAGGGCCAGCGGCCTGCCCACCTCGCTCACCTCGCTAAACTTGTAGCTCGGCAGCTCCCAACCGGTGTGCTGGCTGGCCAACTCGGTTACGTATTTCTTCTCGCCTAGCTGCTGCAAGCGCTCGCGCTCCGAGGCGCCCGAGTAGCCGCTGTGCTCCTCGTGCACCTGGCCGGTCAGGTTGCCCTGCTCGTCCACCTTCAGGTTTATTTGCTGGTAGTGGCTGTGGCTTTGGGCGGGCGTCAGGCTCACCCAGCGGCCTTCGCCCTCCTGGCTGGCCACGAGGCGGCCGGTTTGGTTGAGGCAGCGGGTAGGCAGCGTACCGCAGGGCAGCAGCGGCTCGGTAGCGTCGAGCAGCAGTTCCTTATTATCGGCCAGCGGCAGCATCCCAATCACGTAGTTGAACTGCTGCAACAGCGGGAAATTCTGATCCACGCGGCCGTGCGAGCGGGTGCTCAGCAGCACCGGCTCGGCGGGCAGGCCGGCCTGGCGTAGGGCCGCAATGAGCAGCAGGTTCACATCGGCGGCCGTGCCGCGGTGCAGCTCGTAGCTTTTCTTGAGCGGGCCGCTGGCCACAAAGCCGGTGGTGCCGTCATACTTCATGGCTTTGATAACCAGCTCGCGCACCGCCGCCGCGCGGGCGGCCGGGTCGGGGTACTGCGCCACCAGCGGCTTCAGGGCCGCATCCAAAAAACCTACCCGGCCCAGCTGGCCACCAAAGTTTTCCTCCTTCAGCAGCTCGGTGTTGATTTTTGTCCAGGTACCCAGCACGTTTTGGTAGGCCCCGCCGGGCATGCGCTGGCCGGCCAGCTCAAAATTGATGCGCGCTACGTAGTCGCGCATGGTCGTCATGTAGGGCTCGTCGCGCAGGGCCGGCACATTTTGCATGGCCCAGTGGTAGTTGGTAGCCTGCGCCACGATGTTTTCGCTTTCCGTGGCGGTATGGCTGGCCACCCCACCCCGCAAACTGCTATTGCCCGACGATACCTGCACGTGCTCAGTAGCCGTGTACTGCGTCGCGGTTTGCTCCCTGGTTTGCAAGGCCAGCGGCTCGTAGCCCTGCATTAGCATTTTGTAGTCGAAATACTCCGGAATAGTGGCCTGAAACTCGCTCCACCGCGTGGGTATTTCACGCTGAAAAGTCCAATCCTGAAATTGCGACAGGAAGTCCGACGTCACGGTGTAAGAATACTCAATCACGGCGCCCTCGCGCACGTTGGGCAGCGTAAACTTGCGCACCCGTGTGTTCTTAGTACGCTCCTCCGTAAAGGCCTTGCCTACCTCGAGCTTCACCTTCTCGATTTTACCGCCCACCTCGTTATAGGTGAAGCCTTTTAAGTTTGCTACCTTCTCCTCCAACCCGTCGCGGTGGTAGAGCGGCACCTCTACGGTGGCCACGTCGTAGCCCGACTTTTTGAGAATCTTGATGCGCGTGAGGCGGTCCGAATCCAGCTGAAAGCTTGTGCCGTTGAGCCGGAAGCGCGTCGAGCCATAATCGTAGAGCACCACGGCCGGCGCAGCGCTGTCGCCCACAAAGTTTTTGGCCTCAAAGTCGGCCGGGTCGGGCTTGCCAAACTTTATTTCAGCGGGCCTCGCGGGAGCCTGTTGGGCCTGGCTAGTAGCCGCGCTCAATAGAGCTAGCGCACCTGCCGAGCACTGCACTAAACCAAGTAATTTTTTAACCATAAAGGAAGAGGAATGTAGGGTGAGAGTAGCAGTAAAATATAGCTAGCCACCAACCGATAAAAGTAGGTGGCGAATAGCAGATTACCAAGTTTTGCTCATCTCAGCTACACCACTTCTTCGGGGGCGACCACGGCCATTGCCTCGGCAGCTAGCGCATCGTTGGCGGGGTGGGTGGGGGTAGGGCGCACGCCCAGCAATAGGTAGGCAATAGCCAGTAGCACGCTGGCCAAACTCAGGGCGTGCACGTAGGGTAGGCGGCCGGGCTGGTTATCAAAAATCCAGCCCGCCAAGAGTGCCCCAATGCCGATGCCCACTTCGAGGGCGATGTACATGGTGGCCACGCCCCGGCCCCGGCGCTCGGGGTGGCTCAGGTCGATGGTCCAGGCATAGAGAGTCGGCGAATTCAGGCCCGTGCCCACGCCAAATATCACCGCGCCCACCAAGAACACCGGCACCGACGGCGACCACACCAGCACCGCCAGCCCCACTGCCAGCAGGCCCGCCGACCAGCGCAGCACCGGCACCCGCCCGTGGGTGTCGCTGGCCTTGCCCGCTACCAACCGCACCGCTAGCGAGGCCACCGTGTAGCAGATATAGAACAGGCCTTTGGTCGGGCCCACGAGGCCCAGCAGCCGGCTTTGGTCAGGTATCACGGTGAGCACGGCGCCGTAGGGTAGCAGGCATAGCAACGTGACTAGAGCCGGCGACAGCACACGCGGCTCCAGGATTTCGTCCAATTTTAGCTTTAGCAGCGATAGGCTAAACTTGCGGCGTTGTGCGGGGGGTAGGGTCTCGGTAAGCGTGCCTTGCACCAGCACCGAAAGCAGCGCCGCCGCGCTCGAACAGTAGAACATGGCGTTTAGCGAGAACGTCTCGGCTACCCACGAGCCAAAAGCTGGGCCGGCGGCCATGCCCAGGCTGCCCGTCACGCCGAGCAGGCCCATAGCCTCGCCGCGCTTTTCGGTGGGCACAATGTCGGCCACAAACGCAGCAGTGCCCGTGGGCTTGAAGCCCGTGCTAAAGCCGTGCAGCAGCCGCAGCAGCAAAAAACTGCTCACCGTGAGCGCCCAGGGGTAAAAAAAACCGCAGGCAAAGCATACCAGCGAGCCAAACACCATCACCGGAATGCGCCCTACTGTGTCGGCCAGCTTGCCCGAAAACGGCCGCGAGATGGCCGCCGTGAGCGTAAACAAGGCAATAATGAACCCCTTGTACTCGGCCCCACCCAGCTGGGCCAGGTGGTCGGGCAGCTCGGGCAGCAGCAGATTAAAGGATAGGAAGAACAGAAACGACGACAGGCACATCAGCCAGAAGCCCCGCGAATACGAACCAAGCATAAGTGCCGCAAAGGTCGGGCAAAAAGCGTGGGCCGTGGGTACCACGGCCACTTGAAATGCGGGCAGTACCTGGGCCCTACCCCCCTTGCTGGGGTCAGGTTTACTAGGCTTCGGGACCAATAATTTAGCGGCTGGGCACTTAGTGCGGGTATTCTTCGCCGTCGAGTACGGGAGTCATGTCCTGGCTTTCGGCCTCGGTGAAGAGCCGCGAGCGAATGAGAAACCGCACACCCAGCGGAATCTCTAACGAAAAGCTGGCACCCCGGCCCTTCGTCACGTCGATGGTCAGCTGCGTGTGCTGCCAGTATTCAAACTGGCTGGCGCTCATGAAGAAGTCGCAGCCGTGAATCTGGCCCAGCCACACGTCGTTGCCACCCACCCGAAATTCGCCCTTCTGGAAGCACATCGGCGACGAGCCATCGCAGCACCCGCCGCTTTGGTGAAACATGAGCGGGCCGTGCTCATCGCGCAGCAAATCGATGGTGGCTTCGGCCGCCTGGGTGGCCAGTACGCGGGGGGTAGGCATGGGTGGGAAGGAGCTAGGGAGGTTATTTGCCGGGCGCGGGCTGGGGCCGCGCTTTCCACGGGCGGGCCGGCGCGCGGCGGTAAGTGAAGGTGGCGCCGGTGGCTTGCTGGCGCACCGTCACGAGGCTGTCGGGCGCCACCTGGCCGGGGCGCGACTGCCACTCGTAGCTGAGCTGCCGGGCAGCGTCCCAGTAGCGGTGCTGGTTGCCGATACTCGTAATGCTTTTGGTCAGCGCGTTAGGCATGACCGCAGCTCCGTTTTGGCGGCTAGGGTCGGCAATGGGCATCTGGTCGCGGCTGCCGGGTAGGGTATCGGGCCGGCTGGGCCGGAAGCCCAGTTTGGTATCCGTCTGAATCCAGTCGGGGTTACGGGCATTGGGCACGGGTAGCACTTGGGCATGGGCGCGAGCCGCGGTCAGCAGCCCGGCCAGAACGCATAGTAGGCTTCTCATAGCAAGGGTAATGTGGTGACTAGTAGACGCCACCGGCCAGCCAGGGGTTGCAACGCAACATTGCCCCCGACCCGAAACCGCGCAAGCGGCAACCGGCCGGGGGCAACCGAACTTAGCGCCCTACCCCCTAAAAGAAGCCCAGCTTTTGCTGGCTGTAGCTAATGAGCATGTTCTTGGTCTGGCGATAGTGGCTCAGCATCATTTTGTGGTTTTCGCGGCCAAAGCCGGAGGCTTTGTAGCCGCCGAAGGGTGCGCCGGCCGGGTAGTCGTGGTAGCAGTTCACCCACACGCGGCCCGCCTGAATGGCGCGCGGCATCTGGTAGAGCTCGTGCGCATCGCGGCTCCAAAGGCCGGCACCCAGGCCGTAGAGCGTGTCGTTGGCCAGCTCGATGGCTTCGGCGTTGTCCTTAAAAGTGGTCACTGATAGCACCGGACCGAAAATCTCCTCCTGAAAAATCCGCATCTTGTTGTGGCCCCGGAAGATGGTAGGCTGGATGTAGTAGCCCTCGGCCAGCGCACCGTCTTCCTGTGTGTAAGCCTCCCCGCCCACCAGCACTTCAGCGCCTTCGGCCTTGCCGATTTCGAGGTAGCTCAAGATTTTCTCAAACTGGTCGTTCGAGGCCTGAGCGCCCATCATGGTGTCCGTGTCCATCGGGTTGCCGAGCTTGATGGCCTTCACGCGGGCAATGACGCGGGCAATAAACTCGTCGTAAATATCCTCGTGCACCAGCAGGCGCGACGGGCAAGTGCAGATTTCGCCCTGGTTGAGCGCAAACATCACGGCGCCCTCAATGCACTTATCGAGGAAGTCATCGTCGTGGTCCATCACCGATTTGCAGAAGATGTTGGGCGACTTGCCACCCAGCTCCATCGTCACGGGAATGATGTTTTCGGCGGCGTATTGCAGGATGAGGCGGCCGGTGGTCGTCTCGCCGGTGAAGGACACTTTTTGCACGCGCTTGTTGCTGGCCAGCGGCTTGCCAGCTTCCAGGCCAAAGCCATTTACCACGTTGAGCACGCCGGGGGGCAGCACGTCCTGAATCAGCTCCATGAGCACCATGATGCTGGCCGGGGTTTGCTCGGCGGGCTTCACCACGCAGCAGCAGCCGGCGGCCAGCGCGGGCGCGATTTTCCAGGTGGCCATCAGCAGTGGGAAGTTCCAGGGAATAATCTGGCCGATAACGCCCAGCGGCTCCTGAATAACCAGCGACAAGGTGTTCTCATTTAGCTCCGTAGCCGAGCCTTCTTCGGCCCGAATGACGCCGGCGAAGTAGCGAAAGTGGTCGATGCAAAGCGGCAAATCAGCAGCCATCGTTTCGCGGATGGCCTTGCCATTTTCTACCGTTTCGACCGCCGCTAGGTAGGGTAGGTTGGCCTCCATGATGTCGGCAATCTTGAGCAGCACACCGCTGCGCGTAGCCGCCGAGGCCTTGCTCCAGGTCTTGAACGCTTCGTGGGCGGCGTCGAGCGCCAGCTCAATGTCTTCCTTGCTGCTGCGGGCCACTTTACAAAACGCCTTGCCGTCGATGGGCGAAGGGTTGTCGAAGTACTGGCCTTTAACCGGCGCGACCCATTTGCCACCGATAAAGTTGTCGTAGTGCGATTTAAACTGCGGGCGAGCTACCACGGTGGTAGCTTTTTCGAGGGTTTCGACCATGATTGCGTGGGAATTTTAAAGAGAAAAGGAGTGGGACAAAGGTGATTCCCTACCCCCCTACTAGGGCTGTGGTATTGTCGCAAAAAATGTCGAAATTGCCGCAACTTGCGTTAGTAAGTCATTACTCACCAATAATGACTTACGCTTAGCTGCTTGTCTGAGCTGCTACCATTTTCTGTCGTTGCGAGCGCAGTGCGGCAATCGGCCCGGAACGAGTCGTGTAGATTTCGTTCGGGTGCGATTGCTTCGCGTTGCTCGCAACGACAGACGACCATTCTCTATACCTCCTTCCCCATGCCCACCCGCGTTCATTTGCCCGCCGCTGTGCCGCCGCTCTCACTGAACCGGTTGCATTCGCTGGTAGAAAACCGCACAGTTTTCGCACTGGATTCCTTTGAGCTCAACATTTTTGAGACGCACCAAGCGGCGCGGCGTGTGCCGCTGCGGCTCGCTGGGCTGGCGCTCACAACCATGCTGCGGGGCAAAAAAGTGATGCACCTGCCCGACCGCCCGGCCTTCGACTACCTGCCTGGCGAAACGGTGGTGGTGGGCGAGGACGAGCTAATGGAAATCGACTTTCCGGAGGCCTGCCTGTGCCAGCCTACGCAGTGCCTGGCGGTGGCTATCGCGCCCGATACTATCCGCCAAACTATTGATTTACTGAACGAACGCTACCCCCGCGCCGAGACGCACGCGCCGTGGGCCGTGGACGGCCCCGAGTTTGCGCACCTCACCAACACGCCCGAGCTAACGGGCACGCTGGAGCGCCTAGTAGCTGTGTCGCGCACCACCGACGCGGCCAAGGATGTGCTGGCCGGCTTCACCCTGCAAGAGCTGCTGGTGCGCCTGATGCAAACCCAGGCCCGCGCGCTAATTTTCAATGACTACGCCCGGCACCTCACTACCCACCGCTTTGCGGCCGTGGTGCACTACATCAAGGAGCACCTGGCCGAGAACCTGTCGGTAGATAAGCTCAGCGCGCTGGCGTGCATGAGCAAGGCCACGTTTTTTCGGATGTTTAAGCGCGAGTTTGGGCTGACGCCAGTCGAGTACATCGTGCGCGAGCGGCTGGCCGAGGCCAAGCGCCTGTTGCGCCAGCCGCTAGCCAGCGTGGCTGAGGTGTGCCTACGAGCGGGCTTCAATAACCTGTCGTACTTCCAGGCGCTGTTTAAGAAGCACGAGGGCGTCACGCCGGGGATGTACAAGAAGCAGCTGGCGTGACAGGAAATTTTACATGGACTGCGTAACACCATGAAAAGGAACGTCATGCTGTGCTGACTTTGCCCAAGCATCTCGCTCGCCTCGTTGAACGATACAAACGGTGCGGTAGAGATGCTTCGACAAGCGGACGCCAGATGAGCATGACGTTCTTTTTTAGTATGACGATTTCCGTGTAATTACGCAGTGCCACGCTAGTCCCTTACCCCTCCGGCGTAGCTGATAGCTGTTACCTCCACTTCCTCCGCTTGCGGGCCCAGTTGCAACGTTACCGTCTGGCCCAACTGGGCGCCTTGCACAGCCCGCGCGATGGGCGCGACGAAACCGATTTTGCCCAGCGTTATATCGGCCTCATCGACGCCCACGATGGTGAAGGTGCGCTCGAAGCCGGCCCTACCCCCCTGCACCGTGCGCAATGTGACGGTGGCACCAAACCGCACTTCGCCCGGCGGCTGGGTAGCGGGGTCTACGACGCGGGCGCTGGCCAGGCGCTCGGCCAGCAGCGCGAGGCGGCCGTTGAGCAACGATAGGCGGTGCGTACGGTCGGTGTCGTTGGTGTGGTCGGCTTCGGCGGCGGGGCGAGTGGCTTCGAGCTCGGCTAGCTCGGTGCGTAGCTGCTCCAGTCCGCTGGGCGTCACGTAGTTGGGCGTGCCGGTTGGCAGTGCGGCGCGCGGCGGCACAATGGGCGGCGTTTGGGCATCATCCTCTTTTACAAATCCTCGGCTCATGGCGGGCAAACGCAGGCCGGGCGGGCAGGTTGCACAGCTCAAGCATAACCCTGGCGGGCAGTTCGGAGTTAACCTACGCTATTTCGCCGCTACTGCTACTCCGATTCGTTCGTTTTATCTCCATGTCTGAATTACTTGCCGCGCCTGTTATTCCTACTCCTCATGTCCGCCGCCTCGATACCGCTTTAGTCTGGCTTATGGCCCTCACCTGCGGGCTGGTGGTGGCCAATATCTATTACAACCAGCCACTGCTGGCCGCCATCGGCCGCACCTTCGGCATCCCCGACAGCCAAGCCACGCTGGCCGCCACCGCCACCCAAGTCGGCTACACACTCGGTATGCTGCTGGTGGTGCCGCTGGGCGATATGCTGGAGCGCAAGCGCCTTATTCTCTGGATGCTGGTGGGCGCGGCGCTGTGCCTGGGTGGCGCGGCGCTGGCGCCTTCTTTTGCGCTGCTGACCGTGGTGAGCGTGCTCATTGGTATTTGCTCGGCGGTGCCGCAGCTGCTACTGCCTATGGCTGCGCACCTAGCACCTGAGGCCGACCGCGGCCGCATTGTGGGGCGCATCATGAGCGGCTTGCTCATCGGCATTCTGCTCTCGCGCACGGTGAGTGGCTACGTAGGCGCGCACTTGGGTTGGCGCACGGTGTTTGGCGGGGCGGCAGGCATCATGGTAGCACTGGGTGCGCTGCTGGCCTGGCGCCTGCCCCAGGACCGGCCCAATTTTACGGGCACCTATGCCTCGCTGATGAAATCGCTGGCCACACTGGTGCGCGAGCTGCCGCCGCTGCGGCGCTCGGCGCTGGTGGGCGCCAGCGTGTTTGCGGCGTTTAGCGTGTTCTGGACTACCCTCGTGTTTTACCTCGAAAGCCCGGCTTATAACTACGGCAGCGAGGTGGCGGGCTTTTTTGGGCTGGTGGGCGCCATGGGCGCGCTGGCCGCACCGCTGGCCGGCAGCCTGGCCGACAAGCGTGGACCGCGCTACGCCATTACGGCGGGCCTGGTGCTGGCGCTGGTTTCGTACTTGGTGCTGGGGGTAGGCGGCGGCTACCTCATCGGGCTGGTGCTGGGCGTTATCCTGCTCGACGTGGGCGTGCAGTCGGCCCACATTTCCAACCAGACGCTCGTGTTTTCGCTGCGCCCCGAGGCCCGCAGCCGCCTCAACACGGTGTACATGACGGGTTATTTCACGGGTGGCTCTATCGGCTCAGTAGTCGGCGGCCTAGCCTGGACGCATTTCGGCTGGCCCGGTGTGTGTGCCGTAGGTGGCGCATTTGTGGCGCTGGCGCTGGTGATTCACCGCAGTTACGGGCGGTGAGGTTAATACTTCTCTAAAAGAGAACGTCATGCTGAGCTTGTCGAAGCATCTCTACCGAACGGCGC
>CAZZDR010000008.1:0-3889 GCA_964652535.1 uncultured Hymenobacter sp. | reverse complement strand
AGCTTGAGCATGGTTTTCACGAAGTTATTGGCAAACTCGGAGTACAGCCAGCTGGTGCGCAAGATGAAATACTGGCTGGTGAGCGCCGGAATAACCTGCTCGCCTTCCAGCTTGGTGAGGCCGTAGACGCTGATGGGCGCGGCTTCGTCGGTTTCGACCAGCGGCTGGTTGCCGGTGCCAGCAAACACAAAGTCGGTCGAAATCTGGATGAGCGTGGTACCAAACTCGCCGCAGAGCCGGGCCAGGTTTTCGACACCGTCGCGGTTTACTTTGCGGGCCAGGTCTAGCTCGTCCTCGGCTTTGTCCACGGCCGTGTAGGCGGCGCAGTTGATGGCGTAGGCCGGGCGGTGCTCTTCGAAAAGGCTACGCAGCCCGGCGGGGTCCAGGATATTGGCCTGCGCCTCGGGCGGAAAAACCAGCCCGGTCATGTTTTGCTCCTGCGCCACGTGCGCCAGGCACTGCCCCAATTGGCCCGAGGCCCCAAAAACCAGCGTCGTATTCATCAACTTCAGTAAGTAGTGTTCAGGCTGCAAGTTAGCGCCTCACTCCCTACCCCTCTCCGCAGCGGGCAAAACTGATAACTTTCTACGTTGGCTAGCGGTCGGCTTCTCCCTGCTGCAAGGAAGGTGGGGTAGCCGGCCCACGCTTGTTTTTTATCGGCTCGAAGCGACGCTCGCGGGGCTGCTTTTCGCTCAGGTACTTCCAGTAGCGCTTGGGCATTTGGCGCTGGTGCAGCTTGATATTCTTGCGCTCGGGGATGTTGACGTGGTCGAAATACGCCTGCCACAAGATTTTAAACAGTGGCTCACGCTCGTCGAGAACTGTAGCCGATACTTCGCCGCGGCGGGGGGTAGGGCCAGCCGTTTCAAACTCCACAATGGTCGTTTGGTGCAAGTCGTAGTGCAGACCGTAGCGGCGTTTTTTGTCAAAAATCAGCCAGCGCTGGTCGGCGTAGCGCTTGGTAAAGTGGCTGGCAATGAGCGGCAGCACGTCAAAATCGGGCTCGATGGTGGCGTGAAATAAGCCATCCTGCGCTTTCTCGAAGCGCACGAATGCTTCCATGCGGTGCTTCTCGCGGAAGAGCTGCTGGGCCAGGCGCTGCATCCGGCGCACGGTAGCGTCGGCGTAGTTGTCGGAAATATCGCGGCCCGCCCGCAAGGCCATGTCGGCGTAGCGAAAAATGAGCAGTTCGCGCTCGGGGTCTTCACTGAGAAAAATGTGGTAGAGCCGCGCCCGCGCCGGCTCGGGCATGAAGCGCAGCAGGCCATCCCAGGTACGGGTGGCTAGCACCTCGTCGGTGTCGATAGCCACGGGCTGGGTAAATAGGCCGCCCTGCGCCGCGCCCTCAGGCTGGATGCTGTTGGGCGCCGACTTGCGGTCGTACACCCGAAACAGCACCGTGAGCAAGCCTTCAAACGAGCCATCGTAGGTGTAGTCGGCGGGCGGATTGCGCAGCTCAGGGGCAGGCGGGCGAGCGGCCACCGGGCCCACACTAGTACTGGCATCGGGGCGGCGCAGGGGGGTAGGGACACTCACGCGGGCAGGAAGGAAAAAGTCAAGAAGGAGAATTTTCGGCCATAAAGCGCAACAGCAACGCATTAACTGCCGCCGGCTCTTCGAGCTGCACCCAGTGGGTAGCCGACAGAAAGTACTGTAAGCGGCCGTTTTGGCACTGCGTCAGGCTTATTTCGGCCAGCCGCGCGTTCAGAAAAGCATCGCGCTTGCCCCAGATAAGCTGCACTGGCACTACGATGCGGGGCCACGCGGGGCCAGCCGACAGCCGCAATGCCCGATACCAATTAATCATGGCGCTGGCGGCGCCGGGCTGTGCCCAAGCCACTTTGTAGCGCGCCACCTCAGCTTCGCTAAAGGTGCCAGGCCGACTGGTGCGGCGCAGCGCCTGCTCGCCCCAGCGCCAGTTGCGCCGCCGCAACAGCCATTCGGGCAGGCCGGGCAACTGAAAAAACAGGATGTACCAGCTGCGTAGCACTTGGTCGGGCACGCGCCACAAGCTGCGCGCCACCACCGCCGGGTGCGGCACGTTGAGAATAGCTACTTGCGCCACGCGCTGGGGGTAGTGCGCCGCTAAGTACCACGCCACGATGCCACCCCAATCGTGGCCGATGATTATGGCTTGTCCGCGGCCCGCCGCATCGAGCAGCCCGATGATATCGGCCGCCAGTGTCGGCAAGGCGTAATCCTTGATTTTTTGGGGCTTATCGCTCAGGTTGTAGCCGCGTTGGTCGGGAGCCCACACGCGGTAGCCAGCGGCGGCTAGCGCCAGCAATTGCCCCCGCCAGCTGTACCAAAACTCGGGGAAGCCGTGCAATAGCACTACTATTGGGCCATCGGTTGGGCCACACTGCACCACATGTAGCTGCAGGCCGTTAGTAGGCACCGTGTGGTGTTCGAGGGCATACTCCATACCTGCTGTACCCCAGCAAGGCCCCAAAAGGTTGCGCCAGCTAGCTTAGGCTGCTACGCCGGGCTGCTCGGTAGCCTGCTGCGCGGCGCGGGCAGCGTCGTGCAACTGGCGCACCAGCGGTAGCAACTCCGAGAGGCGGCAGCAGCACGAAAGGCGCGGGGCTTTGTCTGCCCCAAGGGGGGTAGGGCCAGTAAGTAAGGCCACTAGGGGTTCGGCAGCGAGCGGGGCTGGGGCCGACGCGACGGCCGGAGCGCGATGAATAATGAGCATGGTTTTAAACCGGTTTTTCCCGGCCACCACGGCCGGGCAAGCAAAAGGCAATTATTTAACCACCAGCGTATCGGTGAAAAAGCCATTAGTGCTGGCGAACTGCAAATAGTAGGTACCTGCCTGCGCCGGCTGAAAAGTATAAGTGGCCTGTGAGGGAACAGCTGCCTGCGGGCAATTGCAGCCGCTATAGCTCACCTTCACGCTTAGCACGCGAGTAGTTGAAGTAGCTACGTTAGCCTCATCTATACCGCTAAACTTGCCGCAGGGGCTCTGAATCTGGTAGGCCAGCGTAAATGTGGCGGGCTGGTTGACGGCCCCCGTTTTGGGGCCGGTAGCACTGAGCACGGGCGCTACCACGGTGCTCTCGCACACGCTTTCCGATGCGTTTAGGCAGCTGGTTAGCATCAGGGTGGAGAGGGCGAGCAAAAGATATTTCACGCGGGTAATTGGGCTTAAAAATCAAGGATTCAATAAGATAAGAAGCACAAAATGCAGCAACTCAATTACCTACTTATCAATATCTTTGCCAACTGGCTAGCCGCCCTACCCCACCTGCGCAAACAAATCGAGCTGCTGCGTGACGAGGGCCGAGCGGGTGGCCTTGCCTCCGAACAAAATCTGGCGGCGCACCTGCTGTTCGCTTAGCTCGCCGAGCGCGGCCGGGGCCATGCCCCTGGCCGTGAGAAAATGCTTAGCGCGCTTCATCACTACCCCAAACTGGGTGAGGTGCTCGGCCGTGAGCGAAGTAAAGCGTCGTGCCTGCACGATGCGCTCGGCCGAGCGCGCCCCTACCCCCGGTATGCGCAGTATCAGGGCGCGGTCGGCCACGTTCACATCGATGGGAAACAGGTGGCGGTTGCGCAGTGCCCAGGCCAGCTTGGGGTCTATTTCGAGGTCGAGGTACGGGTGCGCGGGGTCTAGAATCTCGTCGGCCTCGAAGCCGTAGAAGCGCATCAGCCAGTCGGTTTGGTACAGGCGGTGCTCACGTACGAGCGGCGGCTGGGTCACCTGCGGTAAGCGCGCATCGTCGGTGATGGGCACATAGCCCGAGTAGTACACGCGCTTCAGCCCGTAGCCCTGATAAAGGCTGTCGGAAAGCTTAATAATCTGCAAATCATTCTCATCCGAAGCACCAATGATGAGCTGCGTGCTTTGGCCGGCCGTGGCAAACTGCGGTACTTTCTTAAAGAGCGC
>CAZZDR010000007.1:22191-35516 GCA_964652535.1 uncultured Hymenobacter sp. | reverse complement strand
AAGTTCGCGCTACGGAAACTAGCTCAGCATCTTGGCAAAATTCACCTTGATTTTCAGCTGAAAATCGGCGATGACTTTGAAAATCTCCTTTAGCGTGACACGCTCTACTTTAGTCAGGTTCTTGGGGTCTAGGTAGTTGTCGGGCGGAAGCTTGTCGTGCGTCATCTGGGCGGCTTGCTTTTTGAGGCGCATGCCCATCAGGTAGTAGTACGACTGCAACAGTTCCTGGTACTCCTTTTCGGTGAAGACACCGAGCTGGCGCAGCGCGGCCAGGCGCTGGCCGGTGTTGGTGGCGAAAACGCGGTTTTTGAGGGCAAACACGCGCACCGCATCCACGATGGGCGACATGATTTTCTTCAGGTTTACTACCTGCTGCTGGCCCACGGCAAAGGTGCGGATGTTGTTGAAAAACGTGAGCGGCGGCTCGTACTGCAAGGCATTGGTGGCCATATAGTGCAGAAAGCGGTCGAGCGGCTGCTGCAGCTCCGTATCCAGAAAATCGCGCAGCTCTTCCAAGATATCGGCCTCGCCGTAGAGAAAGCGAATGTCGAAAAACGCGGCAAAGCGCATCACGTTTTCGGGGTTCGACTCGTGTAGCCACTCGCGGTAGTTGCGCTTCCAGTGCGAGAGCGAGTGCGTCCACTTCGGGTTCTTGGCCATAAAGCCGCCGTCGCAAAAGCTGAAGCCAATTTCATTGAGCCGGTCGCTTACTTCCGTGGCGAAGCGCAGGAAATAGTCGCGCACCAGCTCGCGCTGCTCGTTGGCCTTGTCTTCGTAAATGATGGCGTTGTCTTGGTCGGTGAGCAGCGTTTGTTCCTGCCTACCCTCCGAGCCGAGCACAATAAACACGAACCGCGCCGGCGGCGGCCCCAGCTCCTTTATCACGTCCTCAATCACCTTCAGGGCAATGGTATCGGCCACAGTCGTGATAACCTGGTTTACGATTTCGGGCTTCACGCCGCGGTCGAGCAGCTGAAACACGATGTCGGGCACCTTCTGCCAGTTGCGCCGCAGCTCGCGGCGCGACACGGCCTGCTTCACACCCTGTATGAAGAGGAACGGCGACTGCGCCTGCTCGGCCAGCAGCTTGTTGCGCGAGATAAAGCCCAGGTACTCGCCCGGCGCACCCTCCACCAGTAGGTAGCGCGTCTTGGTCCGGAACATGAGCAAAAGCGCCTCATACACAAAGGCTTCGCTGCTCACCGAGCGGGTAGGCGCGTCGAGGTAGGTGCTGATGGGCAAGCGCGCATCGCCGAGGCCTGCTACTACCTTGTCGCGCAGCGTAATGTCGGTGACGTAGCCCACAACTTTTTCCTGCTCATCGAGCACGAAGTAGCAGCTGCTGCGTGCCTTGGCCATGCGCCGCGCCACCTCGTGGGTGGGCGTGCTGCCAGGGCAGGCCAGCACCTCGCGCAGCTCGACGCTACCCATGCGGCGCGAGTAGAGCTCGTCGGCGGCAATAAAATTCTGGGTAGCCTGGGGGCCAGGCTGCACCAGCTGGGCATACTCGTCGTCGAGCATCAGCCGGCCGTAGCGGCTGGTGAAGTAGTGAAAAAACGCCTCGTAACCTAGGCATAACCCCCGAAAATCGTTGCGGTGCAGAAAGTACACCCGCGTGCCGGCCCGTGCCTGCACCGTGCGCAGCGAGCGCTTCTTATTAA
Source organism: uncultured Hymenobacter sp. (assembly GCA_964652535.1). GTDB lineage: Bacteria > Bacteroidota > Bacteroidia > Cytophagales > Hymenobacteraceae > Hymenobacter. The sequence goes on along the minus strand of CAZZDR010000007.1, from coordinate 33,855 downwards.
GCAGCACCGACACACCGCCGTAGCACTCGCTGGGTCCGTACACCTCGGGCAGCCGGCGCACCTGCTGCGCATCAAAAAAGAACGTGTCGTAGGCACCCTCAATAATGAGGTCAACGCCCCGCAGCTTGGTTTCGCCCTGGCGGTAGATAACGGCCTCGCGCGGGTGCGTTACCTCTTGCAGCAGCGCGGCCACTTCTTCCAGCACCTCGGGGGGTAGGAGGTTGAAGGGCTCTACGGTGCGCAAAAAGGCGAGGCGGGTAGTCATAAGCAGCGGAAAAATATCGAGTAGCAAATAAAGCGCTCAGCTGTCATTGCGCGTACCACGCAGGGGAGCGCGGCCATCTTTCCTAATCGTTGGATTATTAAATCAAGCGGTAAGGAAAGATGGCCGCGCTCCCCTGCGTGGTGCGCGCAACGACAACCGATTTTTACTGTGTAAAACTAGATCATGCCTAGCCAATACTTCCAAAACGGGCGGCGGGCAGCGGCCAGCGCGGTGTGGGTGGGCGGGGGTTGCAACTGGGCTTGGCTAGCCAGGATTTCGGCATCGATGTCGCCAGTGCGGCGCAGCTCAAAAAAGCACTGGGCCGTAGCCTCGGCGTCGGCCAGCGCGTCGTGCTGCTTCAGCATGGGCCGCCCAAACTGCCGCTGGTACAAGTCGGCCAGGCGCAGGTACTGCTGGCGCACGGGCTGCCAGAAGCGTCCGGTCAGGCGCATGGTGCAGAAGGTGGGCAGGCCCAGCAGCGCATTATCGAGCCCCGAGCGGTGAAAGCTGACGCCCACCATGTGGTAGTCGAGCTCGATAAAGTGCCCCACTACCAAGGGTTTGTAGCGGCGTAGGTCGTCGTGTAGGCGTTGCATCACAGGCAGGCGAGCCTGGCCATGCTCGTGCAGGTAAGCCAGCGTGAGGCCGTGCACCTGCATCGAAGCTGGCGTGATGTCGTAGTCGCTGGGCCGGATGTAGTGATTCTCGGTCTTCACCAATTCGCCCGCCGCCGTGTAGATAAGCCAGGCCACCTGCGCCACGTGTGGCCACGCGCCTGGCTCGGCGTAGGGCCGCCGCCAGTCGGTGGGCAGGCCCGACGTCTCGGTATCAACGAAAAGCAAGTACTCGGGCACGGCGTAAAAGTAGTGTGTAATGAACGGCTAACAGTAAGCATTTACTTACTATTTGTCCTGCTAGTTCTTGGCTCTGTGCTGTTTTTTAAGGTTGTGAGGGTGCTGCATAACAAAAAGTGTGGGCTCTACGTGCCTCAGCAGCGGCTAAGAAATAGTTAAACGCTTATTCGATTTACTCAGATAGAAATCTACTTGTCTTGGCGAGCATGCGAAGCAATTGCCTTGCATGAGACACCCAAGCGATTTCGTGCTGGGGCGATTGCCGCGCTGCGCTCGTAAGGGCAATTGGCCACGCCAGCCACCCGGCCGTTGCGGGCGTAGCCGCTATTTTGCGGGCATCATGTCTGATTTTCGCCTGCGCGTTTTTGCCGCTGTGGCCCGGCACCTGAGCTTTACTAAAGCTGGGCAAGAGCTGTTTATTTCGCAGCCCGCCGTTACTAAGCACATTCGGGAGCTGGAAGCCCAGTATGGCCAGCGCCTGTTGGCGCGGCGCGGCAACCGCGTGGCCCTCACCGAAGCCGGCCGCCTGCTGCTGCTGCACGCCGAAGCCGTGGAGGCCTCGGCTCGGCAGCTCGACGAGCAGCTGCTGGGCCTGCGCGACCCCGAGGAGGCTGCTGGCCGCCTGCGCCTGGGCGCCAGCACTACCCTCAGCCAATACGTGCTACCGGGTTGGCTGCCCACCTTCCAAGCGCGCTATCCGCAGGTGCAGCTTACGCTACTCAGCGTCAACTCCGAGCGGATTGCCGAGGCCTTGCTGCGCGGCGAGCTAGACCTGGGCTTTGTGGAGGGCCGTACCAAAAGCCGCGACCTGCACTACGAGCCGCTGCTGCCCGACGAGCTGGTGGCCGTGCGCCGCGCCACGCCCGCCGGCCCGCCGCCTACCCCCCTGCCGCTGGCCAAAGCCCTGGCCTACCCCCTGGTGCTGCGCGAGCGCGGCTCGGGCACGCTGGAGGTGCTGGAAATGGCCCTGCGCGAACTCAAAGTGAAGCTCGGCGAGCTGCAAGTGGCGTTTTACCTCGATAGCACAGAGGCTATCAAGAGCTACTTAGCAGCGGCCCCGGCAGCGCTGGGCTTCGTGTCGCGGCGGGCGCTGGCGCGCGAGCTAGCGGCGGGCGTGCTCGAAGTAGTGCCCATTGCAGGCCTGCACCTACCCCGGCAGTTCGAGGCAGTATGGGTGCAAGGCCAGCCCCTGACCCGCCCCGCCCAACGGTTTCTGAGCTTCGCGCAGCAGCAGGCTAAGGCGTCGGGGTAGCAATGTGGCCCGCTTCACACGGGAAAGCGGGTTTGCACTGCCCTACCTGAACTACTTATCAAACAGCGCATTTGGATAGGTGTAGTGCGTGGGTAGCAGCGAAGCCGCACTCTGCACCGCCACGGCCCCCAGGTAGCCCGCGCCCACTACCCAGTGGTGCAGCCCTACCCCCGGCGGTGCAGTGAAAACTAACGGCTGGCTCGGCCCGAATCTCAAAACTGAAAACGCGGCAAACGGCATCGCTAGTCCCATGCCCAGCGCCTTGGCGTAGGCCTCCTTACGCGTCCAGATGGTGTAGAATAGCGGCCAATAATCGGCCGGCACAGTGGCGCGTAGCGCCGCCTGCTCGGCGGGCGCAAACAACTCCTGAATCAGCGCATCAACGTTGGCCAGCGGCGCTAGCGGCTCCACATCGACTCCGACGGGGTAGGCATTAGACACGGCCAATAGCGCCCGGCCCGGCCGGTACGACAGGTTGAAGTACAGCCCCGCGCCCGGCAGTGCGGGCTTGCCCTGGATATCGACTTCTATGCGCAAGGTGCTGGCGGCTTGACCAGTATAGTGGCTGAGCACCGCCCGCAGAAAGCCGTGCGCCCGGCCGTAGGTCTGGCGTAGGGTGGGCGTGCGCAGGCGCACCTGGCGGGCGCGTTCGGCTGCCGATAGGGTATTTTCTGCCGCCAGCCAGGGGGGTAGGGTAGCGGCCAAGTCGGCTTGCCACACGTGCAGGAACGGAGCGCTGTGCATAGCTGCGAAGTACGCAAGTAGCGGCTGCGCCGAGCCGGGCGGTGCGCAACCTTACCCGGCGCGCCCAGTATGAGCTAGCTGATATTTCTGAACTTCTCACTCCCTTTTCCACCCTTTCTCATGGCTACCAACGAGCAAGCAAATAACGAATCAAACCACCCCACCGACCCCACCCAGCTGGGCGGCGACCAGGGCCCCGCCACCACGCCGGAAGACGATTCGCGCGATATGTCGCCGATAATGGCCGACGCGGATAAGTCGCGCAACGACGGTAGCAATAGCACTTCGCAGCAAGGTTCCGACTTCAACCAGCAGCGGCAGCAGGGCGCGGGCGGCGCCGGCGACCAGTACGGTGCCACTGGCCGCGGCCAGGGCATGGGCCACGCCGAAGCTAACGGCGACGAAGACCGGGGCTACGACCAGAGTGGCTACCGTGGTGGCCTGGGCGCCAGCGGCGGCCGCGAAGACCTGAGCGACCGCAACACGGACACCAACCAAAACCCCTTTGTGGGTGGCTACGGCGGGGGAGGTGCCGACCGCCCCACCGAAGCTCAGACCAAGAATATTGGCCTAAACACGCCGAGCCCAACCGGCGATCCGAATGAGAGCCCTACCCCCTCTCAAGCCGACTAAAAATGTATGTAGATTTTACTAAAAACCCCAAAGCCGGCCGCATGACGGGCTTTGGGGTTTTTAGCTACTAAGCTAACCTAGTGCTATGCGCCGGGGATGAAGGCGCTTGGGATGCCCTGCCAGCGGGTATTGGCCGGCAGCTGCTCGCCTTTCATCAAGAGCGATAAGCTTTTGAGGGTAGCGCCGGGGCCAATAACCGAGTCGTAGAGCACCACGCTCGACGTGCCCACAGTGGCGTAGCGCCCGATGCGCAGGTTCGACATCTTCATCACACGGTCCTCGAACAAGTGCGTTTGGATGGTCGATCCGTTGTTGAGCACTGCGTGGTCGGCCACCCAAGCCAGGTCAAATTCCGTGATTTCGGTGGTGTCCATGTACACTGAGTGGCCAAAGTGGCTGCCCATGAGCTGGAAAAACCAGGTAGCGAATGGCGTGCCCAGCAACGCCGCCTGCCAGAAGGGATACACGTAACTTTCGCACAAAGAATTGACGAGCTCGTTGCGCCACACAAACGACGACCACAGCGGCTTCTCCGAAGGCCGGTAGCGGCCAATGAGCACCCACTTAAATAGCGCGGTGAGGATAGAAAAGCCAAAAATCAGCCCCACCAGCACCCCAGTGCCTACCCCCACGCTGCTCCAGAAAGGATAGTAAAGCAGGTGCAAATGGCAATAGTGATACAGCACCGCAAACGTCATGAAGGTGAACGTGAAGGGCAGCACAATCTTGAAAAGCTCGATGATTGCCCGCGCCCACACCAGCCGAGCCGGCGGCGCAAACGTGAGCTCGGGCGCAAACGCCGCCGACACTGGCCGATTGGGCAGCAAAAACGCCGGTGAGCCCACCCACGAGGTGCCATCGGGCGGCGTGTCGAGGGGCGCCGACGAGAGCGCGCCAATCAGGTTATTGGTACCTAAGATGGTGCCGCCAGCCAGCACCGCGCCATTGCCCACAAAAGTGCGTGGCCCCACCACCGTGGGCAGCACCGACACCAGCCCGTGCTGCACGCGCGGCGCCCCCACGCTCACCGAGTCGGCCAAAAACGAGCCGGGCCCCACCGTGAGGTGCTCGGCCGAAATATGATTGAGGGTCGAAACCTCGGCTCGGTGGCCGATTTTGGCGCCTAGCAGCCGCAGCCAGTAAGGCGTGTAAATAGTGGCGTAGAGCGAGCGCAGCAGCGTCAGACTTTGGGCCAATACGGCATCAGCCACCCAGTGGCGCACGTAGGCCAGGCTATAGAGCGGGATAGTGCCGTCGGCCTGGCGGCCGGCCACTAGGTGCTTGGTGCCGGCCAGCACGGTTATCAAAAGCAACACGTAGAGCGCCGACAACGGAATAAGGGCCAACAGCGAAGGCTCGGGTTGCAGCGGCTCCACAAACTCGTACAAGATGGCCAGAACTGGCAGTGAGGCCACGGTGGGCACCAGCAGCATGAGCGCGATGGCCGCTAGCTGGGCCGCCAGGTAGCCCGCGCCTGGCCCAGCCACCGGCCGCAGCGGGGTGAGCGGCACCGCCCGCACGCGCTGGGCCGGCGAGCCCAGCCAGCCCTCACCGGCGGGCACTTGCCGGCCGGCTGGCAGCACCGATAAGTCGTCGAGCTCGGCGCCGTCGCCCAGGCTAGTATTGCCTTCCATAATGGCCCGCAAGCCCACGTAGGCGTCGCGCCCCACGGCGGTGGCCCCGATAATGAGGCGGTCGCGCTCGATGCGGTAGCCCAGCAGCGCTGCCTCGCGGGCCACGCTGGCGCCCTCGCCGATAGCCAGCAAGTCGAAGCACAGCACGCGGGTAGTACCTAGGTACACGTTTTTGCCAATCTTAGCCCCCAGCAGGCGGTAGAAAATAGCCAGGAAAGGCGTGGCCGACAGCAGGGGGGTAGGGGCCGCCTCCACCAGTTTTTTTACCACCCAAAACCGGAAGTAGTAGAAGCCCCACAGCGGGTATTCGCCGGCCTGGAAGCGGCCGATAACCAGCCACTTCACCACCACTACCAGCAGGCAGGCCAGCGGTACGTAGCCCACCACGGCCGCCGCGCCGGCCAGCACCAGCTCGGGCCACGACCACTCGGCAATAACCGGCCGCAGGTGCAGCGTCACGTTCAGCAGCAGCACCGGCACGGTATAAAAGGCCGCGATGGCGAGCAGCTGCAAAATGGCCGTGAGCAGCCGGGTAAGGGTGCTGGCGCGCCGCAGGGGGGGAGGGGGCACCGCTTCAGAAGTCGTGGCTGCTGTGGCCGTCGCAGCGTTTGCCACAGCGGCGGCTAGCCCCTCGATGGTGCGGCGGGTGTACATCTCCTTCACCGACAAGCCCTGGAAATCGGGCTGCTGGCGCAGTTCGGAAATGATGAGTGAGGCCAGCAGCGAGTTGCCGCCGAGGTCAAAAAAGTCGTCGGTTACGGAGATGTCGGCCGTGTCGAAGCGCTTTTGCCAGGCCGCATAAATGGCGCTTTCGAGTGGGTTGCGGGGCAGCATCAGCTCGCGGGTGGGGGCTTGGTCGCCGCTCACGGGGTAGGGCAAGGCCTTGCGGTCAACCTTGCCACTAGTGAGCAGCGGAAAAGACACCAGTGGCACCAGCGCGGCGGGCAGCATGTAGGGCGCCAAGCGCTCGCGCAGGTAGGCCCGCACGGCCTTCTCGTCGAGCAGGTGGTCAGGGGCCAGAATGAGATAGGCAATGAGTTTTTTCACGCCATCAGCACCTTCCTTGAGGGCCACGGCGGCGTTGCGGATACCCGGCCATTGCAGCAGCAGGCTCTCGATTTCGGCCAACTCGACCCGGAAGCCCCGGATTTTGACCTGCGTATCGATGCGCCCCAGAAAGTCCACGTTGCCCTCGGCCTCGAAGCGCGCCAGGTCGCCGGTGCGGTACAGCCGCCCGCCGAAGCCATTTTGCAGCTCGCTGACGGTGTTGAACTTAGCGGCGCTCAGCTCGGGGCGGTTGAGGTAGCCGGCGGCCAGTGCGGGCCCGCCGATGCACAGCTCGCCGGCCCCGCCCAGCGGCACTAGCTGGCCCAGTTGGTCGAGCAGCAGCACCTCGTAGCCCGCCAGCGGCCGCCCGATGGTAAGACGCTGGCCGGGCACAAAGTCGGCGGCCGTGGCTACTACGGTGGCCTCGGTAGGGCCGTAGGTGTTCACCACCCGGCACTGGCGGCTGGCCCACTTAGCCAGCAGCTCGGGCGGGCATACCTCGCCCCCCAAAATGAGCAGCCGCAGCGTCGGAATAGCCGCCGGCAGCAGCGAGAGCAGCGTGGGCACGGTCGAAAAAATCGTGACCTGGTTCTCGGCCAGAAAGCTAGGTAGCGCGTCGGGCGCTTTCATGGTTTCTTCGGGCACCGGCACCAGCGCGGCGCCCGCGCCCCAGGCCAGCCACAGCTCTTCGAGTGAGGCATCGAAGGCCACCGAAAAGCCCTGCACCACGCGGTCTTGCGGGGTGGGCTGAAACAGCACCTGCTCGGCCCGCACCAGGTGGCAAATGCTGCGGTGCGGAATGAGCACACCCTTGGGCAGGCCCGTGGTGCCCGAGGTATAGATGACGTAGGCAATGGCATTGGGCCCACCCACCACTGGCACCAGCGTGGGGGGTAGGGCTGCCGCGGGCTGCGCCAAGTTGAGCACCAGGCCCGGCCAGGTGTCGAAGCCCGCGGGCAGCGGCCGGTTGATGAGCAAGGCCCGCGCTCCGCAGTCGCCCAAAATGAACGTAACGCGGTCGGCCGGAAACGACAAATCGAGCGGCACGTAGGCCGCACCGGCCTTGAGCACGGCCAGCATGCCCACGTATAGTTCAATAGACTTGGCCAGGTACAGCCCCACAAAGTCGCCGGCTTGCACGCCCTGGCTTTGCAGGCGGGCAGCCAGCTGGTCGGCTTCAGCGTTGAGCTGTGCGTAAGTGCGCGTGTCGCCCAGCCAGCTCAGCGCCAAGTGGTTGGGGTAGCGGCCGGCGGTTTCCTCAAATAAGTGGTGCAATTGCTGCGGGCCGCCCTCGGCCACCTGCTGCGGCACCGTGCGGAAGTCGCGCAGCAGCTGCACTTCTTCCTCGGCCAAGAAAAACACGTAGCCTACCGGCGCCTGCGAGTTGGCCCCAATCTGCTCGAACACCCGCTGCACATGGGCCGGCAGGTAGGCCGCGCCCCAGGGTCCCGGCAGCCCGCCAGTGCAGGCAAAACTGACGGCCACCGTATTATCGGCCGCAAATGCCAGAGTTACGCACCACTCGTGGTCGGCGCTCTGGGCCTCGGGCGCCGGAAACGAAATGCGCGCTCGCGTGATGGCCGCGCCCAGCTGCTCGCCCACCCCGGCCAGGCCCATCACGAGCTGGCTAGCGGCCTCAGCTGCTAGCTCGGCCAGCGTCAGCGCGTCGCTGATATTCAGAAGGATAGTGGCCGGCGGAAAGGTCGCCACGGCGTTTTCGACCCGCAGTGTGGCTTGCAGCTGGGTAGCGCTACGCTCGGCCGGCTGGCGGAAGTACACCACCGCAAAGGCAGCCAAGTAGCCGGCCAGCAGCGTTTCTTTTTGCTGAAAAGCCAGCTTAAAATCGGCGGGCCGGGTAGCAGGGGTAGGGCTTACAATGGGAGGCGTAAGGAGGTCGGTGGTCGTACTCATCGGGGAGCCAAACCGCGCCGGCAAGCGCGGCAAATAAAACAAGGTAGAAAGCAGCAGTCGGCCGCTCGAGGCAGCTTACGACCCAGGGCCCGCTGCCACCGAACTAGCCACTCAGCTACCCAAATAGCGGGCGCCAACATGAATGGTACGTGAGGGGTAGGGCCTTAAAAACGAGCACGTAAGGTCAGAACAAAGCCTACGCTAAAACGGCCCAAACGGGTGCGCAAAAAGCCGGCCGGCGCTTCCTCTCAGAAGTGCCGGCCGGCCCGGGGTTTAAGCAAGGGTAGGGAAAAGTTATTGCACGCTGAGCTGGCGGGTCAGGGCTTGGCCATTAACCACGAGGCGGCAGGTGTAGAGGCCGGGCGCCAGGCCGGCCGTGCTAAAGTCGGCGCTGTACTCGCCGGCCGGCCGGGCCTGGTTTTCAAACACGGCGGTGGCGCGGCGGCCCACGGCGTCGTACACGGCCAGGCTCACTACGGCACTCTGCTTCAGGCTATAAGGCACCGACACGCGGCCGGCGGCGGGGTTGGGGTAGGCTGGGGCCAGGGCGGCGGCGCTGGTGCTGGCCAGGCGCGTGGCCGTGACTACGGCCAGCGAGGGCCCGGTGAGGTCGTCGAAGTAATAGGTGGCGCCGTTGCTCGTGGTATTTGGGGCAATGAGCAGCGCCAGCTGGTCGATGTCGGTGGCCGTTACGGTGCCGTCGGCGCCGCCGGCGTTGGCCGTGTAGGCGAAGGTTAGGGTTTCCCAGGTGTTGGCCGTGGCGCCGGTGGTGGCGTCAAACGTGCCGCCGTAGTTTCCCTGTGGGTAGGCGTAGGGGGTAGCGGCGGCCTTGGCTTTGTTCTGCATAACCAGCTGCACCTTGGTGCCAGCGGCCGGGCTGCGAAACTTCATCGTCAGGGTTTGCGCGCCGCTCGTGAAGCTCGACACGTCGCCGAACTTACCGGTTTTGGGCGCGATGGTGATGGTAGCGTATTGCTGCGCCGCGTCACGGACGTAGCTGGCGCAAGTGGCGCTGGTGTTGCCGGTGCTGCTGCCGGGGTTGGGCGCGGCCGCTAGCGTGCCCTGCACGCCGGGATAGTCTACGAGGCGGGTGGTCTCAAAATTGTCGAGTAGCGTAGCCGTGGCGGTTGGCGCGAGGCTACCCGCTACCAGCTCTGGGCCCATTATATCGTCTAGGTAATAGGTGGTGGGCGTGGTGGTGTTGGGGGCCACCAGCATAACGAGCTGGTCCACGGTGGTGGCCGTCACAGTATTGTCAGCGCCACCGGCATTGGCCGTGTAGGTAAAGGTCAACGTCTCCCAGGTATTGGCGGCGGCCGTTGTAGTAGCGTCGAACGAGCCACCATAATTACCTTTTGGATAAACGTTTACGGCCGCTTTGACCTTGTTCTGTAAAACTAGTTGCACGGCGGTGCCAGGGCCGGGGCTGCGAAACTTCATCGATATCTTCTTGGTGCCCGCCGTGTAGGCGCTCACATCGGCCAGGTAGGCGTTGTTCGGGCCAATAACAATCACTGCATACTGCGTGGCATCGCGGTCGTACTTGCCACTGGTAGCACTGGTGTTCACGGTGCCGCCGCCGGGGTTGGCCACGGCCGTAATGGCCCCGCTCACGTAGCTGTAGGTGACGAGCCGGGTGTTCTCAAAATTGTCGTATAGCACCTGCGCCGAGGCCGCGCGGCTGCTCAGGGTTACCAGCCCTGCGGCCAGCCAAAATTTAGTAAACGTTTTCATGCGGGTACGGGTGGGAAAAGTGGAGTGAAAAAAAAGAGGGGAGTAGGGCTACCCCTACCCCCCTCTGCTTTGGGTAACTTATTGCTTGTATTGCAAAAATTTCACGTAGTCTACCTGCATAGTTTGCGGGAAGACGGTGCTTGCGTCGGGGTTGCCGTCGAAGTCGCCACCCACGGCCAGGTTCAGAATTACGTAGAACGGGTTGTTGAAGGGGTAGGGCGCTACGTCGTTCGAGGTGAGGGTATAGTACTTGGCACCGTCCAAATAAAACTCCATCTTGTTTTGGCTGCGCACCATGCTAAAGATGTGAAAGTCAGTAGAAAAATCGCCGCCCGCCGTGCTGGGTAGGGCGTAGGAAGTGCCCTTGTACTGGTGCGTGGCCACAGTATTGCCGAAGTGCACGGTGCTAAGGTTGACGGTAGGCATGCTGCCCTTAAGCTCCATAATGTCGATTTCGCCGCAGGCCGGCCAGCTCACTTGGCTGTCGTTGGCGCCCAGCATCCAGATGGCGGGCCAAATGCCCTTGCCCTTGGGCAGCTTGGCCCGCACATCGAGCCGGCCGAAGGTGAACTCCTTCTTCCCCTTCGTGATGATGCGGCCCGAGGTGTACGAGCGCCCATTGTAGTTCTCCTTAATGGCCGTGATGTTGAGGTTGCCATTAGTCAGGGTCACGTTGTTGCGCGAGCTGGTGGTGGCTTGCAGTTCATTGTTGAACCACACATCCTTCACCTCGTAGGTCCACTTGCTGGCGTCGAGGGCAGCATCACCAAACTCGTCGCTCCACACCTGCTCGGTGTAGTCGGCGTAGGCGCGGCTCTCGGCGTTGGCGCCGGTGCTGGCCGTGCCCGTGGCCGTATCGGTCGTAATAACCGGGCCGGGCGGGTTTTGGGTGCAGCTGCCGGCCAGCAGCAGGGTAAGGCCCGCGGCCAGGCTGCGAACCAGCGGGGGAGTGAGAAAAGAAATCATGATGCGGCTAGAAAAGGGGGGTAGGAAAAGGGATGCGGACTACTTCACACGCATTTTGATGGTGAAAGTGGGGTCGGCGGATGGCCCGCCAGCGCGCAGCACCATATGCTGGTTATCAATCGAAATAATACGGTACACGCGGTCGGCCGGAGCATCGGTGACGCCGATGAAAGTACCCGCCTTGCCCAGCACAAACTGTGCGATGCCCGTGCCCGATGCTGGCCCAAAGGCAAACGTGGTATTGTCGGAGCGCGGCGCTTGGCACGAGCCGGGGCTGCCAGCTACAAAAGTTTCCCCCTTCGCATCGTATGTGAAGGTGCCAGCCGCCGTGAAGGTAAACTCGTCGTCGGCCTGGCAGGCGGGCAAGCTGCCGAGCGCGCCGCCGGGGTAGTAGCCGCTGGGGTTAGACTCGGGGCCAACCGCAATGGTCTGGGCCACCGTATTGTCGAGCACCCAAGTGCGCGACGATCCGCCCGTGAGCGCCTGCTTGGCCAGGTCGAGGACCGAAAGCTGCGGTATGAATGTGGTTACCGTGCGGGTGCCGTCGGGGTTGGTGCCCTGTAGGCGCAGGCGGGTGGCGGTGGCTTCTACGATGTCGTAGGTCTTGTTCACCACCGAGTCGGG